>CAYZVY010000001.1:0-5696 GCA_964481675.1 uncultured Verrucomicrobiota bacterium
AGCCGCCGCATGTCGTGGTGGTAGCCCGGATTGCACTCGTTATGCGCGCCGTCGGGCAGCACCTGGCGGCGGAAGGCCTCGTTGAGGATCTTCACGCCCCGGCCGCGCCAGGCGGCGGCGTCGGGCAGGAAGTCCAGCCGGAGGCCGACGCCCAGCAGCGTGTCCGCCTGCGCGACGTACCAGTTGCCGCGCCCCTTCAGGTTGTCCAGCAGCCAGTTGAGCTGGGCCGTGATCGAGGCGAACAGCCGGCCGAGGAAGTCGTCCGTGAAAACCGGACTGGCCTGCAGGCGGGGGAGGCTTTCCGCCCAGACCGTCAGGCGGTTGGACAGGTTCAGGCTGTTGTCATACGGCGCCACGTCCCAGCCGACGCGCGCCGGATGCGCGGTCATCCAGTCCTCCAGGTAGTCCCGGGCCGCCTCGGCAACCCGTTCGTCGCGCGTTTCCGCGTAGGCCGCAGCCAGGGAGGGAATCGGCCGGAAGCGGTTGAGCTGGGCCCGCCACTCCCCGTGGTCGTGATGTTGTCCGGACCAGTCGATGTGGCGGCGGCCCACGTTCGTCCATGTGGTGCCGTAGAAGGCCTGGAATCCGTCCACCGCCTTTGCCGCGATGGCCAGATGGGCTTTCAGGGGCAGGCCGCCGGTCCGGTGCAGGATGGCGGCCAGCGTCCGGTCGTTTTCAAGGAGGCGCGCCCGTTCGATGTCCATCGGGATACTGTACGCCATCCCGGGCGGGATTCGATCCTTTTAATCAAATCCATTTATTCGCAGGTGCGCCCGGTCTGAACTGAACCGGGATGCGCCCGCCTGACATGTCCGAAATGGACAAATGGCCGGGAATGATTTAGGATCGCTCAAATCTCGTGTAAAAAGGAGCATCGGCATGGACGGCAAGATCATCAAGGTGGCGATTGCGGGGCAGGGGCGGAGCGGGTATGACATTCACGCCCGGTGGCTGCGCACGGCGACAGAGCAATTCAAGATCGTGGCGGTGGCGGACCTGCTGCCCGAGCGGCGCGAGCAGGCCAAGGCCGAACTGGGCTGCAAAACCTACAAGAATTACGAGGAGATGCTCAAGGCCGGCGGGTTCGACCTCTTCATCAACGCCACGCCCAGCTACCTCCACCCCAAGGGCGCGATCGCCGGCCTCAACGCCGGGTTCCACACGGTTTGCGAGAAGCCCAGCGCCGTGAAGGTGGCCGATTTCGACAAGATGGTCGCCGCCGCCAAAAAGAGCCGCCGTGTCCTGGCTCCGTTCCAGAACAGCCGCTTCCAGCCCGCGTTCATCAAGATGCGCGAGATTCTCGCCTCCGGCGTGCTCGGCGACCTGGTCAACGCCCGCATCAACTACAGCGGCTATGCCCGGCGCTGGGACTGGCAGACCAAGCAGGAGATGTGGGGCGGCAACATCAATAACACCGGACCCCATCCGCTGGACATGGCCGTGGTGCTGTTCGGCGATCGGAAGCCCGAGGTTTTCGCCAAGCTGTGGTCGGGCCCCGCCTCCTTTGGCGATGCCGACGACTACGCCTTCGTGGTCCTGCACGGCAAGAACGCCCCCACGATTGAGGTCAACGTCAGCAGCTACCAGGCCTTTCCCCAGGGCGATACGTTCAGCATCAGCTGCACGCGCGGCGGCATGACGGGCAACTTCCAGTCGCTCAAGTGGCGCTCCTACGAGGCCGCCAAGGCCCCGAAGCAGACGCTCATGAAGGGGTGGTCCGACAACCGCGCCTACAACCGCGAACAGCTCCCCTGGGTGGAAGGCGAATGGAAGCTCGAGATTCCGGACGTGTTCCAGGCCATCTCCAAGGGTTTTTATGATAATGTGTACAATGCCCTCGTGAATGGCGGAAAACTGGAAGTGTCGCTGGCCCAGGTGCGGAACCAGGTGTTTGCGCTCGAGGAGACGCATCGGCAGAATCCGCTGCCCAAGCTGGCCCTGAAGAAGGCGGCGCTCAAGAAGATGGCATGAACTGCATCCTGATCGACCCGGCGGAACGGGGTCCGGACGGCGTGGTGATCCTCGCGGATCGCCGCGCCGTCCACATCCGGACCGTGTTGAAGTCCCGCCCGGGCGACACGATCCGCATCGGCCTGATCGAAGGTCCCCTTGGATCGGGGACCATCCGGTCCGACGGTCCCGAAGGGATCGTTCTGCAATGCGTTTTTGAACCGGACTCGCCTCCCGAGCCGTTTCCCCTGGATCTGCTGCTGGCCCTGCCGCGGCCGAAGGTGATGAAGCGCCTCTGGTCCGTGCTGGCCCAGTTCGGCGTCCGGCGCGTCGGACTGGTTAATGCCGACAAGGTGGAACGTCCCTATTTCGACTCCCACGTGCTGGAGCCGGCCTTCATTCGCGAACATTTGCTGGAAGGATGCGAGCAGGTCGGCGCGACCCGCCTTCCGGTGGTGAGCATCCACCGTCGCTTCAAGCCGTTCATCGAGGACGAGCTGGAGGCCTGGTCGCCCGGCTCCCTCAGGATCATGGCGCACCCGGGCGTATCGGAGAAAATGAACCAGGCCGTGGCCGGCGATCCGCCGGGCCTGCTCCTGGCGGTGGGCCCCGAGGGCGGCTGGAACACATTCGAAACCGGCCTGCTGGCCGATCACGGGTTCAAGGCTGTCGGCCTGGCGGGCGGGCCCCTGCGGTCCGACGTGGCCTGCATCGCGCTGCTGGCGCTGGTGCGCGAGGCTATTTCCGTCCGTCCGGCAGGTTGATCAGGCTGTCATCCCGATCCTGGCGCTGCACGAAGTCGAATTCCCGGCCGGCGGCGCGGAACAGGAAAACGGCGATGAGGATCAGGCTCCACAACTGGACCTTGACGGCGACGACTGCCATGATGATGGCGGCGACGCGGCCAAGCCGTGAGGCCACGAAAGTGGCGGGCAGGAATCCGATCTTACGGCTGATGAGTGCGCGCATCACCCGTCCGCCGTCCATGGGAAAGGCGGGCAGCAGGTTGAAGAGGGCCAGGGTGAGGTTGATCTGGCCGGTTAACTGGATCAGGTTGATCGGGCGGTCGCCCCACACCGCGGGCAGGAGGGGCCAGTCCAGCTGTCCGCCCCCGAACCAGGCGGCCGCGGCCAGCAGGAGGCTGAAGGCGGGGCCCGCCAGGGCGATCCCGATTTCGTCGGCTGGCTTTCGGGGCAGTTCGTCCATCTGGGCGGCGCCCCCGACGAACATGAGGGTGATCTCGCGCACCCGGCAGCCCTTGCGGATGGCCACCAGGGAGTGGGCCAGTTCGTGCAGGGCGATGCTGCTGAAGACGATCACCAGGAGCGCCCCGTTGAACAGCACCTGCTCGATGCCCCCGATCTGCCAGGCCAGCAGGCTCACGATGGCCAGCAGGGCCAGCAGGGAGACGTGGATCTTGATCGGGATCCCCCAGGCTTTCAGCAGGTTGAAGGACGTGTTCATGACCGCGCCATCATGGCATAGAGGCGGCAATCCTGCCAAGTTATTCAATGTCCAGCACCATGGGCGCATCTGCGATTTGATGTTGCAACAAGTGGTGTAGGGGCTTCGCTTGCGAAGCCCGCCGAGTGGAGGTGCCGGACTTGCGGGCGCCGCAAGCAGCGCCCCTACACGTGCGCATGCCTTTCCCCCGTACAAGTCGCAGCTGCGCCCCGCGCGGAACGGGTGAAGAATCAGGTGTTGGCAAGCTCCTGTAAAAATGTCAAACTATAAAAATACCGTATTTTTATGATGACGTGCGAGCGTATGACTCTGGAGGGAGCATCATGACAGGACAGATCGACTTCCGTTCGTATTCCCGGTTTTTTCTCGGTTTCGGGATCGCGCTGTTCGGGTTGGCCTCGACCGTGCACGCGGCCGTGAGTGCAACGGGCGGCACCATCGAAACCAACTACACGGTCAACGGCACCAATTATCGAGCCCACCTCTTTGCGACCGTGGGAAGCAACACGCTCACGGTGACGGCGGATGGAACGCTGGAGGTTCTGGTGGTGGCCGGTGGCGGCGGCGGCGGCACGACGATGGGCGGCGGCGGCGGCGGCGGCGGGGTTGTCGTCACATCGGATTATGCGGTGACGGCGGGCAGCTATGCCGTGGTGGTCGGCGATGGCGGCGTGGGGGGGATGGCCTATAATCTTGTTCCTCAAAACGGGACGAGAGGCAGCAACTCCTCGTTCGGCGTTTCGATGGTGGCCCAGGGCGGAGGCGGCGGCGCGGGCTGGTTGGGCTATTCCTCGACGACGGGCGGATCCGGCGGCGGCGGCAATTCCTCGGTGGCCTCCTCGACCGGCACGGTGGGCCAGGGCTTTGCGGGTGATATTGGCTCCAGCACCGCGAATCTGCGATCCGGCGGCGGCGGCGGCGGGGCGTCCGAAAAGGGAGGGTTGGGCACGGCGGGTGTAGGGGGGAAGGGCGGGAACGGCCGCCTGGTGTTTGAAAGCTATTACGGCGGCGGCGGCGGTGGCGGTCTGGAAGGAGCCGTTCTGCTGGTCGACGGCGGGGGCGCCGGTGGGTTGGGGGGTGGAGGAGCCGGATCGCGCGGGTCGACCAATGCCATCCCCGGGACGCCGGGCACGGGCGGCGGGGGCGGGGGCGCCGGATATACGGGAACGGCAACGGGCCGCATCGGGGGCAACGGCGGTTCCGGTATCGTGATTGTCAGGTATGTGAGCGATCTGCCCGTTGTGGTGAACACGGCCGCGACCAACGTCACCGACTCGGCCGCGGACCTGATCGGCAACCTGACCTCGACCGGTTCCGCGCCCACCACCGTCTGGGTGTACTGGGACACGGAGGACCGCGGCACCAACCAGACCTGGGCGAACAGCCATGCGTTCGGGGTTCAACCGATCTCCAACGGGTTGACCTGGCAGGCGACGGGCCTGGCCTCGAATACGACTTATTATTATACCTTCTTCGCGAGCAATGCGCTCGGTACCGGGTGGGCGCAGCCGTCCCGGACATTCAAGACGTGGGGGCCCCTCGCGGTTGACAATGGCGCCGGGGCCACGCTGGTGGGGTTTAAAACCGCCTTGCTGAACGGAACCCTGCTCCAGGGCATCCGGGCGCAGGCTTCCTTTTTCTGGGGAGAGACGGCGGGGACCCTGACGAACGAAGCGGTCGCGGGCTCCGTCGGGGAAGGCGCCTTCTCCTGTCTCCTGACCAACCTGGCGAAGGCCACCACCTACTATTACCGCAGTTACGCGACTAACGCGTATGGCTGGGCCACGGCGGCCGCGGCGTCCAATTTCACGACGGTTGCCGATTCCCCGGCCGTCTATGTGGCGACCAACGGGCCGTCCGTCGGCGACGGGAGCAGCTGGGCGATGGCGTTCACGAACATCCAGACCGCGTTGAATACGGTGCCGTCCGGCGGCTCCGTCTACCTGGCGGGCCACACGTTCAGGGTCGGCACGCAGCTGGAATGGAGCGTGTCGGGGGTGGCCATCCGCGGGGGATACGCGGGCAACGCCGTCGGCGGTCTGCCGGGCGAGCGGGATCCGAATGCGTGGCCCACCGTGATCACGCGGCTGCCGACCCGGATGAACCGGATTGTCCGCGTGATGGCCGTCACGAACGGCGTCCTGGACGGGGTCACGATCCAAAACGGGTACAGCCTGGAAGGGTTCGGCGGCGGCCTGTTCGCGACGAACAGCACCCTGACGGTCACCAACTGCACGATCCGCGACAACCGGCTGGCGAACACGACGGCTTCGGGGGCGGGC
>CAYZVY010000001.1:5796-78189 GCA_964481675.1 uncultured Verrucomicrobiota bacterium
CAACTGCACGATCCGCGACAACCGGCTGGCGAACACGACGGCTTCGGGGGCGGGCATTGCCGCGATCAACGGCACGCTGCTGGTCACGGAAAGCGCGATTGTGGAGAACTGGAACGACAACGGCGCCTCCCATCGGGGCGCGGGCCTCTTCCTGGACGGCGGGACCAATCGCCTGGTGAACAGCGTGGTGGCGAACAACTATTCGTCGGGCGGATCCCTGGGCGACGGTCTTTACCTCCAGGGGGCGACCGCCGCCATGACCGTGTTCAACAGTCTGATTACGGGCAATCACCGGGACGGCATCCGGCTGCAGGCGGGAACGCTTGCCGTTTATAACAGCAGCATCGTCGGCCACAGCCGTTACGGACTGGTGCGCATCGCGGGAACGCTGGCCGCGACCAATTCGATTCTCAACCAGAATGACGTCGATATCTTCGGCGCGGCCACCCTGGCCTATTGCCTGACCAACAGCCTCGCGGGTGCGGGGACCAACGGCAACTTCGGCGGCGACCCGGCGTTTGAATCGGCGCTGTACCTGGGCGGCGGAAGTCCGGGCCTGAACGCGGGGACGAACACGGCCGCCTTCTGGGGGCTGGCCGACCGGACGACCCGGACGAACGGCACGGCGGACGCGGACGCGGTGGACATGGGGTATCATTTCCGGGCCGGAGCCCCCGTGACAGCGGCGGACCGCCGGGCGATGCTGGATCCGGCGCTGGCCGACCTGTATGTTTCCAACGCGGGGAGTGACGGCAATACCGGGCTGAGCAGGTCGCCGTTCCGGACCCTCACGCGCGCGCTGGAGGCGGCCGCGCCAGGCAGCCGCATCCACGTGGCGGCGGGCGTCTACGGCATGACGGCTGGCGAGACGTTTCCGCTGCGGATGGTGAAATACGGCATGCAGCTGCTGGGAGCGGGAGCGGCCGACACCGTGGTGACGGCGGCGGGCGCCTCCGCCCGAGTAGTCGAGGTTATTGGCGTGCTGGGCACCGGCGGGCGCATCGAGGGACTGACGTTCACGGGCGGGGCGGTGCCCAACTTTCCGACATCCATGGCCCCATGGGATTCCGATCTTTTCTACGCACGGCACGGCGGCGGACTGGTGATCGCGAACGGCAGCCTGACGCTGGATCGGATTGCCGTGACCAACAACACGCTGAACGGACAAGCCAACGAGCATCTGTTTGGCGGCGGCATTTACGGTTTGAACGGGCGGGTGACGCTGACGAACGCGGTGGTGGCGGACAACCGCTTCCTGGGCAGCCAGCCTAATACTGGAGACGGATATGGAGGCGGCGTGTTCCTGACCCGCGGCCGCTGGGAGATCGTGGATACCGTGATCTCGAATAACCAGGCTTCGTTCGGCAACTATGGCGGCAATTACGGTGGCGGGATTTACATGGACGGAACCACGCACAGCTTGCGCCGCTCGGTGATCGTCAACAACCGGGTTTCGGGCCAGGGGGGCGCCCTGCGCCGGGGCGGCGGCATCTACATGGTGGGCGGCAGCATCGAGAATTGCGTCATCGGGACGAACTGGATGACGACCACCACTTCCGCCAGCGCGCAGGGCGGCGGCGTCTACATGACGGGCGGGCGGATCCGGAACACGCTGCTGACGCAGAACCAGTCCCAGAAGGACGGCGGCGCGATTTATGCGACGGCCGGCATCGTGGAGAGCACGACGGCGGCGGGCAACCGGTCGTGGGACGCCGCCACGGTGGCGGGCGTGTTCCTTTCGGGAGCCACGGTTGCGGTGTCGAATTCGGTCTTCTTCGGGAACTATCGGGATTTCGATAGGTTGGACGCGAGCGTTTCGGCGAGCGGGGGCACGCTGGCCTATGCGTGCACGCAACCGGAACGGGCCGGAACCGGGAACACGGGGAAGGATCCGGAATATATGAACGCGCCCGGGGGCGACTTCCGGTTGCGGCCTGGCTCGCCGGTGCTGGATGCGGGCCTCGAATTGGGCTGGATGGCGTCGGCGGTGGATGTGGCCGGAAACCCGCGCCTGGGGAACGGAAAACCCGACATGGGGGCGCTTGAATCGGAACCCCTGGATGAGGGGATTTTGCGCATCAATTTCATCGCCGACCGGCGGCAGGGCATTGATTCGGCTGACGTGGTGTTCACGGCTTATGTGGCGGGGGCGGATACGAACGGACTGGTCTACTCGTGGGACTTCAACAACGACAGCACCTATGAGCAGACGGGGAGCGACAAGGGCGTGGTGACGAACGTGTTCGTACCGGGGGTCTACTCGGTGCGGATGCGGGTGGTGAACAGCCTGAGCCAGTCGGCGGAACTGGTGAAGACGGCCTATATCCGGATTTCAGCCTCGTCCATCTATGTGTGGACGGGGGGAGACGGGTCGGACGGGACAACCTGGGCCAAGGCGTTCCGGAACGTCCAGGCGGCGATCGACTTCGCCCTGGTTTCGAACACGATCTATGTGGCGGGCGAGACGTTCAATATCACGACCGGGCTGGTGTGGTCGGGCCAGCAGAACGTTCAGATCCTGGGCGGGTATGAGGCGACGAACCTGCCGGCGGGGCCGGGAGCGTGGGATCCGGTCCGGTGGCCGACGGTGATCCGGCGGTCGGCGGGTTCCATCCGGGTGATGGACGTGGCGAACGTGGTGTCCGGCCGGATGGCGCGGGTGACGATCGCAAACGGGGCGACGCCCGCGGATACGGCAAAGGCCGTGGGCGGCGGGATCTATGTGCTCGCATCAAGCCTGGAGATAGAGGATTGCGTGTTTACCAACAACCAGGTGAGCGCGCAGTTCAACGGCTACGCATGGGGTGGAGGACTGTATGCCCTGAATTCGACGGTGACGATCCGGCGGTCGCTGTTCATCCGGAACGCCGCGAAAGGGATATCGGGCAGCAACAACTGCCGGGCGCTTGGCGGCGGGATCGCGTCGGAAAGCAGCCTGGTGACGGTGCTGGACAGCCGCTTCCTGTTTAATGATTCGGATTCGATCGGTCATCATGGTTCGTACGGCGGGGCGATGTACCTGTCGGGTGGAACGGGCGTGGTGAGGAATGCGCTGATCGCCTATAACCGCGCCGGGCCCAACCGGGCGATTGGCTATGGCGGCGGTGTGTTCCTGAACCCGGGAACGGTCCTCGAGAACTGCACGGTGGCGTCGAACCTGACGCTGAATCCGGCCGTGACGGTCTCGGGCGACGGTGTTTACCTGTCGGGTGGAGGGCTCACGAACACGATTGTCTATTTCAACCGCAACACGATGTCGAACACGGTGAACGACATTTCGGCGCTGACGTTTGCGAATATCGGATACAGTTGTTCGCCGGGCCTGACAAACGGAGTGAACGGAAACATCACGGCGGATCCGCTGCTGACCGATCGGGTGGCGGGGAACTTCAAATTGCTTTCGGGTTCGCCCTGCCGGAATGTGGGGTTGAACCTGCCGTGGATGGGGATTGCGTCCGATCTGGCCGGTCAGTCCCGCATCCGCAGCGGGCGCGTGGACATGGGGGCCTACGAGGCGGCGCCGCCCGCGGGCACGCTCATCCTGATCCGGTAATCGCCGATTGTGCGGCGGGCCTTTTCTGATATAATGCGAAACATGAAATCAGGGAATGGCCCGCTCAACGCCGCTTCCGACACGGTGCAGGTCTCGGTGGTGCTTCCGGTCTATAACGAGGAAGCCTGCATCGACGGCGTGCTGCGTGAATTGCACGGCGTGCTGTCGGGACTGGGCTTGACGTTTGAAATCCTGGCCGTCAACGACGGCTCCGCCGACCGCACCCTGGATATCCTGATCAGCCTGTCCCGCTCCCTCCCGGGCATTCGCGTCCTGACCCTGGCGCCCAACAGCGGCCAGAGTGCGGCCATGGGCGCCGGCTTCCGCCACGCCCGCGGCGAAGCCGTCGTGGCCATGGACGCCGACGGGCAGAACGATCCGGCCGACATCGCCGCCCTGCTGGCCCGCCTGGGGGATTGCGATGTCTGCTGCGGCTACCGGATGAACCGGCAGGACACCTGGTCCAAGCGCGTCGGCAGCCGGTTCGCCAACGCGATCCGCCGCTTCTTCCTGAAGGACGGCATCCGCGATACGGGCTGTTCGCTGAAGGCGTTCAAGGCCTGGGTGGTGCGGGACCTGCCGCTGGAGCTGAAGGGGATGCACCGCTTCCTGCCCGCCCTCGCGCTCATGCGCGGCGCCCGCCTGGAGCAGATTCCCGTCCGTCACCGGGCCCGCTCGGCCGGGACCAGCAAGTACACCAACATGGGGCGGCTGGCCAAGACCGTGTCCGACCTGCTGGCCGTGAACTGGATGCGGGGCCGGTACAAGCAGTTCAAGGTGCGGGTGGAATGCGAATAACCCTGAAATCCGGGATCTTGAGCCTGCTGGGATTTCTGGCGTTCGCCGTGGCGGTGGTGGCGGTGGCGCATCATCCCGCCGTGAGCTCGTTTTTCAAGCCCGAGTCCATCTCGCGCTGGGTCCAGACGCTGGGCCTGTGGGGGCCCCTTGGCATCCTCGCCGTTTCTCTCGTCCTTCCGTTCCTGTTCCTGCCCCGCTGGCCGGTCGTCTTCGTGGCCGGCGCCTTGTACGGCATCCTGGGGGGCACGGTGATCGGCACCGTGGCGGGCACGCTCGGCGCGGGCATCCACTTCGTGCTCTCCCGCCGGTTGTTTCATCCGCTTGGCGACAAGATCCGCCGGCGGTTCAAGCTGCCCGAGCGGATGGATGACCGGCAGGCGGTCATCCTGATTTTTGTCCTGCGCGCCTTTCCCCTGTCGAATTACGGGCTGACCAACATCCTGGCCGGAGCCCTGGGCATGCGGATAGCTCCGTTCATGCTCGCGACGCTCCTGGGCATGATCCCGTCCACGATGATGTATGCGGCGTGGGGCAAGCTCGTGAAGCAGCCGTCCCCGGAGTATTACGCCCTGGCCGTCGGCCTGGTGATCCTGCTGATGGCAGGCTCCTGGCTGGTGGGCCGCCGGATCCTGGCCCCCCCTGCCGAAAGGAGCGAGGACGATGAGCTCGATCCGTCTGGCGGGTAGGGATGTGACGGCCGAGTGGCTGCCCCGCCTTGAGCAGGCGGCCGCGGGTCGCGATCCGGGGCTGGCCGAAGAGGCCCGCCAGCAGCTGCCCGTGGCGGCCCTGCGCGATGCGCCTTCCGCCCCGGATGGACTCGACCGCTGGCTGGGCCTGCTCCGCGCGCATGGCGCCGTCCGCACCGGTGATTTCGCCCTCCCGGCCCGGCCCGGCCTTCCCGGCCGGCTGGCTGCCCGGTTCAGGCGGGGGCTGTGGACGCTGCTTCGCTACCAGCACGAGCGGGTGGCCGTCCAGCAGAACGCCGTGAACCTCCAGCTGGTTCTCGCCCTCGAGGCCGTCCTGGAGGAGCAGCGGCGCGAGCTGGCCGCGCTGCGCGGCCGCCTCGCCGCCCTGGAAGCCGGGTCCAAAACAGGAACACAGCCGTGACGCGGCGGGCTGACCAGCTGCTGGCGGGCTTCGCCGGGGACGACGCCATCTCGCAGGACGCGCTGCTGATGCAGGCGGCGTTCCGGGAGCTGGGCTGGGAGTCGGATGTGTTCGTGCCCCGCGCCTTCACGGACGCCGCCGCCGCGCGGCGGGTGCGCCCCCTGGAAGACTATGCCGGCTCGCCGGGCGACGTGGCCGTGCTGCACGACGTGCTGGAGCCCTCGGTGGCGGCGGCGTTCCGTGCCACGCCGGCGAAGCGCGTCCTGCGCTACCACAACATCACCCCGGCCTCCTGTTTTGCCGCGTTCGACGGCGCCATGGCGGAGCGGCTGCTGCGCGCCCGCGAGGCGCTGGGGGCGGTGGCGGAGCAGGCGGATGCGGTCTGGGCCGTTTCGGCCTACAATGCCGCGGAGCTGGCGCCCTGGGCGGCGGCGAAAAGCCAGGTGCTGCCCCTGCTGTTCGACGAGGCCCGCTTCCGGACGGCGCCGGATCCGGCCGTGGCCGCCCGGTATGCGGGGCCGCTGAAAAATATCCTTTTCGTGGGGCGGCTTGTTCCCAATAAATGTATCGAGGAGCTGATTTTCGCGTTCCAGGCATACCATCGCGGCGTCAATCCCCGCAGCCGGCTGGTCATCGCCGGGTCCGAGCGGAGCTGCCCCCGGTATGCCGCCCTGCTGCGCCTGCTGGCCAAGGCGCTGGACCTGCCCAACGTCTGCTTCGAGGGGTTCGTGTCGCCGGCCGGCCTGGCGGCGCTGTACGCGCGGGCGGACCTGTTCGCGACGCTGAGCCGGCACGAGGGCTACTGCCTGCCGCTGGTCGAGGCCATGGCCAACAACGTCCCCGTCCTGGCCCGCCACGCCGGCGGCATGCCGGAGGCCCTGGGCGAGGCCGGCCTCCAGGTGGACGATCTGTCCCCGGCCGTCTTGGGCGAACTGATGGGGGAAGCCCTCCACAATCCTGCGGTCCGCGCCGAGATGCTCCGGTCGCAGGCCGACCGCATGGCCGTCATCCGCGCGCGCAAACCGGCGGAGGAAATCCGCCGGCTGCTGGATGAGCTATCCGCTATCCGCTCTTAGCCATCCGCTATTCGCTATCCGCTATTCTGTCACCCGTTGCGTTCCGCGGTGCCGAGCCAGCGGCGGAAGGCGTTGTAGCCGACCAGGTGGTCGGTGAGGAATGTCACCATGTATTGCAGCGGGAGGCCTCCCACGGTCTTGCGCTTCAGACGGTCGCATTTGCGGCACAGGGCCAGGGAGCCGATGTTCACCCCGTAGGCGCGGCGCAGGGCGCGGTACGCCTCGCCGTTCCAGATGGCGCGGAGCGGCGTGGTCGCCAGGTCGCCCATCTCCATCTTGCCCCAGAAGTCCTGTGGGCAGGGGGTCACCTTGCCGTTCCAGAGCACCACCATGGCATACCAGGGGAAGGTGCACTTGGACAGGGTCCGCCCCGCGCAGCCCGACTCCGGGGCGCGCTCCTCGGCCCATTCGTATTCGGCTTTTTCCACCACTTCGTCGGCCCCCGCCTCCTTGAAGCGCCGGGTCAGATCGGCCATGTTGGCGCGGGAGTCCGCCGACTCCTTCTGGCTGTTGAAGATGATTTTCTCGATCACCACGTAGGGTTTCTTCAGCCCCCTGGCACGCCGCAGCTCGAGGAAGCGAAAGACGTTCTCGAGGGTCTTCTCGAACGTGGCGCCCACGCGAACGCGCTCGTAGGGCTCCTTTTCGAAGCCGTCGATGGAGAAGGAGACCAGGTTGGGCCCGGCGTCGAGCAGCTTTTCGGCCCTGGCGGCGTCGAGCAGCGCGCCGTTGGAGTGGAAGCGGGTCGGGATGCCCTTGCCGTTCGCGTAGCGGATCATGTCGAAGAGCGCCGGGTTCAGCAGCGGCTCGCCGCGGTGGTGGAGGTAGATGTCGTGGACGAAGGGGGCGGCCTGGTCGATGATGGACTGGAACAGCTCCAGCGACATGTTGTTCTTGGCCTCGGCGGGCATGTCCTTGTTGGGGCACATGCCGCAGCGCAGGTTGCAGCGGGCGGTGGATTCGATCCACATCCGGATGGGCAGGGTGGCCGCCACCTCGCGCCCCTTGCGGAAGTCGAGCAGGATTCTGAAGAGATGCCAGGACTTGCGGATGATGTTCATGTGTATCTGGCTATCCTATCAATCGCGGGACCCCGGAACAAGGTCAATTAGGGGTCGGAAGTCGGCATGGGACACGGCCTGGAAAGGCCGTGCCACGTCTTGCGAATGGCGTGGCACGGGTCTTCCGACCCGTGGCCCGGGGAATCAGTCCCGGCTCGGAGCGCGCCGGCTCGGAGCGCGCTTTGAGCTTGTTGCCATTCAAGTGCCGGCCCTATACTGCCGGAGTTGTCATGGCCGAAAGGGACGGATGAAGGAGAGACTGTCTTCCATGTTCCGGGCGTTCCGCCATCGGAACTACCGCCTGTTTTTCGGTGGCCAGCTCATTTCCGTCTGCGGCACCTGGATGCAGACCGTGGCCCAGTCCTGGCTGATCTACCGCCTCACCGGCTCCGCCCTGCTGCTGGGGCTGGTCGGCTTCGCCTCCCAGTTTCCGGTCTTCCTGCTCTCCCCCCTGGGCGGCGCCGCGGCCGACCGCCACGACCGGCGCCGGATCCTGGTCGGGACGCAAAGCGCGTCCATGATCCTGGCCCTCATCCTGGCGGCCCTGACCCTTTCCGGCCTCATCCGGCCCTGGCATCTGCTCATCCTCGCCACGCTCCTGGGCCTGGTGAACGCGATCGACGTGCCGACCCGGCAGTCGTATATGGTGGAGATGGTCGGCAAGGACGATCTGATCAACGCCATCGCCCTGAATTCGTCCATGTTCAACAGCGCCCGGATCATCGGGCCGGCCATCGCGGGGGTCCTGGTGGCCGCCATCGGCGAGGGCTGGTGCTTCTTCGCCAACGCCCTGTCCTACATTGCGGTCATCACCGGGCTCCTGTTCATCCATACGGCGAAGCCGGAGAAGGCGCGTTCGGGGACTGTCCTGGCCGGCATTGTGGAGGGGTTCCGCTTCGTCTGGTCGGCCCGCTCCATGCGCGCCGCGCTTCTGCTGCTGGGGGTGGTGAGCCTCACGGGCATCTCCTATGCCGTGCTGATGCCGATCTTCGTCGACCGGATCCTGCACGGCGGCCCGCGGGCGCTGGGGATGCTGATGAGTTCGGCGGGCGCGGGCGCGCTGCTGGGCGCGCTGGCGCTGGCCGCCCGGCGCGGGGTGCTCGGCCTGGAGCGGTGGATCGCCTTCTGCGCCGTCTGCTTCGGCCTCTGCCTGGCCCTGTTTTCGCAATCGCAATCGTTCCGCCTCTCCTGCGCCCTGCTGGTGCCCACGGGCTTTTTCATGGTCGGGCAGATGGCCTCCACGAACACGCTCATCCAGACGCTTTCGCCGGACCCCCTGCGGGGCCGCGTCATGGCGGTCTATTCGATGATGCTGATCGGCATGGCGCCGTTCGGGTCGCTGCTGGCGGGCGCGCTGGCCCACCGGCTCGGGGCGCCGAACACCGTTGCCCTGGGGGGGGCGGTGGCCCTGGCCGGCGGGCTGGTGTATGCGGTGCGGCTGCGGAGGCGCGGGCCGGCGAAGGTGGAAGGCTTGCGCTGTACCGCATGATCGTCCTGGTGCTCCGTAAAGCCGGACATCAATAGCCGTCGTTTTTTCGTTTCGCCTTCGAAAATGATTCCTGTTACATTCTTCATGTGTTGAAAAACGTGCGTGAGCAGAACGGTCATGGTAAATCGAGCCCTTATTCAAAAATATGCCAGAACGCTGGGCCGGGAATTCCGGCCGCAGCGCGTGGTCCTTTTCGGCTCATATGCCCGTGGCAAGGCTACGGAAGATAGCGATGTCGATATTCTGGTCATCATGGACCACGACAAGCCCCGGAACGTGGATCAGGCCATTGCCATCCGCCTGACAGCGGATACGTCCTTTCCCATGGATTTGCTGGTCAAGCGGCCGGCGGAAGTGGCAGAGCGCCTGGCCATGAACGATACCTTTATTCGGAGCATCCTGGAAGAGGGCGAGGTGCTCTATGAGTAAACCCGTGGACGAATGGGTGGAAAAGGCAGAGGAAGATTTTCATGTGGTATTATCGCTGGCGCGAGCTCGGCGTTATTCCGCCCATAACGCCGTCTGCTTTCATGCGCAGCAATGCATTGAGAAATACCTGAAAGCGATTCTTGAAAAGCAAGCGTCCGTTGTCCACAAGATCCATTCCCTGCCCGTCTTGCTGGACAAATGTGCCATCGTCCATCCCGATCTTGTTGCGTTCAGGCCCGGCATGGTGCGTTTATCTGTCTATGCCGTTGAGTTCCGTTATCCTGGAGAATCGGCAACAATCGAGGACGCCAAAATCGCTATTGCCATCATGAAGCAAGCACGCGTTCACTTGCGAACGGTATTAGGGTTGTCATCGATTTTTTGATCTTTGGACCGAGCACGAGGAAGAAGCAAAAGGATCATGCCGTGGACTCACTGAATTTGTTTCTGCTGATCGGGCAATCCAACATGTGCGGCCGGGGCTTTTTGACGACCGTCGAGCCGCTCAAGGATCCGAGGATCAGTATGTTTCGTGTGGGGCGCTGGAGCGAGGCCCGGGAGCCGCTGTTCGTGGACAAGGAAACCGCCGGCATCGGGCCCGGCATGAGCTTTGCCCTGCGCCTGCTGCGGGACGGGCCGGAGGCGAAAATCGGCCTGCTGCCCTGTGCCTTCGGCGGCACCAAGCTCCACATGTGGGCGCCGGGAGCGGACCTGTACGACCACGCCGTGGCCATCACCCGCATCGCGCTCAAGCAGGGCCGGCTGAAGGGGATCCTGTGGCACCAGGGCGAGGGCGACTCCGGCGTGCCCGAGCGGGCCGCAACGTACGGGGAGACGTTTGAGGCCATGATCGCGAAACTGCGCGAGGACCTGGACGCCCGGGACGTGCCCGTGGTCGCCGGCGAACTGGGCGAGTTCCTGAAGGACCGCCCCGGCATTCCCCATTTCCCGCTCATCAACCAGGCGCTGCGCGACGCGGCCGCCCGGATTCCGCGGTACGCCTGCGTGTCGGCCGCCGGCCTCACGGACATCGGCGACCACCTGCATTTCGACGCGCCCTCGCAGCGGATCTTCGGCGAGCGGTATGCGGAGGCGTATCTCGCATTAGCGAAACACGGAGGTGCGGCATGAAGTGGCTGATCGTCCTGGCGATGTGCTGGCAGGCGGTGGCATTCGGCGACGAGGTGTCGGTAAAACGGGAACAGGTTGAAAAGGAAATCGACGAATTGGACAAGCGCCCGGTGGCGGTGGAATTCAAAGCGATTTCAAGGAAGATCAGTGAGCTCCAGGAGGAGCAGCGGACAAAATCCCAGCCGCTGTATGAGGTCCAACAGAAGCTGGGCCAGTCCGACGCTTTCAAGGAGTATCTGGAAAAGCGCCAGAAACTGGAAGGCGACCGTGAAAAGGCCTGGCAGGCGGAGCGGAAGGCCATTGCCGAGGCGGCCCGGGCGATCTACAGCGCCCGCCATGCGGAAATCAAGGCCGTCGCCAGTCCGGACTTGAAGGAGGCCGCGAAGCTGGGCTTTGACGTGCTGACCTATCCGCGGGTCGACGGCTCGACCTCGACCGGGCCGCTGAGCGTGATGATGGCGTGCCGCATCCTGGGCGTGCCCTATGAGTGGAACTATCCCGAGCCGACGGGCTATCCCTGGCAGCGGGCATCGGATCTGAGGGAGTTTTACCTGCCGGCTTCTGCTGAATACCGGCCACGGGATTACGAATTCATGCTGGCAACCCTCAAGGTGATTGCGAAGCCGGCGACCCGGCAACAGGAGCGGATCGCGGTCATGATCAACAGTTTGCTGGCCATCAGTTCCACCACGCATGATGCGTATGTGAACCTGATCTCGGGGAAATGCGACGTGAATCTGACCGCCCGGCCTCCGTCCGAAAGCGAGCGGAAGCTGGCGCTGGAGAAGGGCGTGACGATCAAGCTGGAGCCGATTGCGCGCGATGCGTTCGTTTTCATGGTGCACAAGACGAATACCGTAAAAACGCTCACCCGGCAGCAGGTGAAGGATATTTACGAGGAGAAGCTCACCAATTGGCCCTCGGTGGGAGCGGCTGGTGACAAGATCCTGGCGTTCCGGCGCGAGCGGGATTCGGGCAGCCGGGAGCTGTTCGATGCGCTTGTGCTGCCGGGCAAGGTTCTGACGGAAGAGGAAGAGCGGCGGCTGAGACCGCTGTATGCCAACAGCATGGGCGGTCCGTTCAGCCAGCTCACGCGTCAGGCAGGCGGCCTGGGATATTCGATTTATTATTATGAGCATTTCATGGCGGCGAGCCCCTATACCCGCACGGTGCCCATCGACGGGGTGGAGCCGACCCCGCAGACGATCGCATCCGGCGAATACCCGTGGGTCACGGATGTGTATGCCGCCTATCGGGACGGCGAGTCCGCGGACAGCCCCGGGATGAAGCTGGTGCGCTGGCTGGCGTCGGCCGAAGGGCAGGCCATGGTTCGCGAAAGCGGGTATATTCCGGCTAAAAAAGGAGTTGCCAATGCACAGGCACATCGTTTCGACTAAGGGCCCCCGGCAATGGCAGGGCATTCCCGCCATTGAGCGCGCGGCCGACGGGCGGTTGTGGTGTTCGTTCTTTTCGGGCGGCCCGAAGGAGCCGGACCCGCAAAACCTCATCCTGTTAACCTCCAGCGTGGACGAAGGCGCCACGTGGACCGATCCCGCCGTCGTCATCGATCCCCCGGGCGACACGCGCGCGTATGACCCCGCCCTGTGGCATGATCCCGCGGGCCGCCTCTGGCTTTTCTATAACCTGGCCAACCTGGTCACGAAGGACTTTTCCGTCTGGGCCATCACAACCGACGATTCGCGCACGGCACATCCGCAATGGAGCAAACCGGTCAAAATCGAGGTGGGCGTTCCGTTTGCCTTCCGCTTGAACAAACCCACCGTGCTTTCGACGGGCGAGTGGCTCCTGCCGGTGACGTGGGCCCGGACCGCGCCGGAATGGTGGTTCCCCGGTGACCATCAGCTCCAGGGGGTCGCGATCTCCGAAGATTCCGGCCGCGCGTGGAGCTTCCACGGCGGCGTGGAAACGCCCAAGTGGGCGCTCGAGAACATGATCGTGGAACGGCGCGACGGGTCGCTGTGGATGCTGATCCGCACGGGAAGCGGGGTCATCTGGGAGAGCGTTTCCACGGACGGCGGACGGACCTGGTCTGCCGGCAAGCCCACGGCCATCGTTAATCCTGGCGTCCGGTTCTTTATCCGCCGGCTCCGCTCGGGCCGGCTGCTGCTCGTCAACACGCCCGACCCGAAGCAGCGCAAGGTTCTGCGCGCCTATCTGAGCGATCCGCGGGACGAGACCGTCTTCAAGGGGCCGGGGCTGGAACTGGATCCGCGCGACAAGGTGTCGTATCCGGATGCGGTCCAGTCGCCCGACGGCCGGATCTTCTGCGTACACGACTGCGACCGGAACGGGGCAGGCGAGATCCTGCTCGATGTGTTTTCCGAGGATGAGATTCCCGGATGACGTTATGTGAGGGCGATGGCCAGCCTGCCCAACTTGACGACCCAGGGCGTGGCGGCGCGTTCGGCGGTCAGCAACGGGCAGGCCTGTTCCCGGGCGAGGGCGATGAACGCCGCATCATAGGCGGTTGCGTCAAACTCCAGGGCGGTTGCCAGAATAAGGGATCGCGTGGGATCGCTCGCGTGTAACGGCGCGGCTAGATGAGAGGCATAAATATCAGTCGCCAGCGGAATAGCCAGTTGCTTTTGCCGGATCCGTGTGCGCAGGACATTCGCGAATTCCAGGTAGTGAAGGGAGGGGACCAGGGCCGTTATCTGTCCGCTGACGATTTTCCCCAGCCAGTCGCGAGCCTGTTGGGAAAAGGACTCCGGCAGATACCAGGCAAGAGTCACGCTTGTATCGATCACCATCCTCATGTCGGGCGATTCCGGTCAGCACGGATGATGTCCAGGGACGACTTCGTGAAGCGGAGGTGTTTGGTCTTTTCCTGAATGACCTTAACCTGCGCCCGATAATCGCGGATCTTTTTCTCCTCTTCCTTGCGGGTGACATATTCCGCCAGGGCTTCGTGGACGGCGGCGTGTTTGGTCCGCTTGGACGAATAGTGCATGGCCTTGGAAATCAGGTCATCGTCCAATTCAATATTCGTTCTCATACACCAAACTATACACCACTTGATGTGTACGCTCAAGCGATTTCGGAACTGTTCTTTGGAATGCGGCGAAAGGGCGATCTTACGGCATGCAGAGTTGGTACAGCGGGACCTACGGGACCGCTGCGGGCGGCTCATAGCGGTCCCGTAGGTCCCGCTGTACCCCGTTTCCCGTTACAGGTCGCGCAGGGCTTAAGTAAGCGCCATTCGGGACTCTTCACCCCGGAATCCGGATCTCCGATTCCAGCGCGACTCCCGATTTCCGGAACACGGAATCGCGGATCAGCTCCATCAGGGCCAGCAGGTCGGACGCGGTGCAGCCGGCTTCGGCCACCAGCACGTTGGCGTGGCGCTCCGAGACGCGGGCCCCGCCCAGCGTCTTGCCCTTCCAGCCGGCGTCCTCGATCAGCCGGCCGGCAAAATCGCCGGGCGGATTTCGGAACACCGAGCCCGCGGTGTGCAGCCCGCGCATCCAGTCGCGCTTGCACCGGATCTCCACCCGCCTGGCGCGGATCGCGGCCTTGTCCGCGGCGGCCAGCTGGAGGCCCGCCTCGATGACGATGCGGTTGTCCAGCGAGTCGCACCGGCGATAGGCGAAGACCAGCTCGTCCCGCTTCAGCGTCCGCAGGCTGCCGTCGGCTTCGGCCACCTTGATCCATGAGACGCACGTCCCGATTTCGCTCTCGTACGCCCCGGCGTTCATGCGCAGCAGGCCGCCCACGCGCCCCGGAATGCCTTCCAGCCACTCCAGTCCGCCCAGGCCGGCCTTTTCGACCGCATCCGCAAGGCGGGCGGCGGGACACGCCGGGCCGACGGTGACCGCGGTCCCCTCGATGCGCAAGGTGCCGAATCCCGCCGCCGAGAGGCGCAGCGCGATGCCGCGCAGGCCCGTGTCGGGAATCAGGAAATTGCTGCCGCCGCCGATCACGGTCACCGGCACGCCGAGCTTGCAGGCCCGCGCCAGCAGCGCCTGCAGGTCCATCTCGGAGGCGGCCTCCACCCAGGCGTCGGCCTCGCCGCCCACCCGGTAAGTGGTCTTGTTGGCGAGCGTCTCGTTCAGACGGAACGGAGAGCCGCCGGGCAGCGGATCGGCCAGCAGCTCCTCCGCGGGTTCACGCCAGAGCCGCGCGCCGCGGGCGGGCGGAAGGCCGCCCAGTTCCTCTTTGGCCCAGAAGGCGATCTTCTCCACGTCGCCGGCGCCCATGACCAGCAGCAGGTCGCCCGGCTCCAGCCGGTGGCGCAGGTCGAGCCACGCCTCGCGCAGCGTGCGGGCCAGGCGCGGCGCGCTGCCGCTCTCCCGGAACCGGCGGTACAGGTCCCAGATGGTGCCTCCCTCGAGCGGCTGCTCCGAGGCTTCATAAATAGGGACAAGGGTGAGATCGTCGACGCCCTCGAAGGCGGGCGGGAAATCGGGGCCCAGCGCCTTGGTGCGGGTGTAGCGGTGGGGTTGGTAGACGGCGAGGATCCGTTTCCGGCCCTGCAGGCGGGCCGACTGGATGGCCGTGCGGATTTCGGAGGGGTGGTGCGCGTAGTCGGAGACCACCAGCACGTCGGGGCGCTCGAGGATCCGGTCGAACCGGCGGTGCGGCAGGCTGAAGCCGGCGAAGGCCGCGGCGAGGGTTTCGAACGGCACGCCCAGCGCGAAGCCGGCCGCGGCGGCGGCCAGGCTGTTCAGGATATTATGGCGGCCGGGCACGGGCAGCTCCAGCCGGCCCAGGGGGGCGCCGTCGCGGACCAGCGTGTAGGCGATGCGGCTGGGGCCTTCCTCGATATCCGTTGCGCGGATGGACGCGTCCGGCGAAAAGCCGTAGCCCAACGCGCCCGGGATGGCGGCGGCCAGGCGGGCGGCGCGGGGGTCGTCGGCGCAGAAGATCACCCGCTTCGCCTGGCGCATGAAGGCGGTGAAGCAGGCCTCGAAGGCGGTGACGTCCTTGAAGTGCTCCATGTGGTCGAATTCGATGTTGGTCACGATGGCGATGTCGGCTTCGTAGAGGGCCAGGGTGCCGTCGGATTCGTCGCCCTCGGTCACGAACAGGTCCGGGCTGCCGCTGCCGGCCATGGTGCCCTGGTCGTCGATGTGGCCGCCGATGAAGAAGGAGGGGTTGCGGCCGGCGGCCTGGAGCAGGCGGGTGAGGAAGGTGGTGGTGGTGGTCTTGCCGTGGGTGCCGGCGATGACGACGGAGCCGGGGAGGGGGAGGAGGGCGGGGAGCACTTCGCCGCGGCGGAGCACGGGCTTGCCGGCGGCGGCGGCGGCGGCGGCTTCGGGGGAGTCGGCGGGCACGGCGGTGGTGCGGATGAGCCAGTCGGCGGCGGCGGCGTGGGCGGGGTCGTGGCCGATGCAGACGGGGATGCTGCGGGCCTGGAGCCAGGCGGTGTTGGGGCCGGGGGCGGCGTCGCAGCCCGAGACGGCGAGGCCGCGGGCCTTGAGGTGGAAGGCGAGGCCGGCCATGCCGATGCCGCCGATGCCGGCGAGGTGGACGGAGGCGCCGGCGGCGATGAGGCGGCGGGCTTGGGCGACAGGGTGAGAGGATGATTCGGGCATGGCGGTATCATACGTGTTGGCGGGTCTTTAAGCAACAGCGGGTTGCCCGCCGGGTTGTCTTCTGTGGCCGCGGCCGTTGGCCGCGGTCATGCGCCTGTTTGGCGGCGGTCTGCCCGGCGGGGGTGCGGCGTTCCGGCCGGAATCGGGCGGTCGCTTTTCCGCGCTGGCGCCACCCGTCTTCGCAAGCTGCGCCGCGGCAAGCCCAACGCGGCTTCGCGGCCCGGAAGGTCACCGCAGCCAGCGGCCGCAGCCACAGAAAGCCCTGAACCCGAACCCTGAACCCTTGCTTCCCGCCTGAACGGGTGATACGATGTGCAACATGGACAGGACGGAACAGGACCTGCGGGATATTGAGGCGACGACCGACCTTCTGGCGCGCGCGCTGAAGCTGTCCGGGTTGGTCACGCGTGTTTTTGGCGAGGCCGGTTGGGCTTTGGTCGTGGTGGGCGGCTCTGCCGTCGAGTTCTATACCGAAGGCGCCTATATGTCCGGCGACATCGATCTTTGCCGGCGGAACCTGTCCGCGATTCCCCTGCGTCAGGCGCAGGATCTGATGGGAAAGCTGGGCGCCACGGGAGGGCCGCGCAGTTGGAAGGTGGGCGGGCTTTTCGTTGATTTATTGGGCCTCCTGGAAAACGAGGCCCTGACGCCGTGCCGCACGATCCAGACCCCGACCGGCGCAATCAGCCTGATGCCGGTTGAATTGGCGATCGTGGAGCGCACGCTGCTGGCCTTTTATCCCCAGGCCGACGCGGAAGCCAGGAACGTGGCAAAAAAACTCCTGGCTGTTTGCCTGAGCGGGGAAACGCCCTGCGATTGGGATGAGGTCCGGCGGCTGGCGGCATTACCCTCTTTCAATGTGGAACGGGAATGGGATAACCTTCGACGTGAGGTTGAGCGTGAACTCGAAGGAAAAGCTTAAAACCGACTGGACGTGGGACGAATGGCAGGCCAGCCGTGCCAAACGTCGGGCCGTGGCGGCCAAAGTGGGTCCGCCCGTGGTCCGGCGCAAGGAAAGCACGTCCGATGCCCGGTTGCGCAAGGCCTTCAATGGCGAACGGGGACCGGCGTTTTCGTGATTGTCTTTTCACGCCCCGCCCCCTGAACCCTGAAGCCCGCCCCGCGATCTCCTTACAGTTGGGCTGTTTTTCCCCGAACAGTCGAACGATGCGCCAAATACCCTGACTTTTTCCTTAACATGCCGCGGCATGCGGCGTATCATGGCGGCTAATTTACGGTGGGGAATTCTTTAGCCGGTGAGGACGACCATGGCGCGCTTTAAACGGGTGGCGGTTTTGATGGGAGGGCCTTCCACGGAGTGGGAGGTTTCCGTCCGTTCGGGCACGGCGGTTGCCGAGGGGCTTCGGCAGGCCGGATACCAGGTGGAAACGGTGCTGTTCCGCGACCGGACGGTCACGCTTCCCCCCGGCATCGAGGGGGTGTTCATTGCCCTGCACGGGGAGTTCGGGGAGGACGGCCAGGTCCAGGCGCTGCTGGGCGGCCGCGGGATTCCCTACACCGGCTCCGGCCCCGAGTCGAGCGCGGTCTCCTTCGACAAGCTCCGCTGCAAGGCGGTGCTGGAGCGGGCGGGCATCCCGACGCCGGCGTGGGAGGTGCTGCGCGCGGGGCAGGCGCGGACGCTGCCGCTGCCGGTGGTGACCAAGCCGCCGCGGCAGGGCTCCTCGATCGGCATCGGCCAGGCGCACGTCGAGGCGGACTTCCCCGAGGCGATGGCGGAGTCGCTGACCTACGACGCCGAGGTGCTGGTGGAGGCGTTCGTGCCGGGGCGCGAGCTGACCGTGGGGCTGGTGGACGGCGAGGCGTTGCCGGTCATCGAAATCGTGCCCAACGGCGGCTTCTACGGCTTCAAGCAGAAATACGTCAAGGGCGAAACCCGGTATGACGTGCCGGCGGCGATCAGCGCCGCCGCCACGGTCCGGTGCCGCGAGCTGGCGCAGGCCACCTACACGGCCCTGGGCTGCCGCGGGCTGGGGCGGGTTGATTTTCGCATGACCCCCGGGGGCGCGCTGTTCGTGCTGGAGATGAACACGATCCCGGGGTTCACGGAGACGAGCCTGTTGCCGAAGGCGGCGGCCGCGGCGGGCATCGGCTTCAGCGCGCTGTGCGCGCGCATCATGGAGACGGCGGCGGTATAACGGTAACGGACGGAACAGGTTATGGGCTGGAAATCATTTTTCAAGCGCTTCCAGGATCAGGGCGCGAAGAAGCTGCTGAACCGGAAAAAGAACACGCTCACCAGCGTGGGCGGCCGGGCGGCCGAGGTGGAGGGGCGGCGCAAGAACCGGACGGTTCTGGCCATCCTGCTGCTGATTTTCGGGGTTCTCACCGCCACGGTGCTGTGGCTGGCGGTCCAGAAGGCGGCCGATGTGCTGCTGTTCTCCAATCCGGAATACCGGATCGGCGCCATCGACATCATCTCCGACGGCCAGCGCGTCTCGCGCGACAAGGTCAAGCTGTGGGCCGAGATCGAGACCGGCATGAACATCCACGACATCAACATCGGCCGGATGCAGGCGAAGCTGATGGGGGTGCCCGTCATCAAGTCCGTCGAGATTGCCCGGGTCATGCCGGACCGCGTCGTGATCCGGCTGTCCGAGCGGATGCCGATCGCCAGCGTGGGGCTGATGGGGCTCAAGGGCGTCGACCAGACCGGGTTCGTGTTCGCCATCTCCCCGTCCCGCAGCGCGATGCCGGTGATCACGGGCTTCATGGAGGATCCCCGGCCGGGCACCCAGCTCCAGGGGCGGATGCTCAACGCCGTGGAGGTGGTGGACCTGCTCAACCGCACCACGCTGGGCGGCCTGATCCACGTGAACGTGCTGGACGTGCGGGACCCCGACTGCCTGCTGCTGCGGCTGGCCGAGGTCCAGGTGGTGCCCCTGAAGTGGGCCGACATGGCCATGTCGACCCCCGAGAGCCGGCTGGCGCTCGACAGCAAGCTGAAGAGCCTCGCGCGGGTGATCGAGGACGCCCGCATGAAGAACCAGCGGCTGGCCAAAGTCGATATGACCTTCAACGACGACTACATTCCCGTGGAGTACGCCCGATGACAATCCCACCGCTGGTGGCGCTTGAAATAGGAACAACCAAGGTGTCGGCCGTGGTCGGCGAGGTGAAGCCGGACGGCAGCCTGCTGATCACCGGCGTGGGCCGGGAGGACTCCAAGGGGGTCCGCAAGGGCGAGATCGTGGACTTCGACACGGCCCTGGCCTGCGTGAAGAGCGTGCTGTTCCGCGCCGAGGAGAGCGCGCAGGTCGAGATCGGCAGCGTGCTGCTGGCGGTTTCCGGCGGCCACCTGCAGAGCCTGGTGAACCAGGGGTCCAAGACCATCACGGGCAAGAACACCGAGATTACCGATGCGGACGAGGCCGAGGTGATGGACCTGGCGCGCTCGTTCAACCTCCCCCCCGACCGCGAAATGATCCACTCCATCGGCCAGCATTTCATCATCGACGACGAGCGCATCGTGCACCGGGCGGCCGGCCTGGAGGGCGCGAAGCTGGCGCTGGACATGCTGATCGTGCACGGCGCGCGCAGCCGGCTGCACACCCCCGTGCGGCTGGTGCGGACGATCCCGCTGGAGCTGGAGGACCTGGTGTTCAGCGGGCTGTGCTCGGCCCTGGCCGTGCTGTCGCCCGAGCAGAAGGAGAGCGGCGCGCTGGTGGTGGACCTGGGCGGCGGCACGACCGACTACGTGCTCTACGCCTCCTCGAAGATCGCGGCGATGGGCTCGCTCGCCATCGGCGGGGACCATGTGACGAACGACATCGCCACGGCGTTCGCGATCCAGACGCGGCAGGCCGAGCGCGTGAAGCGGGACTACGGGGCCTCCGTGGTGGACCTGGCCGGCAAGATGAAGACCGTGTCGGTGGCGGCGGACATGAGTTTCGAGGCGCGCCAGTTCACCCAGGGCGCCCTGCACACGGTGATCAACGCCCGCATGGACGAGCTGTTCCAGTTCATCCTCAAGCGGCTGCACGGCGAAAACCTGCACCAGCTCAAGTCGGGCGTGATCCTGACCGGCGGCGGCGCCAAGCTGAAGGGGGTCCGGGAGCTGGCCGAGAAGGTGTTCCGGCTGCCCTGCTCGATCGGGCGGATCCAGGGCATCAGCGGCGCGGTGACGCAGGTTTCCGATCCCGAGTTCGCCGCCGTCGTGGGATTGATCAAATTCGGGCACAAGACGGCCCGGCAGGTGAAGCCGGACGCCCTGACGCAGTGGTGGGAGCGGGCCGTGCGGTGGGTCAAGGCCACGCGCGCGGTGGAGGGACACGGGAATGAATGAGAAAACGGCAAAAGCCGGCCCGCAGGTGGCCGTGGTGGGCGTGGGACACGGCGGCACGGCGGCCGTCATGCGGCTGATTTCCGACTGGCCGGATGCCCCGAACGTGTTCGCGGTCGGCACGGACCGCGAGATGCTGGAGCGGAGCCTGGTGCCGACCGGGAACCGGGTGCTGATCGGCGAGGAGAAGGTCCGCGGGCTCAGCACGGGCGGCAACGTGGAGCTCGGCCGCGAGGCGGCGGAGGCGGACCGTGACCGGCTCCAGGGCCTGTTTGCGGGCGTTCAGATGGCGTTTCTCGTGGGCGGGCTGGGCGGCGGCCTGGCCACGGGCGCGCTGCCCGTCCTGGCGCGGATGGCCCGGGCCTTCGGCGTGATGACCGTCTGCGTGGTGACCCTGCCGTTCGAGTTCGAGGGCGAAAACCGGCGCAGCCGGGCTGAAGAGGGGCTGACCGAGCTGCAGGAGGCGGCGGATGTCGTGATCGCCGTCCCCAACCAGAAGCTGTTTGCCATGATCGGCGCCGGGATGCGGATCGCCGAGGCCTTTTCCAGGGCCGATGCCGTTCTGTCCCGGGCCTTGTACAGCATCTGGCGCATGATCAGCCGCCCCGGCCTCATCAGTCTGGACTATGCCGACCTGCACGCCCTGCTGGCGGGCAGCAGCGGGCTGGGCGCGTTCGGGTATGGCGACGGCTCGGGGCCCGACAAGGCCCGCGAAGCCGTCCAGGCCCTGATGACGAATCCGCTTCTCGACAACGGGCGCCTGCTGCACGAGTGCCAGTCGGTGCTGGTCAATATCGCCGGTGGGCCCGACCTGACCCTCCTGGAGATCGAGGCGGTCATGGGCCCCATCCGCGAGGCGCTGCGCCCCGATGCGCACCTGGCCATGGGCGCCATTGTGGACGAGGCGTGGCGCGACCGGCTGACGGTGACGGTGCTGGCCGCGGAAACCTGGCGGAAGGATGCCTCCGGCCAGATGCAGCTGCTGCTGGACGAGCAGCGCCGGACCAGCGCCAAGGGCAAGCCGGAGCCGGAACCGGAAGAGGATGTGGCGCCTCCCCGGAAAGCCGCACCCGCCTCCGAGCCCCTGGGGCAGGGGGATCTGTCCCTGGACAACGGCGGGCGGCCGCGGGGGCGGTTCAAGGATGTGGAGCCGACCATCCTGGACGGCCAGAATGTGGACATCCCGACCTTTATCCGCCGGAATATGGCGATTTGAAAACAGGACAAGCGATGCAGCAGGAAGATCTCAAGTCCCGGGGCGTTCAGTTCGTCAAGTACGGGCTGGCGGGCGGGATAGCCACGGCCGTTTATCAGGGGCTGTTTTACCTGATGGGCATTTTCGTCCTGCCCGCCCTGCTGGCGGATGACCCGATCGTCAAGTGGTTCGGCCTCTCGGGCTTTCCCGCCACCATGGAGCCCGTCGTCCGCGCCCAGCGCGTTCTCGTGAACGGGATCGTGGGCTTTTTAATATCCAATATGGTGGCTTACCTGATCAACATCTGGTGGGTGTTTCGGGCGGGAAGGCACCATTGGCTGGTGGAGATTGGCCTGTTTTACCTGGTCTCCGGGATCAGCTTCGGAGCCGGCCTGGGAATCATGATCTGGCAGATCTTCCATTACGAAATCAGCACTTCGCTGGCGAATGTGTCCCTCGTGATCACATCCCTGATGCTCAACTACGCCATGCGGAAGTTCGTGATCTTCAAGGGCTGAGGCTACTTCTTCCGCTTGCGGGCGGCGCTTTTCCCGGCCGCGGCTTTGCGGGGAGCCTTCATCTGGCTTTCCATGAGGGACAGGCCCTTGTGCGGATCCACGTCCAGCACGCGGCAGAAGGTGACGTATTCCGCGATATCCAGGCGCCGTTCCCCGATTTCGACTTTCCCGATCCAGGAATGCGGAAGCTTCATGATCTGGGCCGCGGCGCGCATGGTCAGCCCTTTTGCTTTCCTGCCCTCGCGCAGCCATGCCAGTAGTTTTTTATATTCAGCCGAGTGAATCGTCTTCATGCGTCCTCCCGCGCCAAAGGTTTGACATTCAGCTTAAAAGAATAGCGCATTCTTGAGGGGTACCCAAATCGGGTACCTTTTTAGAATAATATTATAACAGGATAAAAGGAGTGATGCGACTTATTTAATTGTACCCAAAACAAATACAAGATACGATCGTGCCCAATCGAACGGGTGGGGGGAATGGTGGAAACGGGGTTGTGTTATCTGATTGTCGGCAGCGCGGTTCTGCTTTTTGTGGCTCTCTGGCTGCGGCGGATCTGAGCGTCACCGCAGGCGGGCGGGATAGGCCTTGACCCAGTCGCACACCGACCGGATGGTGGCCGGCGCGCACAGCGGGGGCATGACGCCGGCGGAGGTAATGACCAGCCCGCGGTGATGGGGCAGCGCGGCCAGGGACTGCTCCAGGTCCCGGACGATCGCGTCCGCCGGCTGCGTCCAGATCATGGCATGGGTGCCGCCGACCAGGCAGACGTCGGGGCAGGCGCTCCGGCCGTCCCGCAGCGTCGTGTTGCCCAGCGTGGGGGCGGTGAAGGCCTCGAACGCATGAGCCCCCACGCCCGCCAGGTCGGGAAGCACCGCCTTCAGGTGGCCGCACATGTGGAGGATCAGGATTTTACCCGCGCCGCGCACCCGGTCCGCCACCTCTTTCATGACCGGCCGGGCGTATCGCCGGAACTGCTCCGGCGAGTGCAGCGTGGTGGAGGTGTTCTCAATCATATAGAAGGCATCCGCCGGACTGTTTTCCAGCGCCAGCTCCGCCTTGCGCAGCAACCCCCGCCGCATCACCTCGAAGAGCGACTCCACCTCGTCCGGATAGTCGGACAGAAGGAAGTGCGCGCCTTCCACCCCCGCCAGCCACTCGATCCAGACCATCAGCGGCGTGGTGCCGATCGTGCTGACGGCGAGGGCCGAGGCGCCGATGTCCGCCGCCTGCTGCCGGGATTTTTCGAGCTGGACCGTGTCCAGCTCAAAGGCGGCGTCTTCCATGATCCGGGTCATGAGCCGGATATCCTCCCGCGTCCGCACGGGAAATTGGACCGGATGCCACGCCTGGGAAGCCGCGTCGAAATGCTGGATCATCTCCATCCGGCCTTCCGGGCAGGCGTAGACCGTGCGGCTGGTGTCGCCCGTCCGCTCCGCGACGACCGACGTCCGCGTGCGCACCTCCTTGATGCAGCTCGCAAGGCCCGTGTGCGGGTCGCTGCCGATCCAGGCCTGCAGCTGGGGCAGCGTCATGGCGGAAAAGGGCGCCTCCTGCGCCGGCGGGTATGAGCCGCTCAGCTTGGGCCAGAACGGGAGGCGGTCGACCGGCTGCAGGCGGAGGGCGGCCAGCCACCGCTCCTTGGGGCTCATGGTCTCTTTCATATCCGGATCGTAGGCCAGCCCGCCGCTTTCATCAATTCCTTTTCATGGATCACTTGCATTGTGCGCGGAGCGGGTAGGGCGACGCGCTTGCCAAGGCGAAGCGCTTCGCGAAGACTGGTCCCCGCGGAGCCGCATGCGAATGGCCCGGCGGCGGCTCAGCCGGAGGCTTCGCCTATGAGGGACTCTTGTCAACCACGATGAGCTTTGCCGCGGAACTCCTTCGCTGAAGCCTTCTAAAAGAATGAACCGGCGTTGTCTCACGAAACCCTTATTAGGAGGCCGCCCAACCTTCTATCCGTTTCAGGCCCGTCGTCCTCGCAGCAAGATTCTGCATGCGATAGACTCAGAAAGCCGAAATGCCCAGGAAAACAATCTGCCAAATCGGTGTGTTTAACACCAAGGGCGAACCCGTTTCCCTGAACATTCTTCTCAATCACTTCACGGCTTCTTTCTTAGACTGCAGTTAAAACGTTGTTAAGCCTTCAGGATGGCTCCCTCGGGCATGACATCCTGCTCGATGTATTTCCATGCACTTCGATGCTAGCCGGGTCCATGATATCGCACTCGAATTTATGCTTCTGCAGCATCCGGGCGATCCAGAATACATCGCGGCCGACCTCATAGCAGAAGATGACTGGCACTTCTGAGGGCAGATGCAGCTTGATCTTGGCCGCCGAGACTTCGCGCAGAAGAAGGGCCTCATCCCGCGCCTTCATGGAGCGCTCCCGCGTCGTGCTCCCGTCACCACATGCCAGCTTCCAAATCTTGTTGCTCAACTCCATCGCCACGAATAGACTCTATACCTGTTGGGACATGATCCAGCCTCCTCGTGTTTTTTGTCAAACTACTATAGCGGCTGATTATGTCCCTTCATAGTATCTACCGGCGTCGCGAATGATCTTGTGCAGCATGAGGCGCTTCGAGGGGTCTGCATGACGTTTTCAAAAAGCGATTTTTCGGCCTTTGTCTTCCTCCCCGGACTCTTGCTCCTGGCCGGCATGGCCGGTCTCTACTGGGGCCTGCCGTACGCCATGCTGGATGGAGACGGCGCCATTTTCGGCGTGATGGGGAATGATCTGCTGGACCGGCACGTCTGGCCGACCCTGGTCTACGGGCAGAACTATCTGATCTCCCCGACGCCCTATGTCTATGCCCTCGGCCGCACGCTGATGCCGTTCCTGTCCCCCGCGTTCACCCTGGCACTGGCGGGGTCGCTTTTTTCCCTGGGCGGGATGGGTCTGATCCTCGCGGCGCTGTGCCGGACGCAGCGGCGGTTTGGCGCGGATCTCTTCTGGCCCGCCCTGACGGCGGCGCTTCTGGCGGCCGGCAACGTGGTTTTTATCGTCGATCATGCCCGGAATTCGGGCATTGAACTGTCTCTGTTCATCATCGGGCTCCTGCTGTGGGCCGGCAGCCGGCTGGAGGGGCGGCCGCATCCCGCCGGGTGGCTCCTGCTGGGCGCCGCAGCGGGGTTCGCCCTGATTTCACGGCTCCAGATGATCTTCTACGCCCTTCCGCTCGCCGGGCTTCTGCTGGTGCGGGCGTACCGGGAGAAGGGATTCAAGTCGGCGGCCGCGGCCGCGGGATGGGTGGCGGCCGGTGCCCTGATCGGGTATGCCCCCATGCTGGCGCACCGGCTCTGGCGGGCCGGCGACTGGCCGTTTGCCTTCGAGCTGCCGCTGACGATCGGCACGGGGGAGCAGATCGCGCGGGGGTGGAAGGTGACCCTGGAGGCCATCCTGCCCTCGATTTACGGCGTCAGGCCCGAGATGGCCTGGAAGCCGTTACGGTATGCGGTCTGGCTGGTGGCCGTGCTGCCGGCCTACGGGTGGACGCTCTGGAAGAAGCCGGGAAGGACGTCGCGGCTGGACCATTCGCTGGTGATCGGCTCGCTGATCATCCTGGCGGCGCTGGTCCTGGTGCCGTCGCTGTCGCGCGACGGGGAGCAGCGCCGGTATGCCATGACCGTGTTCGTGGCGGGGATCTGGCTGTGCGCCCGCTTCTGGCCGGCGCCGGGCTGGCGGAGCTTCGCGGCGGCCGGCCTGGGCCTGGCCCTTTTCCTGGCGGCGCTTCCCCGCTGGGAGGCGCGGCTGGAGCGGTCCCTCGAGGCGGACCGGCGGCTGCGGGAGACGCGGGAGCGGCTTGTTCCTGAATTAGAGTCACAGCGGGCGGCCATCCTGGCGAACTACTGGGAAGCGTCGCTGCTGCAGTTTCTCTCGGACGGCCGGCTGAAGGCGGAGTCGTTCCCCTGGGGCGCGGTGCGGACGTATGGCTGGCTCTCCAAAGGAGAGCTGGAGCAGAAAACGTTTTGGCTGGCCGTGCAGGGGCGGGAGCGGGAGCTGGCGGCTCGTCTTCAGGCCGAGCTGCCGGACGATCCGGCGGGCCGCTGGACGGGGGTTCCCGTGACGAACCGGCTCCAGGGAAAGACCGTTGAGTTGTGGCAGGTGCGGGACGCTACGCTGGGCTGGAAGCTGATGGAGCGGCATCATCCGCTCTATTTCCGGACGCCGTATCCGCCGGGGGCGGCTGCATTACGGCTTTCGGCAGAATGATAAAAGGCGGTGGGAGCGCCACACCGTTGGCGCGAGACGTGCAAGGTTGGCGCCTGATCGCGCGGGCGGTGCCGCGCTCCCACATCACATCCTGCGTGGACGACCTTTACGGCTTCCGCTCGTCGGCCGGCACGGTCACCACGGTCAGGGCGCAGGTGTCCAGGGTTTTGCCCGGGCCCGCCAGGTTGCGGGTGCCGTGCCAGGTCACGTAAACTTTGTCGCCGCCGGGACTGACCGCGCAGCCGAACGAGCCGCGCGGACGGAACCCCGCCATTTTCTCGCACCAGGGTCCCAGAAAAGCGATCACCTTCGGCCGGCGCACCACGGTGTCGTATTGCACCAGTGGGGCCCCGTCGTTTTCAGCCCCGCCATGGGCGCCCGGAATGTAGTAGAGGTAGCGGCCGGACGGGTCGGCGTCGATGGAGGTGACATAGGTTTGCGAGGCGATGGCCGCCACGCCGATCTTTTCGGCCTTCTCGGTCTTGGTGTTGAACCGCCAGATGGACGGACCTTCCTCAGGGTTGGAGATGGTGTAGATGAAGCCGGCGGCGGTTTCCCGGGTCGCGCTGCGCATGCCGGGCACCCCGTCCTGGGAGGGGTCGCCCCCAAAGGCGGCGCCGGCCTTCACGACGCCCCCGGGCTGGCCCGCCACGATCAAGGGCGCCTTGTCCGGCGTCGCCGGATCATAGCGGTACAGGCAGCCGGACTTGTGGCCGATGTAGTAGACCCGGCCCGTGGAACGCGCGAACATGAAATACTTGTAGCAGCCGTCGCCTGCGCTGGAGAAAAGCCGCTTGCGGGCGTTAAGGTCGTAGGCGAAGAAGCCGATGACGTTGGAGTTGTCGGCCGCCGTGGTGCCGCCGTAGAGGAGCATGCGCTCCGCATCCACGACGGTCGCGAAGATCGTCGACAGGCCCGCCGGCCCGCGGGTCACGACTTCAGACTGGCCGTTCGCGGGGTTCGCGCGGAGGATCCAGTCGCCTTCATAGTGGTTCTTGGGCGTCGTCACCTCCGTGGAGCCGCGCGCGGTGGCGAAATATAACCAGCCATCGCCGCCCATGTCCAGGCGGCCATGGATTTTGCCCGGGGTGTAATGGTTGGTTGGCAGGTTCAGCAGCCTGTTCACGTCGCAGATCATGCGGAGCGTCTTCGAGGCGTCGTCCCAGGCATAGACCATGCAGCGGCCGTCCAGCCCCTTGTGGTTGCCGATCGACGAGTAGTAGGCGCCGGTCACGGCCAGGCCGTCGCCCCAGTTGGACCAGAAGTCGGGCTTGTCCTGGCCGGGATAGAACGCGAATGCGACGGCCGGCGCGGTTTGCGCGACGGCCACGCCGTCGCGCAGCATAACGCCCGGCGGGACAGCCAGCAGGTTCGATCCGCCGCCGCTGACAACGGGAACGCCGCCCGGCAGGGCAGGGGGGTAGACAAGGCCTTCGCCGGGCTTGGGGGCGGCCAGGGCGAGCGAGGACACGAGCAGGATGGAAGCCCGGAGAAGAAGCGTGCGGACGGGATGCGATGGCATGGAATGATTTAAAACCCTTGGCCGCCAGGCTGCAACCTCATTCTGCCATCTTTATGAAAAAGATGGCGTATGCGGAATAAAAAACGCCTGGTGTAGCTTCGCTTGCAAAGCCCGCCGAGTGGAGGCGCCGGACTTGCGGGCGCCGCAAGCAGCGCCCCTACACATGGCATGGTCGGGCAGAGTCCAATATGAAGGTTTGATTCGCCTGCGCCATCCCGATATAGTGATAAACCTTATGAATCTCACCGGTCTCCAATCCCAGGACTACGAATACCTCGATGCGGGTCACGGCGCCCGGCTCGAGCGGTTCGGGTCCGCCATCCTGAACCGCCCGTCGCCCCAGGCCATCTGGGAGCCCGAGCGCCCGGAGGAGTGGACGAAGGCGGCCGGCGTCTATGTCCGCTCCAGCTCGGGCGGGGGGGAGTGGGATTTCAAGACGCGCCTGCCCGACACCTGGCCTGTCGCCTACGGGCCCTGCACGTTCACGGTCAAGCCGACCGGCTTCGGGCATGTGGGTCTCTTTCCCGAGCATTCCTGCCACTGGGAGTGGGTCCGGGCGCAGATCCGCGCGGCGGGCGAGTCGTGCCGGATCCTGCACCTGTTCGCCTATACGGGGGCCATGAGCCTGGTGGCGGCCGAAGCGGGCGCCCAGGTCTGCCACGTCGACGCGGTGGAGGACATCAACCACTGGGCGAGGCGCAACGCGGAGTCGAGCGGGCTGGCGGATCGGCCGATCCGCTGGATTACGGACGACGCGCTCAAATTCGCGGCCCGCGAGGTGCGGCGCAAGCGGACCTACGAAGGGGTGATCCTGGACCCGCCCACCTACGGCAAGGGGCCCGGCGGCGAGCGCTGGTTCCTGGAGGAGCAGATCGGGCTCCTGCTGGAGCAGCTCAAGGCGCTGATGGCGGAGCGGCCGCGGTTCATCCTCTTCACCTGCCACACCCCCGGCTTCACCACCCCGCTGCTGGAGAACCTGCTGCGGGGCTGGCCGGACTCGTTCGGGGGCCGCCTGGAAAGCGGCCACATGACGCTGGCCAACCCGGCTTGCAAATGCGTGCTGCCGGTGGGCGTCTTCGCCCGGTGGCAATCGGAAAAAGGAACATGACATGTCGCGACAACTGATTTTGAAGCACGGCCGTGACGTGCCGGTTCTGCGGGGCCATCCCTGGGTGTTTTCGGGCGCCATCGCCCGCGAGGAGGGGAATCCCAAGGCCGACGAGGCCGACGTCCTGAGCAACCGGGGCGTCTACCTGGGCCGGGCGACGGTCCAGGAGACGTCCGACATCCGCGCGCGCGTGTTCGACACGAACCCCGAGGCCCGGCTGGACGAGGCGGGGTTGCTGGCCCGCATCCGGACGGCGCGGGAGCGGCGGGAGGCCTGGCTGGGCCCGCAGGAGGAGCCCGCGGGCATGCGCGTGGTGTTTTCCGAAAGCGACAGCCTGCCGGGTCTGATCGTGGACCGTTACGGGAACACGCTGGTGGTGCAGTTCCTGACGAAGCCGATGGCGAAACGGCGCGACGCGGTGCTGGCCGCGCTGGCGGCGGTGTGGAAGCCGGTCACGGTCTGGGAGCGCTCCGACGCCGACGCGCTGAAGCACGAGGGGCTGGAGAACAAGACGGGGCTGGTCAGCGGGCCGGCGCCCGAGGGGCCCGTGGAGTTCCGGGAAAACGGGATGCGGTTTTTGTCCGACCTGGAGCACGGCCACAAGACCGGGTTCTATCTGGACCAGCGCGCGGGGCGGGCGTCCCTGGCCGCGTGGGTCAAACGCAGCGGGGCGAAGTCCGTGCTGGACGTATTCGCCTACACGGGCGGGTTCGGGCTCAGCGCCCGGATGGCCGGGGCCGAGCGGGTGGTGGCGGTGGATTCGTCCGCCCGCGCCAGGGAGATGGCCCTGCGGCATTACGAATTGAACGGGTTCGCGAAAGGCGACGGCTTCGACTACCGCGAGGCGGACGCGTTCGAGACGCTGCGCGCGCTGAAGCAGGCCGGGGAGTCCTTTGATGTCATCGTGGTGGATCCGCCGCGGCTGACGCCGTCGCGGGCGCATTTGCAGCGGTCGCTGCGGGCTTACAAGGACGCCAACCTGAACGCCATCAAGCTGCTCAAGCCGGGCGGGTTGCTGTTCACTTTCTGCTGCAGCGGGCTGGTGGACCGCGATTTGTATGGCAAGGTTCTCGAAGGCGCGGCGCGCGATGCCGAACGGCCGATGGCCGTTCTCGAGCACCTGTTCCAGTCGCCGGATCATCCGGGCAAGCCGGGCTTCGCGGAATCCGAGTATTTGAAGGGCTTCGTGATGGGGGCGTGAGCGGAGGGCAGCGGATGATAGCCTTGTTTGTGGATGCGCGGGGGAGTGAGACGGGGACGGGAGCAAGCGAAAATCCTTTCGGTACGCTTCAGCAGGCGCGCGACGCCTTGCGCCAGCGGCGGCGGGAAGGCCCACTTGGACCTGTCACGGTCTGGCTGCGGGGCGGCACGCATGCCTTTTCGGAGTCCTTCGTCCTGACGGCCGAAGATTCCGGGACCCCGGAGGCACCCGTCATGTACCGGGCATGGCCGGGAGAGGAGGTCCGCCTCTCCGGCGGGCTTCCTCTTGACTCCGCCGCCTTCCGCCCCGTGGCCGATCCGGAGCTGGCGAAACGGCTGGCCCCCGGGGTCGCCGAACGGCTCGTGCAAATCTACCTGGTGGCCGCGGGACTTCGGGACACCGGCGGCCTGGAGCCCCGGGGTTTCGCCTTTCCCGAACGGCCCGGGGACATGGATCTCTATGACCGGAACACCCGCCTCCCCATCGCCCGCTGGCCGCGCGAGGGCTATGCCTTGACGGGGCCGGTGGCCGAGGGCGGCTCGAAGGTGAGGGATCCGGCCACTGGCGTCATGGGGCTCGTGAATCCGGATGAAAAGCCGCGAGGAGCTACGTTTGCCGGCGACCCGTCGGCGATCCGGCGCTGGTCGCGGCCGCGCGATCTGCTGTGCTTCGGGCTGTGGGCCTATGACTGGGCGCCCTCGACCATTCCGGCCCGGTCGCTCGATTCGGCCCGCGGCCTGATCGCCCTCTCCGCGCCCGGTTATGGCGGCCTGCTGGAAGGCCGGCGTTATTGCGTGCTGAACGCCGTGGAGGAGATCGCCCGGCCGGGCGAGTGGGCCGTGGATCGGTCCGCCGGCCTCCTGTACCTCTTTCCGCCCGAGCCGGCGGCTGCCTGCCGGCTGACGGTCTCGGCGCTGGCCGACCCGCTCGTCGTCATCCGGCAGGCCACCCATGTCGTCCTGCAGGATTTGGTGTTCGAATGCTCCCGCGGCCACGGCGTGGCTATTGAAGGGGACGACGTCCTGGTGGCGGGCTGCACCTTCCGCAATCTGGGCGGCCGCGGCGTCAACGTGGAAGGCAGCCGCAACCGGGTGCAGGCCTGCCACATCCACGGGACCGGGCAGGGTGGCATCCGGGTTTCCGGCGGAGATCGCCGGACCCTGCAGCCGTCGGGAAACGTCATCGAGAACAATGAGATTCACGACTTCAACCGCGTCTGCATGACGTATAACTCGGCGGTCTGGCCGGTGGGCTGTGGCCACCGCATCGCGCACAACCTGATCTACGACGCTCCGCACAACGCGGTGCTGCTTCACGGCAACGACCATGTTTTCGAGTACAATGAGGTCCACCATGTGGCGCTGGAGATCGACGACGCCTCCGCGTTTTACATGGGCCGCAACCCGAGCGAGCAGGGCAACGTCGTCCGGCACAATTACTTTCATCACATCGGCGCGCCGACCGCCTGGGGCACGAGCGCGATCTACACCGACGACGGATCCTGCGGGCTCACGGTCAGCGGCAACGTTTTCTACCGCTGCGGGCACGCCGGGCAGGTCTGCATGGGCGCCTTCTTCAACAACGGCGGCAAGGACCATGTGATCGAGAACAACATCTTCGTCGATTGCCGCATCGCGATCGGCCTGATGCTCACGACGCAGTCGCAGTGGGAGAGCTTTATCGCCGACGCCGATCCGGACGCCAAAAACATCGCCGGGGCGCTCTACAAGACGGTCGATATCCGGTCGGAGGTTTACCGGCGGCGGTATCCCTGGTTGGCGGACCTGCCCCGGAACGCCAGCAGCAGCACCATGCGGCGCAACCTGGCCGTGCGCTGCGGGGTCCTGGTGACGCCCGAGGAACGCCAGCGGGTGGAGAACAACTGGGCAACGGAGTCGGATCCCGGATTTACCGACCTGGCTCGCCTGGATTTCTCCCTTCTTCCCGGCGGGGAGACGTTCCGCCGGATACCCGGCTTCGAGCCGGTTCCGTTTGCCGAGATGGGGTTGAGGCTCGATGAATACCGCAAGCGGTTGCCGGAGCGGGGCGGGGTGGAGTGCCGGCCGGAGATGACGGCGCAGCCGGCCGTCCAGCGGCCGGGCGAGCGGGTCCCTGCGATCCTGACGCTCCATCTCGCCAATCTGTCGGCCAAGCCCGCTTCCCGGGACATTGAATTCTGGACGACTCATCCGGAGACGGTGCGGGCGGAACAGCCCCAGCGCACAGTTCTCCTGGGGCCCCGCGAGGTCCGGCGGGAGGATGTGGCGCTCGAGGTGACGGCCCGGCCGGATCTCAATCCCGCGGTCGGCGCCCGCCTTTCGGGTTCGGCCTTTTCCCTTCCTGTGCCCGTGCGGCCCCGCTACCGGCTGACGTGCGGCTCGCGGGCGTCCGTTCCCGGCCTGGCGTCCGTTTCCTCGGAGTTGAAACAGGCGCCCTCGTTTGACTTCCTGCAGGGCGGAGTGAAAGCGGGAGAGCTCCGGCTGCAGGCGGCCGGCGACTGCCTGGTGGTGCACGCCTCCTTGCGCGATGCGCGGCCGGTGCCGGCCGCGCCGGTGGAAGGATTCTGGAACGGGCCCTATTTTGGGCTGCTCGTGGCGCCCCTGGAGGCGGAGAGCGCGGCCGATGTGCGGCAGCCCCTGTTTTTTGTCCATGGCCCCGGGGACACCGGAACGCTCTGGTTCTTCGATGGCTATCGCCAGATCGATCCCGATCCCGCGATCCGCAGGATCTTTAAAGCGGTTCCGGGCGGGTGGGAGCTGGCGGCCATTGTCCCCTTTTCCGTACTCGGCTTGAAATCCGGAAGCCGGGCGTTCCGGCTGGAAGCGATGGCCAACCTGGTGCTGGCGCCGGGGCAGGGCCCGAAAGGGGTCACGCTGTTCGGCAGCAAGACGGCGCGGCTGGAGCTGGCCACGCTGGCCGAGGTCGCGATACTTTAAAAGGAGAGCGTCATGAAGGCTGGAGCCATGGATGCCCTGGACATTCTGCTTCCCGAGTCGCGCCTGGACCGGGACTGGTTCAACGCCGTCGAGCTGGATGTGCGCGTGACGGAGGAGGCGGGCGGCGCGGCCTGGCGGATTCCCGCCTTCTGGGCCGGCGGGAAGAGCTTCCGGTTCCGGTTCGCCCCGCCCCGCGCCGGGTTTTATAGCTGGGAAACCGTCGTCGCGTCAGGCGATGCGCCCGATCTGCAGGGGCTGAAAGGGCGGTTTGAGGCGGCCGGCCGGCCCAGCGACATCCCCCTGGTCCGGCATGGACGCTTGAGTGCGTCGCGGGACGGGCGGTCGCTCACGCATGCCGACGGCACGCCGTTCTTCTGGCTGGCCGATACCTGGTGGATGGCCTTCACGAAGCGGCTGGCCTGGCCGGGTGAATTTGCGCGGCTGACGGAAGACCGCGTGCGAAAGGGCTTCAGCGTGATCCAGGTGGTGGCAGGTCCGCTTCCGGATTATCACGCCCCGGAGCAGGCGTTCGATCCCGGACAGGAAAGCGATGCCGGCTGGCCCTGGGAGAAAAACTGGGAGCGCATCAATCCCGCTTATTATGACCGGGCCGATCTCGGCCTGCGCCATTTGATCGAAAAGGGGCTGATGCCGTGCATCGTGGGGATGTGGGGCTATTGGGGTTTGACGATGGGCGAGGAGCGGGCCCGGCGTCACTGGCGGTACCTGATCGCCCGCTATGCCGCCTGGCCCGTGACCTGGTGCGCGGCGGGCGAGGCAACCATGCCGGCCTACCACACGGGCTTTGCCGGCGATGCGGCCGCCTATGCGAAGGAATCGGCGGAGTTGAAGGCCTTCTGGTCCCGCCTGACCTGCTACGTCCGGGAAACCGATCCTTTCCGCAATCTCATCACGCTGCATCCCAGCGCTCCGGGCGGATCGCGGAAGGATCTGGTGGCGGAGGCGGCGGTCGATACGGAAATGGTCCAGACCACGCATATGGGTTTTTCCGGGTTGCACCGGCATTTGGAGGTGCTGGACGGCTCGCTGAAAATGGAGCCGCGGCTTCCCGTTTTTGTGGCCGAGGCCAATTACGAAGGCATCATGGGGTCAAGCTGGCAGGACATGCAACGGTTCCTGTTCTGGACCGCCATGACAATGGGATGTTGTGGTCATACGTATGGCGCTCAGGGGATCTGGGGGCTGAATTCACGGACGAATCCCCATCGGGGTTGCACGGGGGATTGGGGTCGAGGTTTCTGGGAAGATGCCATGCAGTATGCCGGCTCGACGCAGGTCGGGATCGGCGCGCGGTTCCTGTCAGGCTATCCTTGGTGGCGCTGCCGCCCGCTCAGAGAGCCCGCGGCGGAAGCCTTGAGCCGGCCATGGACATTCGGCATGGGAATTCCCGGTGAACTGGCGATCTATTATCTTCCTGCCAACACCCACGATCCGCGCCACCTGGGGATGGTCGATCAAGGCTGGATGGGCAATTGCATGCCGGTGCGCATTCCGGAAGGCAGCCGCTACACGGCTTTCTTTTTCGACCCCATCGAGGGCGGCCGCCGGCCGATCGGCCCGGTCGTGCCGGATGCGAACGGGAACTGGACACCGCCGCGCAAGCCATCGTCCGAGGATTGGGTGCTGGTGCTGGAGACTACGCCATGCCGGAGAAAAGGCGATTGTTCCTGATCGGAGAACCGGCATGGCGGACTCGCGGGAGCTCGTCCCTCCGGACGAACGGCGCAAGCAATCCGGAGGGACGAGCTCCTGCGAGTCCGCGTTCGCATTTCCATTCCATCCGGGCGCCGCGCCCAGCGGCAGGACTGAACCCTGAACCCCGAACCCTGTTCCCTTTACGGTAAATAAGCGCCGTGCTGCCGCAGCGATTGCCGGAGCGCTTCGGTGTTCACGGCATGGACGTCCCTGTCGCCCTTGGCCGCCAGGGCGGCGGCGGTTCCGGCCGCCTCGCCGGTGGTCAGGCAGCAGGCCATGATGCGGACGCTGCCGTTGGCCTGCCGGTCGCAGGAGATGCAGCGGCCCGCCACCAGCAAGTTCTTCAGGCCTTTCGGCGTGAGGCAGCGGTAGGGGACGCCGAAGCTTTCGCCGCGGCCGAGGCTGCGGGAGGCCTTCGCGTTCCAGGCCTTCAGCTCCTCGATGCTCTTCCGGCAGAGTACCTGGTTTTCCTCGCGGGACCGATGAACATCGATGCCGTACGAATTCCGGGCGATCTCGTCGGGGAAGCTGCGGCGGGCCATGTAATCGTCCACGGTCAGGACGTAATCCCCCGTGATGCGGCGGGTTTCGCGGACGCCCAGCAGGCTGCCGGTGGCCGTGAGGACCGCGTCCTTGAAGGCGGGGTGGAACTCGGCAAAGGCATTGCGGTACTGCGCCGCCATCTGCCGCCCCTGGAGCAGCGCCGCGGTGGTGCTGGCGGGGTCGGTGTTGTCCACGCCAAAGACATGGCCCGTGTTGAAGCCGAACGTCCGCGGGCCCAGCTTCATGTTGCAGGAGTGAAGCTCGTCGATGAGGGGATACTTGTCGGAGCGCATGGCCTTCCAGACCGGGCTTTCCGGATCGTAGAAATGGATCCGGGGCCCCTTCGCCAGTGACTCCTCGTCGATGTTGGAGATCATGAAGCAGTGCGTGGCCGGCTGGAGACCGCCGGATTTGTCCCCTTTTTCGAACTCCGCCCCGGCCCAGGCGGCCAGGTCGCCGTCGCCCGTGCAGTCGACATACACCTTGGCGCGGAATGCCCGGAGCCCGGCCTTGCCGGCGACCACAAGGGCGTCGGGCCCGGCGTCGCCCCGTTCCACGGAGCATAGGAAACTGTTGAAAAGGACGGAGGCGCCGGCGCCGGTGACCATGTCGTCGTAGATGCGCTTGAGGGCTTCCGGGTCGATGGGGGGCGTGGCCAGCGGGTTCTGGTCCACGGCTTGCTTGAAGTGCGGCATGGCGTCGGCCAGCGCCAGGCGGACGCGTTCGGCGAGGCCGCGGGTGATGTTTTTCTCGCCGTCGCTGTAGCCGCAGAACCAGGGGACCAGGCCGGCGGTGCCCATGCCGCCGAGCATGCCGGTGGCCTCGAGCAGGAGGGTTTTCGCGCCGGCGCGGGCGGCGGCGGTGGCTGCGGCGCAGCCGGCGGGGCCGCCTCCCGCGACAATGACATCCCACGCGTCGTCCAGGGGAAGGGCGCGGGCTTTCAGTTGAAAGGTGTTCATGGCTATACCGTGCTTTCGGCGTTCTTGCGCAGGTCGGGATGGGGGTCGAGGCGGAAGACGCGGAAGTTGAAGATGTCGGCTTGCACATCCGACCCGATCAGGCGGAAGCCGAACTTGCCGTGATCGGGAATGGGATGGCGGGAGGTATCGCGGTCCACGACGCCATGGGCGAAGACGCCATCCGCGTAAAACTGCAGGAAGCCTGCGTCCTTGGTGATGCGGATGTGGTAGGTCCGGCCCATTTCGCGGACGGGATCATTGCCGTGGCCCGCAAGCAGGGAGCCGGGATTGCGCCGCCAGTTGGAGGTGTTGGTGTGGAGGCCCTTGTCGTCGAAGCGGCTGAACGAGAGGTGGTAGCTCTGGAGTCCCCACTTCAGGGCGAAGTAGTTCTTCATCGAGCCGTCACGGGGCTCCAGCTTGCCGGCGTCCTCGATCAGGTCCTCGCCGTTCAGGCCCCGGATGGCCACGTAATTGATGACCAGGCCGCCCTGGCTGTGGACGACGATGTCGTATTCGATGGCGACCTGGTCGGGCAGGGTGGGCCGGAAGAACGCCATGCAGCCCGGCCCGCCCTGGCGGCTGCCGGGGCAGACCAGGCGCATGCCGCCGCCCGCGAGCGGCGACATGGAGCCCCAGCCTTCGTGGTGCCACCGGCCCAGCTCCACCAGGGAGTCCTCGTGGAGCGGGGCGCGGTTTTCGTAGTCCAGCGGCATCCGGGCGATTCCTTATTTCAGGAACAGCTCGATGACGGGCACGGCGACGTTGGGCTTCTGGGACGGGAGGTTGAGCGACAGGGTGTTGGCCTTGTTCGCGATCTGCCCGGCGTGCCAGCCGCCCATGGGACGCAGTTCCGACGCGTCGTTCAGCAGCTGGGCGTATTCGACCTTGTCGGCCAGGTTGTCCAGGTGGAGGTGCCCGAAGGGCCAGGCCATGACGTGGACGTAGAGCCGCTTCGTTTCGGGGTTCCAGGTCAGGCGGCAGTTGTCGGGGACCGGGATGTCGGCGGGGGCGGCGGTGCAGCCGTAGATGGAGCGGCTGTGGCGCTTCATCCACTCGCCGATGCCCTGCAGGCGGTTGAGCGCGCGCTCGTCGAACTCGCCGCGGCCGGTCGGCCCCACGTTCATCAGGAGGTTGCCGCCCTTGCTGACGCAGTCGATCAGGGTGCGGACGAGCTCGTCGATGCTGCGCCAGCTGGATTCGTCGCGGTGGTAGCCCCACGAGCCGCTGAAAGTCTGGCAGGCCTCCCAGACCACCTTCTGGCCGTCCAGAGTGACCCATTCGCGCGGCTGGCACTGCTCGGGCGTCTTGATGTCCCAGGCGCCGGGCAGGTCGAGGCGGTCGTCCACGATGATGTCGGGGCGCAGCTTGCGCACGAGCTTGTAGAGCTTTTCGGATTCCCAGGCGAGGCGCCCTTTGCCCTGGGTGAAATCGCCCTGCTTGGTCTTGTCCTTGGACGGGTAGGAGAAGTCGAACCAGAGCACGTCGATGTCGCCGTAATTCGTCAGCAGTTCGGTGACCTGGTTGCGCATGTATTCGGCGTAGCGCTCCATCTTCCGGCCCATGTTCAGGACGGCGCGCTCCTCCTCCGTCTTGCCGCGATAGGGGCCGATGTGGCAGTCGACGACGTAGTCCGGATGGTGCCAGTCGAGCAGCGAGTAGTAGAGTCCCGCTCGGATGCCGCGCTCGCGGAAGGCCTTGACCATGGGCTTGAGCAGGTCCCGCCTGGCGGCGGTGTTGGTGGCCTTGTAGTCCGTGAACCGGGAATCCCAGAGGCAGAAGCCCTCATGGTGCTTGGAGGTGACGACGAAGTACTTCATCCCGGCGTTGGCGGCGGCCTCGGCCCAGATTTCGGGGTTGTAGAGGTCCGGGTTGAAGCGCTTGAAGTAGCGGCGCTCGTATTCGTCGACGGGAATGCTTTCGTTGTTCATCAGCCATTCGTGGCGGGCGCCCTGGGCATAGAGGCCCCAGTGGATGAACATGCCGAAGCGGTCCCGGACGAACCAGCGGGTGTCGCCCTTGGGCAGTTTGGTGGCGTCGAACGGTTCGATCTTCTTTGCGGCCTTGGTCATGATTCCCCCTTGATGTCCGGTCAGTCTAGTCTTCCAGAAAATCCACCAGGATGCGCTCGGCTTCCTGTTCGACGATATCCCCATTTTCCTTTTTGCGCTCGGTCGGATCGTCGGGTGTCTGCAGGTCCATGAGGGCCCGTTCGGAGCGGGCCAGCTCAACCCGGTCCGCGAGCTTCAGGGAAATGTCGGAGGTTTTCTGCAGGGCGGTCAGGTGGCGGAGCTGTTCCATCCGGGCCTTGTAGCGGGGGTCGGCCGCCAGGCGGGCATCGGACTTGAGCCGCAGCCGGTCGATGACGGGCTGGAGGTCGGCCACGGGGTTGAAGGGCGCCGCCTGGATCATGCTCCAGGGGAACGGGTAGGGCAGGTATTCCTCGCCGATTTCCAGGCATTCCAGGGCCGAGGGGATGACGATGTCGGCCGTGACGCCCTTGAGCTGGGTCGAGCCCCCGCCGATGCGGTGGAAGCTGGCGGCCGTCACCTTGAGCGTGCCCTGGGCGTTGTCGAAGTCGCTGACCGGCATCAGGGTCTGGACTGAGCCCTTGCCGTGGGTTTTGGAGTCGCCGATCATGAGGGCGCGGCCGTAATCCTGCAGCGCGGCGGCCAGAATCTCCGAGGCCGACGCGCTCTGGCGGTTGATGAGGACCGCCATTTTGCCGGCGTAGGAGAGGGTGGGGTCGGGATCGGTCAGCCCGTTGACGCGCCAGCTTTCCTTGACCTGGACGATCGGCAGGCGGGCGCCCTGCAGGAACAGGCCGGTCAGCTCGACCGCCTCGCCCAGCGCGCCGCCGCCGTTGTCGCGCAGGTCCAGCAGCAAGCCGTCCACCCGGTTGGTCGCCAGGTCGTCGAGGATGCGCCGGACGTCCTTGGCGCAGCTGCGCAGCTCCTCGTCGCCCCCGCTTTTGCGCCGCATGTCGGCATAGAAGGCGGGCAGGCGCAGGAGCGCGAGCCGCCAGGTCCTGCCGCCGGCGCCCGGCTGCTCGCGGATTTCGACCTTGGCGGCCTCCTCCTCGAGCTTGACCTCGTCGCGGGTCAGCTCCAGCTTGATGGTGCGGCCGCTCACGTCGGAGGCGGGGACCACGGAGAGGACCACCTTGGTGCCCCGGGGGCCCCGGATGAGGCGGACGGCGCGCGACAGCGGCCAGTGCAGGATGTCCACCGGCGCCGCGTCGTCCTGGGCCACGGCCACGATCTTGTCGCCCGGCTGCAGGCGGCCGTCCCGCTCGGCGGGGCCGCCGGGGATGATCCGGATGACCTTCGGCACGCCGTCCTCGGGGGCCAGCACGGCGCCGATGCCGCTGAGGGAGAGCTTCATGTCGATGTCGAAATCCTCGGAGGCGGCGGCCGACATGTATTCCGTGTGCGGGTCGTAGGCCTGGCTGAAGGAGCTGATATAGCTCTGGGCCACCCATTCGGCGTCGTGGTCTTCCACCACGAACAGCTGCTGTTCGTAGCGCTTGCGGATGAAGGCTTCCGGCGACAGGTTTTCCCAGGCCTTGTAGGCGGCGTTGGGCGCGTTCGTGGGGGCCACGGGCGCGTTCGTGGCGGACGCCTCCGCGGGCGCGGCGTTGGAGGCGGCTTTCGCGTCTTCCTGCTGCAGGGTGCGGGAGACCAGGCGGGAGACCACCTCGTTCTTCACCTTCAGGCGCCACAGGTTGTCCCAGGCGGGGTCGGACTCCGCCCAGTTCGCGTCCTTCCGTTTCCAGGAATAGGACTCGGGCAGGGAGAAGTCCATGGGCTTTTCGAGCGTCTCGTTGACGAAGGCGGTCCGGTTGCGGAGCCGGGTCTTGTACGTTTCGAAAACGCGGAAGGCGAAGGCGAGGTCGCCGCCCTTCAGGGCGTCGGCCAGCTTGTCGGTTTCGTTCCTGAATTCCTCGATGTCGGAGGCGAGGAAGACGGTGCGGTCGTAGTCCAGCTTGTCGATGAACAGGGCGAGGGCGCGGCCGGCCATTTCGTCGTTGAGGGGAAGGCGGGTCAGGTGCGAGGAGGGCAGGCGGCGCGCCACATTCCGGGCGATCAGGGGGTGAATCGGCTCGGGCTTCAGGATCCTGGGCTGGCCGGAGGGCGCCGGGACGAACGGCTCGCTTCCGGAGGTGACCTGGGCGGCGGGAACGGAATCGGCCCCGAGCTGGTCGCGCAGCCAGGAGCGGAACCCGCCCACCCAGTCGCCATGGGCCGCGCCCCGGAAGGCGAAGGCGATCAGCATCAGGAGGAACAGGGGCGCCAGGATGCGGAGCGAGGAATACCCCCGGGAACGGGCGGACCGGCTGACGGATGGCTCTTTTTCTGTAGTCATGAATGTTCCTGTATAGCATGGAAGGGGCCCTGCAAGCGAGCTCAAAAACCGCTTCGTTTAGGCTTGCCTTGGTCCGGCTGATCTCCTTACTCTACGCCAACGGGACTGAAGGGGTGATCATGATCGTCAAAGGGGCGCGCCGCGGAATCCATGCGTTCAGGGTCCGGACCAAGCTGGTCATGGAGTTCATCCTGCTCGTCACCGTGGAGCCCATCCTCGGCTTTGTCCGCGATGACGGGTTCCAGAAGGCCGGCATGCTGGCCTATTACACGTTCATGTCGTTCATCCCCCTGTTCCTGGCCCTGGTGCTGGTGGGGGGGCGGTTCCTGGACCCGAAGGAGGCGGTGGCCATCCTTCAGAACCTGGTGGGGCAGCTCCTGCCCCAGAGCCGGGACCTGGTCATGCGGGAGGTGGAGGGGCTCGCCAGCCAGAAGGCCTGGAGCCTGGTGTCCATCGTGGTCCTGTTCTGGATGATGATGCCCGTCGCGTCCGTGCTCCGCGTCACCTTCGCCTCGATCTTCAAGACCTCCATGCGCACGTTCCGCGAGCGGGGCTCCGGCGTCATCTCCTTCGTCCTGGGCAAGCTCTACGACATGGGCTCCCTGCTGCTGATCGTGACCCTGATGGCGATCCTGACCGGCACCGGCTGGGTGACCGACCTGGCCGAGCGGCTGGTGGGGGACCGCTGGCCGCTGCTGAAGACGCTGGTCGACTACGGCATCCCGACGCTGACGTCGTTCCTCTGCCTGTTCCTGTTTTTCTTCCTCTTCGTGCCGAACCCCCGGAAGCCCTACGCCCTCCTCGGCGGCGCCGCCGTCACCGCCATCCTGCTGAAGCTGATGAATCCCGTGTTTTCGCTCATGCTGCAGTTCGACCCCAACTACGGGTACATGTTCGGCTCGCTCAAGGCCATCTTCCTGTTCTTCATCTGGATCTACTACTCCTCGATCTGCATCCTGTTCGGCTCCGAGGTGATGTCCTGCCTTGTCCGGCGGCGGGAGCTGGTGCTGCGCGACCAGGTGAAGCGGCTGCTGAGCGGGGACGCGTCGAATCCCCGGTACCGGTACCTGGCCCGGAGCTACACCAGGCCCATGCGGCGGGGGGACGTGGTGTTCAGGCAGGGGGACGCGGCCGAGGAGCTCTATGTGGTGGTCCGCGGCCGGCTGGCCATGGTGCGGGACGGGGTGGTGGTGTCGGTGATGGAAAAGGGGCGCTGCTTCGGCGAGGTGGGCGCCCTTCTGCGCCTGCCCCGGCTGGCCACGGCGCGGGTGGAATCCGAGGAGGCGGAGGTCGTGGCGCTAAGCCCGGCGCACCTGTCGGACCCGGAGCTGCTGCTGAAGCTGCTGCAGGACATGGCCGGCCGGCTCGTCCGGAGCGAAACCGCGGCGCGGCCCGGGCCCGACGAAACGACCGGCCTGTCCTGACGGTTTATTTCTCGACGCTGATGCGCGCGTCCACCGCCACGGACGTCTGGCCGGGCTGGCCCGCCATGAACGGGTTGATGTCCAGCTCCTTGATTTCCGGGAAATCGGTGACGAGCTGGGAGAGGCGCAGCAGCGCCTGCACGATGGCGTCCAGATCCGCGCCCGGCTGGCCGCGCACGCCCTGGAGGATCTTGTACGTGCGCGTGCTTTCGAGCATCTGCCGCGCGTCGCGCTCCGACAGGGGCGCCAGGGCGAAGGTCACGTCCTTCAGCACTTCCACCAGGATGCCGCCCAGGCCGAACATCAGCATGGCGCCCATCTTGTCGCGGTTCACCCCGAGGATGATCTCGTGGCTGCGCTTGCACATCTCCTGGATCGAGACGCCCTCGAGCCGCGCCTTCGGCAGCTTCTGCGGGATCTGGGTCATCATCGCCGTGTAGGCGTCCTTGACCGCCTGGGCGTTCGCCAGGTTGACCTTCACGCCGCCGACGTCGGACTTGTGGGAGATGTCGGGCGAGTTGATCTTCATGACCACGGGGAAGCCGATGGCCGCCGCTTCGGCCGCCGCCCCGTCGGCCGACAGGGCGATGGCGGATTTCGGGACCGCGAACCCGTAGGCGGCCAGCACCTTCTTGGCCTCGGTCTCGCCCACCTCGCGGAGGCCCTTGTCCAGATGCGCCTTGAGGATGGCGCCGGCCGCGGCCTTGTCGACCTTCACGGGGGCGAGGACGCGGGCCGGCTCGCGGCGCCAGGCGGCGTATTCGGCGAATACCTTGATGGCCTTGACGGCGTTCTCGGGGGATTCGTACTGGGGAATGTTGCCGTCGCGCAGGATGGCCAGGCCGTCGGCGATCTTGGCCGCGCCCATGAAGCAGGCGAGGACGGGCTTGTGGGCCTTGGCCTTGTTGATGCGCACCATGGCCCGGGCCGTCTCCGTGGCCTGCGTCATGGCCTGGGGCGTCAGCAGGACCAGGGCGATGTCCACGCCCGGATCGTCCAGCACCGTGTCGAGGGCGAACTCATAGCGGTCGGCCAGGGCGTCGCCCAGCACGTCCACCGGGTTCGTGATGTTGGCCGCGGGCGGGAGCTTCGGGGCCAGCTTCTTCATGGTCTCGTCGGTCAGCTTCGCGAAGGTCAGGCCTTCGCGCTCGATCGCGTCGGCGGCCATGATGCCGGGGCCGCCGGCGTTGGTCACGACGACCACGCGGGAGCCCTTGGGCAGGGGCTGGAAGGCGAACGCCTGGGCGAAATCGAACTGGGCCTTGATGGAGGGGCAGCGGACGATGCCGGTGCGCTGGAACAGGCAGTTGTAGACGGTGTCGCCGCCGGCGAGGCTGCCCGTGTGGGAGGAGGCGGCCTTGGCGCCCGCCGCGGTGCCGCCGGATTTCATGAGCAGGATGGGCTTGCGGCGGCTGACCTCCTCGGCGATCGTCGTGAAGGCCTGGCCGTCGATGATGTTCTCCAGGTAGCCGGCGATGACGGTGGTGGCGGGGTCATCGCCCAGCGCCTTGATCATGTCCAGCTCGTTGATGTCGCACTTGTTGCCGAAGCTGACGAGCTTGCTGAAGCCGATTTTCTGGGCGTTGGCCATGTCCAGGATGGCGGCCATCAGGGCGCCGGACTGGGACATGTAGCCGATGCCGCCCTCGACGGGCAGGTCGCCGCCGAAGCTGCCGTTCAGCCGGGAGCGGGTGCACATGACGCCGAGGCAGTTGGGCCCGACCACGCGGATGCCGTTCTTTTTGGCGATGGCGGCCACCTCGTCCTCGATGGCCTTGCCGGCGGCGCCCGTTTCCTTGAACCCGGCCGTGATGATGACGACCGACTTGATGCCCAGCTCCACGCACTCGTTCATGATGCCGACCACGAACTTCGAGGGGATCACGACGATGACCAGGTCCACCGGCTTGCCGATCGCCTTGATCGACGGGAAGCAGGGCAGCCCCTCCACTTCCGTGGCCTTGGCGTTCACCGGGAAGATGTCGCCCTTGAAGCCGCCGCGGATCATGCTGGCGAGGATTTCGTAGCCGACTTTGCCCTTTTCCCGCGACGCTCCGACAATGGCGACCGAACGGGGGGTGAAAAACTTCTCCAGACTCATCGTGCGGACCTTTCGATAGGCGGTTATGCGCCGTCCGAAAACGGCGTCAAAAAAACCTATAAAAGATATCAGAACGGGCACGGAAGTCAAGGCGTGAAACGCGGCGGAAACGCCTTGCAAAACCCGCGCCGGCGTCGACAATAGGGGGTCGACTGGAAGGAGGCGGTATGGACAGTTGGGTGCTGGAGGGAGTCCGGATTCTGGACCCTCTTTCGGGACGGGATGAAATCGGCGACCTGGCCGTGTGCGGCGGCGTCTTCGCCGATCCCGCCGTGCTCCGGGGGCGGGGGGCCGTCCTCGACGCGCGGGGGCTCTGGGTTTTTCCCGGCGCCATCGACCTGCACGTGCACCTGCGCGAGCCGGGCCGCGAGGAGGCCGAGACCGTGGCGACCGGCTGCCTGGCCGCCGCCCGCGGGGGCTTCACCCGCCTGGGCGTGATGCCCAACACCACGCCGCCGCTCGATTCGCCCGCCGAGGTGGCCGCCCTGCTGGCCCGCGGGGCCCGGGCAGGCCTGGCGCGGCTCGTGCCGTGCGCCTGCCTGACCCGCGGGCGCGCCGGCCGCGAGGCGGCCGACCTGGCGGCGCTGGCGGCGGCCGGCGCGGGCGCTTTTACGGACGACGGGACCACTCCCGCGGACGAGGCCGTGATGCGGGAGGTCATGCGGCGGGCGGCCCGGCTGGGCTTGCCGGTGCTGGACCACGCCCTCGATCCGGCCTGCCGGGGCCACCTGGCCGAGGGGCCCAAGGCCGCGGCGCTCGGCCTGGAGGGCGTGCCCGCCTCGGCCGAAATCCGGATGGTCGAGCGCGACATCCGCCTGGCCGCCGAGACCGGCTGCGCCATCCACATCCAGCATGTCTCCTGCCGCGAAACGGTGGACCTGCTCCGGCAGGCGCAGCGGCAGGGCCTCAAGGTGACCGGCGAGGCGAGCCCGCATCACCTGGCGCTGACCGACGCGGACATCCCGCGGGCGGACCCCCATTTCAAGATGAGCCCGCCGCTGCGGAGCGGGCGCGACCGCGACGCGCTGCGCGAGGCGGTGCGGGAGGGCGTGCTGGGCGTGCTGGCCACGGACCACGCCCCGCATGCGCCGGCCGCCAAGGCGCGCGGATTCGCCGCGGCGGCCAACGGCGTCATGGGCCTTGAAACCGCCCTGGCCGTCACCTGCCACCTTCTCGTCCACCGCCTGGGCATGAGCCCGCTCGACTGGGTGCGGCGCTGGACGACCGGCCCCGCCCGCGTGCTCAACGTGCCGCCGCCGTCGCTGGCGGCGGGGGCCCCGGCGGATGTCGCCGTTTTCGATCCGGTGGCGCGGTGGACGGTCCGCGCGGCCCGGTTCGCATCGCCCTCCCGCAACACGCCGTTCGAGGGGTGGGAGCTGACGGGCCGGGTGGTCCGCACCGCCCTGGGCGGGCGGACCACGTTTGCGCTGCAGCCCCCTTTTTAGCGTGGCCGGGGTTGACAGGTTCCGGCAACGGGCCTAGTATGCGGCTGATCACAAGGGAGGCGGTATGGCGTTCCTGCTGGAGATAAAAGGACTGACGCCGGGGACCCGGTACGACTTGGACAAGGACGCCACCACCCTCGGGCGGCGTTCCGAAAATGAAGTGCCCGTGGAGTCGGCTGCCGTTTCCGGCCGTCACCTGGTGATCCTGCGCGAGGGCCCCCGCTTCCGCCTGCGCGACCTGGACTCGACCAACGGCACCCTCCTGAACGGCGCGCCCGTCCGCGAGACCATGCTGGCGCACCACGACGTGATCCGCGTCGGCGAGATCGAATTCGAGTTCAACGACCCCTCGTGGGCGGAGATCACGCCCGACAAGGACGCGGCCTCCCGGCTTCCTCCGACGGTCGGCGTGAAGCCCGCCTCCCAGCGCATCCCGACCTCGTTCCAGAACGCCTCGCCGTTCGGCACCCGGCGCGATTTCAGCAACTTCTGGATGGTGCTGATCATTCTCGGCGCCCTGGCGTGCATCGGGCTGGGCGCGTTTTTCATGTACCTCTTTTTCCGCGGGTGACCCGGTTCCCCCCCAGGCGCGCCCCCTCCCGCGGCATGACGCTGCTTGAAGTGCTGCTGGGCGTCCTGCTGCTCACCCTCGTCGCCGCCCTGGCCTTTTCGATTGTCCTCGGCGCGAGCCGGGCCTTTGAGCGGCAGGCCGACTGGGCCGCCCGGATCAAGCCCGCCTCCGAAACCCTGGATGTGCTGGTCCTGGATCTGGCGGGCGCGATGATCCCCGAGACGGGCGAGCCGCCCTATTTCCGCCTTGCGGAGGGGGCGGCCGGCTCCGAGCTTCGCCTGGTCACCGCCGCGCCGCCGGCGGATCCGGCGCTTCCCCTCAGCCGCTTCCGCGTGCTGCGCGTGGAGTGGCGGCTGGAGGCGGACGACGCGGGCCGGCCCGGGCTGGTGCGGGTGGCCCGGCCGGAGCGGGCGGCGGGCGAGGTGGTGCCCGAGCGGTTTCGCGCCGCCGGCGTGACCGCCTTTACGATCACGGTTTACAACAACGACCTGAAAAAATGGGTGCCGCTCTGGCTGACGGGGCCCGGCGGGGCGCTTCCGGCGGCGGCGCGGGTGGAGCTGACGATCCGGACGTCGCGAGGAACGGAAACGCTGAGGCGCGACGCCGTGATTCCGGCGGGCCTCCCCATCGGCCGTTAAGCCCGCCCCCGGGCCATCAGGGCACCACTTCGCGGATGGCGTTTTCCAGCGTGTCGACGCAGTGCGCCCAGGTGAAGCGCTGGCGGACCGTGGCCATGGCGCGGTCGGCGAGCCGCTTGCGCAGGACGCGGTCGGTGAGCAGCAGGCTGATGTTTTCCAGCATGACGTGGGGCGTGTCGGCGAGCAGGATGTTGTAGCCCGGCTCCAGGGGGAGCCCTTCGGCCGACCGGGAGGTGGCCACCACGGGGAGGCCGGCGGCCATGGCCTGGAGCAGCTTGCCGCGGAAGCCCGTGCCCATGCGCATGGGGCAGACATAGATGCGGCTGCGGGCCAGGTAGGGGGCCACGTCGGCCACTTCGCCGGTGACGATGATGGCCGGATCGCGCCTGGCCAGATCCTGGATCTCGGGCGGCGGGCTGCTGCCGACCACATAGAATTTCAGGGCCGGGTAGAGCCGGCGGAGCTTGGGCCAGACGGTGTGGGCGAACCAGAGGACGGCGTCCAGGTTCGGCTCGTCCTTGTAGTAGGCGGTGAAGACGATGCTCTCCTCGCGGCCCGCATCGCCCTCGGGCGGCGGGCTGAACCGCTGCGTGTCCACGCCGTAGGGCGACACTTCGATCCGGATATTGGGATCCATTTTCAGGATATCCTGCCGCTCATCCTCGGTGAGGGTCAGCACCATGTCGGCGCTGCGGTACATGGCCATCTCGTACCGCCTCAGGCGGGGCAGGGCCAGCCGTTTCCAGAAGGTGGCCAGGGAGGCGGGGTCGATCTGGATGGCCTTCTGGAAGGCCGAGGAGGCGCAGCTGTGGACCGAGACGATGCGCCGCACGGCGGGCAGGTGGACGTTCCGGAACAGGTACTGGCCCATGCCCGAGAACTCGGCGATCACCACGTCGTAATGCGACCGGTTGACCATCCGGCCCACCAGCTCGCCCATGCGCGGGTCGGTCATCTGGTTGAGCGGCGACGGCACCGGGCCGAACAGGTGGTTCCAGAGTTTTTCGCGCGCGGTGAGGGGCGCGGGCGGGGGAAGCATTTCCAGCTCCGACACCAGGCCGCGCATCTCCTCGATGCCGGCGGTCTCGCCGGGATCGCAGAAGGAGGCCAGGCCGACCTGGAAGCCGCGCTCCGCGAGCAGGCGGATGCGGTGATGGATCACGATGAAGCCGCTGTAGACGCGGGAGTGGGGGAGGGCGCGGGTGACGAACAGCACCTTCATACGACGCGCCTCGCCAGGAATTCGGCCTCGTCCACGGCCGCGGCGGTCACCTCCTCGTGGCGGGAGCCGTCGGGCATGCGCACAGTGAGCCGGACCGGACCCGCGGCCTTCACGTAGCGGGCGGCGATGGCGCAGGCCAGGGCCAGCTCCTCCTCGCTGGCCGTGGCGTTCAGCAGGCAGGTGGGGCCGTTGCCCACGGCGGCCTGGATCCACAGGTAGCCGCGCGGGTTGAGCGCCTCCAGCGCCTCGTTGTCCGCCTGGTCGCGGCCGACGATCAGCTTCACGTCGTCGCCCAGCCGGAAGTGGCGGCCGTGGAAGAGGAGCTTCACGGCGGCGAGGTCGTGGACCGACTCGTGCGCGCGGAGGTCGCGCAGGCGGCGGGCGAAGTTGGGCTCGGCCAGGCAGCAGCCGCCGCTGACCGCGGGGATGGCGGTGATGCCGAAGCGGGCGGCGACCTCGCGGTGGCCTTTCCGGCTGCGCCCGTTCAGGGCGAGGAGGCGGGCGCGGTCGATGAGGCCGCGCTTCTCGACCGGGCTCTCGGGCAGGGCGAGGGCGCAGAGGGGGCGGACCAGCACGTCCTCGACGCCGCCTTCCGCGGCGACCAGCTTGAGCGCCCGGTGGGTCTGTGACATGGGGCGCTGGTTGAGGATTTCGCCCGTGAAGAGAAAGTCGTAGCCCTCGGCCTCGCGCAGCGCGTTGGCGCGGAGGAGCATGCGGGCATGGCAGTCGATGCAGGGGTTGAGGCCCGCGCCGAAGCCGTGGCGGGGGTGGTCGATCAGGTCCGCGATATCGAGGGTGAAGTCGATGACCCGGAGGGGGATGCCGGCTGCGGCGGCGGCGACCCGGGCGCGGGCGGCGGAGAAGAAGGGGCTTTCGAAGGAGAGGCCGAGCACCTCGATGCCCTGGTCCCGCACGAGCCGGGCCGCCAGAAGGCTGTCGAGGCCGCCGGAGAGGAGGCCGATGGCGCGGACGGGGCGGGTTGTCGTTTCAGGGGTCATTAATTCCGTCCAGTCTATCCCGCCCGGAGTTTGAAGGCAAGCGCAAGGAATAGCGGATAGCGAATAGCGAATGGTATCCGCTATCCGCTATCCGCTATTCGCTATGCTTCACCCCAGCTGCTGGTCGATGGTCCACAGGAAGGCCTTGATGCCTTCGGTGGCGCCGAGTTCGCGGCGGAGGCGGGCGAGGACGTCCATGACGGCCGGGGCCAGCTCGTCGGGCACGACCATGAGGGTGCAGGCGTTGGCGCCGGGCCAGATGTGGTCGTCCAGCCGCGGGCCGGTGCGCTTGCCCTTGCCGACGACGCGGGGGAACTTGGTGTAGCAGCAGACGCCGGCGGCGGCCACGGCCTGGAGCACCTCCTCGTCCACCGCCACGTTGTACACGGCCATGATCATTTTCATGAGGGCTCTCCATCCGGCCGTCAGGCGGCTTTGCGTTTGAACCAGCTGTAGATGACGGGCACCAGCACGAGGGTGACCAGGGTGGACATGCTGAGGCCGCCGATGACGGTGATGGCCAGGGGGCGCCATGACTCGGACCCCACGCCCCGGCTGACGGCGAGGGGCATCATGCCGAAGACGGTCGTGAGGGTCGTGATGAGCACGGGCCGCAGGCGCTGGGCGCCGGAGTGGCGGACGGCGTCGATCATGCTTTCGCCGCGCGCCCGCAGGATGTTGGTGTAGTCGATCAGCACGATGGCGTTGTTCACCACGGTGCCGACCAGCAGGATCATGCCGATCAGGGACATCAGGCTGACGGCGGTGCCGGTGAGGAACAGGGCCAGCAGCACGCCGGTGAAGCCGAAGGGGATCGAGAACATGATGATGAAGGGATCCAGGAAGGATTCGAACTGGGCCGCCATCACCATGTAGACCAGGACCATGCCGAGAAGGAGCAGGAGGAACAGGTCGCGGAACGACTTCTGCTGCTCCTCCACCAGGCCGCCGTAGGTGAGGCCGACCCCGGCGGGGAGGGCGACGCGCGCCGCGAGGGCCTCGCGCAGGTCGGCCGCCACCTCGCCCATGGTGCGCGTCTCGAAGTTCATCTCCACCTTGACCAGCCGCTCCTGGTCCTTGCGCTCGATGGTCACCGGCCCGCGCTCCTCCGCCACCGCCGCCAGCGCGTCGATCCGGATGCGCCGGCCGTCGGGCAGGGCGATCTCCGTGTTCAGCAGGTCCTGGATGGAGCCGCGTTCGAATTCCGCGAGCTGCATCACGACGTCGTATTCCTCCTCGGCCTCCCGGTAGGTGGTGGCCGTCTTGCCGGAGAAGAGCGTGCGCAGGGAGTCGACGATGGTGGAGACGGGCACGCCGAGCGCCGCGGCCTTGACGCGGTCGATGCGCACGGCCAGCTCCTGGTTGCCGTTGTCGCGGCTGATCGTGATGTCGCGCGCGCCGGGGACGGTCTCGGCGACCGCCTTGACCTCGCGGGCGATGCGGTCGGTCGTCTCCAGGTCGTGGCCCAGGATTTCGACGACGATGGGCTTGCCGCCGCCGCCCATCAGCATCTGGCTCATCTGGTCGCCCGTGTCGACCGACAGCTTCATGATGTCCGGCCACTGCCGCAGGCGGTTGCCGAGGGCGATGCCGAGCGCCTTGGACGACTGCTTGCGCTGGGTGACGGGCACCATCTTGAACGACAGGCGGCCGATGTGGGAGCCTTCCGAGCTGCCGAAATAGGAGTTCTTGGCCGTGCCGCAGCGCCAGGCATACAGGCGCACGGCCCCGGGCTCCGCCACCTCCTGGCTGAGCTCCACGATCCGCCGCATGGCGGCCGCGGTGGTCTCCACGCGCGTGCTGACGGGCAGCTGGACGGTGACGGTCAGGTCGCCGCTGTCCTGCTCCGGGGTGAATTCCGTGCCGATCAGCGGGAGCAGGAGCAGGGTGGCGCAGAAGCCGAGCACGCCGATCAGGAGGACCAGGGGGCGGTGGCCCAGGGCCCAGGCCAGCAGGCGGCCGTACCCGTTTTCGAATGACAGGAACCCCCGCTCGCTCCATTCCAGGAAGCGGCGGCTGAGGGGGCCCAGGCGGGCCTTGCGGACGGCCGGGGGCTGCATCAGGCGGGAGCAGAGCATGGGGGTGAGCAGGACGGCGCAGAGCAGGCTGGCCAGCAGGGTCACGGTGACCACGCCGCCGAGCTGGGTGAAGAAGATGCCCACGATCCCCTTGACGAAGATGAGCGGGAGGAACACGACGATGGTGGTGAAGGTGCTGGCGGAGATGGCCAGGCCGACCTCCTCGGCGCCGTAGATGGAGGCCTCCCGCACCTTTTCCCCGCGCTCGATGTGGCTGGTGATGTTCTCGAGCACCACGACCGCGTTGTCCACCACCATGCCGATGGCGATGGCCATGGCCGCCAGGCTGAGCACGTTGAGCGTCCAGCCCATCAGGTACATGAAGGCGAAGGCGAGGATCAGCGAGAAGGGGATCGTCAGGGCGATGACGATGGAGCCGCGGATGCTGCGGAGGAAGAAGAAGGAGGTCAGGATCACGAACAGGCCGCCCCAGAAGACGGTGCCGGTGACGTTGTCGATGGAGTCGCGGATGAAGTTGCTGCTGTTCTGGATGACGTTGATCTGGATGTCGCGCGGCAGGTTCTCCTTCAGCTTCGCCATTTCGCGCAGCACGTCCTCGCACACCTTCACCGTGTTGGCGCCCGAGCGCTTCTGGACCAGCATGACCATGCCGCGCCGGCCCATGGATTCCACGAGGCGGGTCTCCTCCTCGAAGCCGTCCTCGACCGCGGCCACGTCCCGCAGGTAGACGATCCGGCCGCCGGCGCGCTTGACGGGGATGTCCGGGATCTCGCGCGGCGCCTGGTATTCGCCGGGCACGCGGATCGTGTAGTCGACGGTCCCGATTTTCATCGAGCCGGCGGGCAGGGTCAGGTTTTCGGCCCGCAGCGCGTTTTCGACGTCGGCCAGGGTCAGGCCGCAGGCGGCAAGCCGGTCGCGGCTGAGGCGGACGTTGATCTGCCGGTGCGGGGCGCCGAACGACTGGACCGCGCCCACGCCGGGCAGCCGCTTGAGCGGGTCGGCGAGCTCGTCGTCGATGATCGTCTCGAGCCGCTCCCAGCTTTCGCCGCACGTGATGCCGACGAAGACCACGGGCATCATGGCGGTGTTGAACTTGAAGATGAACGGGGTCTCGACGTCGTCCGGCATCATCCGCTTGGCGAACTCCAGCCGGTCCCGGATATCGTTGGACGCCTCGTCCAGGTCCGTTCCCCAGTTGAACTGGCAGGTGACGCTGGAGAGCCCCTCGCGGGTGACGCTGGTGATTTTGTCCAGGTTGTTGATGATGCTCAGGTTGTTCTCGATGGCCCGGGTCACCTTGGTTTCCACGTCCTCGGTGCTGGCCCCGGACCAGGCCGTGATGACGCTGATGGCCGGCGGCTCGATTTCGGGCATCAGGTCGAGGGGGAGGAGGTACAGCGACACCAGGCCCAGCACCAGGATGGCGAAGAAGACCATCGTGGTGGTGACGGGTTTGGACACGCCCAGTTCGGAGAGTTTCATGGCCGCATCTCCGGGGCCGCCGCGGCGTCCGCGGGGGCGGCCCTGACGTCAACCGCCGTCCCGTCCGTCAGCCGCTGCTGGCCGGAGACGACCAGCGGGTCGCCTTCCGCGAGGCCGTCGAGGATCTCGACCTGCGCCCCGTCACGCAGGCCCGGCTTAACGTCGCGCGAGACGGCCTTGTTGTCGCGGGCCAGATAGACCAGGCTGCGCTCGCGCACGCGGATGATGGCGTCGGCCGGCACGGCCAGGGCGTTGTCGTGCGTGTCCAGGACGATCCGGATGGTGGCATACATGCCCGCCTTCAGGGGCGGGCCCTGTTTGCCGGTCGGGTCGCCCGGCACGCGCAGCTCCACGGTGGCGGTGCGGGTGGCCTCGTTCACCTCCGGGAAGACGGCGCGGATGGCGGCCGGGAAGGTGCGGTCCGGCCACACGTCCACGCCGACGTCGGCGGTGGCGCGGCCCGACGCCAGGGCGGGCAGGTGGCGGGTGGGAAGGGCCACCAGGATGCGCAGGTCGGCGGAGACGATGCGGAGGAGGGGGGCGGCGGGCGAGACCAGGGCGCCGGGGTCGGCGTATTTCGCCGACACCAGCCCGTCGAAGGGCGCGCGGAGGGTGGCCTCGGTCCGCGTGACCTCGGCCGACTGGGCGCCGGCCCGGGCCTGGTCCAGCTGGGCCTTGGCCTGGACGAGGGCGGCGGCGGCGCGGTCGTCCGCCGTGGCGGCGCGGTCGCGGGACTGTTCGGTGGCGGAGCCCTTGGCGAGCAGGTTTTCGGCCCGCTGGCGCTCCCGCCGGGTGTCGGCATAGGCGGCCTGCGCGGCCAGCACGCCGGCCTCGGCGGTGGCGACGGCCGCGGCGGCCGCGGCGGCCTGGGCGTCCAGGTCCCGGTGGTCCAGCACGGCCACGATGTCGCCGGCCTTGACGGGGGTCCCTTCCTCGATGAGGCCGCCGGCCTCGTTCCCGAGCCGGCTCAGGCGGCCGGAGATCTTGGGCTTCAGGTCCACCTGGAGGAGCGGCTCGAGGTTGCCGTTGAGGACGAGAACCTGGCGCAGGGTGGCGCGGGAGACGGGCTCCACGCGCACCGGGATGGCGTTCAGGGCGGCGGTCGGGGCCTTCGACTGCTTGCTCCGGGCGGCCATGTAGCGGAAGCCGAACACCGTGGCGGCCACGATGGCGAGCAGGATCAGGCTGTAGAGGATCGGGCGGGCGGCGCGTGTCATGGCTGGGCTCCGGGTTGAAATTCCTTGAGGGCGGCGGGATCGGCGTCCAGCGGCGCGAGCACGCCGGTGGCCCGCCGCAGGCTGAGGCGCGCCACGGTGTGGGCGTAGAGGGCCTGCGCATGCAGGCCTTCGGCCAGCCGCAGGGCGGCGCGGGCGTCGGTCAGGTCGGTGCCGGTGTTGACGCCTTCGCGGAAGCCGGCCTCGGCCAGGGAGAGCGCCTCGCGGGCGCGGGAGAGGTTCAGCTCCTGGACGGCCACCACCTTTTCGGCGTCCTGCAGGTTGGCGAGGGACTGGTTGATTTCCAGCAGGACCTGCTCCTCGGAGCCGGCCCGCTCCGCGCGGCGGCGCTCGAGCAGGGCCTTTTCCTGGGCGATCCGCCCCTCGCGGGCCAGGCCGTCGAAAAGGGGAACTTCCACCTGGACCCCGGCCACCCAGTCGCGCTTCCACTCGCTGTCGTCGGGGGAGCCGTCCTCGCGGTAGAACCACTCGTGCGAGGCGACGCCGGTGACGGCGGGATAGTAGCGGCTGCGGGCGACCTGGAGGGACTCGCCCTGGAGGCGGACGAGGAGGTCGGCCTGGTAGAGGTCCGGCCGGTTGAGGTGGGCGAGCCGGAGCGCGGCGTCCAGCTTCGGATCGGCCTTTTCGAACGTGAGGGCGCCGGCGATCTGAAGCGCCGGGTCGGCGGTCACGCCCATGAGCTGGAAGAGGCGGGTGCGGGCCAGGCGGCTGCGGTTCTGCTGCTGGATCAGGTCGGATTCCGCGTTGGCCACGGCCACTTCGGCGCGCAGGACGTCGTAGCGGGAGGCGGTGCCGGCGGCGGCCATGTCGCGCGCGGACTTGAGCTGGGCCGCGGCGGAATCGAGCGAGGCCCGGGCCACGGCCTGGAGGCGTTCGGCCAGCAGCCCCTCGTAAAAGGACGCGGCCGTGCCGTAGAGGACGCCCTGGACGCCGGACCGGATCAGCTCGTCGGCCCAGTAGGCATAGAGGCGGGAGGCCTTCAGGGCGGCCCCGATCGCGCCGCCGCGGTACAGGGGCTGGCGGACGGTGAGCGAGGCGGAGTAGAGGCTGAAGGGATCGGCGGGGGCGTTCGCCGAAATGGATTCCGAGGGACCGATGCGGGAATAGCCGCCGTTGGCGGAGAGGGTTGGCAGCGCGACGCCGTAGGATTCGGTGATGCGGCCCGCCGCGATGTCCTTTTCCAGCAGGACGGACTGCAGCTGCTTGTTGTTGGCCATGGCCAGCTTGAGCGCGTCGGGCAGGGTCAGGGTTCCGGTGATCCGGGGAACCTCCCGGTCGGTTCCGTCGAGGCGGTTGGACCAGGTCACGGCGGCGGCTTCCCGGCTGCGGTGCGTGTCCTGCTCGATGTCGCGGCGGCTCACGCAGCCGGCGGCGAGCAGGAGGAGCAGGGGAAGAAGGCGGGGCGGGAGACTCATGGCGGGGTTCCTTGCGTCCTGAGAATGGTGCTGAACGTGTGGCGCGCTTTTTCCGAAAGCGCGCTGAGCGGTTCCTTGAAATCGCCCATGGCCCAGTACCGGATCATGGCGGAGATGAAGCCCTCGTAGCAGAAGGTGAGGAGCTGGGGGTCGAGCGGAATGAGTTCGCCGGATTGGACGCCCCGCTTGAACAGCGCGTGGAGCGACTCGGAATAATGGAGGTGGAAGCGCCGGATTTCGGCGGGCATGGACCGGATCACGGTGCCTTCGGACGACTGGAAGAAGAGGCGGACGAAGGCCTGGTGGAGGGTGAAATGGGCCAGCGACAGGTCGAGAAGGCCGCCCAGGGTTTCGATCGCGCCCTTACCGGCGGCCAGGACGGCGTCGAACCGGCGGGTGAACTCCTCGTGGTGGGAGAAGATGACCCGGGTGTAGAGGTCATCCTTGTTCTTGAAGAAATTGTAGAGCGTGCCGACCGAATAGCCGGATTCGCGGGCGATCTCCTCGATGGTCGCGTCATGGAATCCCTTGCGGGCGAAGACGGATTCGGCGGCCCGGAGAATGGCCTGCTGGTGCCCTTCGCGCTCCCGTTCCTTGCGGAGCGTCTTCCGGGTGGCCTCGGCATTGTTTTTTGAATGCTTATTCATTATATGAATCTTATTTCAATTGATGAATCAGTATTCAATTGAAAGGCCCCGCTGTCAAGGGCTTTTTGTCGGCTTGCCAACGGGCCCAGGCTTGGATAGGGTGGTCGCGTTCACCTTTATATAAGGAAGACAACATGATCCGCCTGGTTAATCCCTATGCGAACCTCACCGGCGGCCGCTGGCTTCGCGGCAACCTGCACACCCACTCCACCCGCAGCGACGGCTCGCGCCCGCCCCAGGCCGTGCTCGACGATTATGCCGGCCGCGGCTACGGCTTCCTCATGTTCTCGGACCACGACCTGCTCACCTCCGAAGCCGACCTGGCGGCGCTCGACGCGCGCGGGCTCATCCTGGTGCCTGGCAACGAGATCAGCCGCGGCGGGCCGCACCTCCTGCACGTGGACGCCGACCGGTGGATTCCGTCCGAGGGCAGCCGGCAGGAGATCCTGAACGCCATCCTCGCGGCGGAGCGGGAGTCGGGCCGGGGCTTTGCCATCATCAATCATCCCGACTGGCAGTCGGAATTCGACCACGCCACGATCGAGCAGCTGCGCGAGTGGACCGGCTACCTGGGCATGGAGATCTACAACGGCGTGATCAACCGGCTGGACGGCAGCCCGTATGCCCTCGGGAAGTGGGACATGCTGCTGTCGATGGGCCGCCCCGTCTGGGGTTTCGCCAACGACGATCTTCACAAGGCCGAGGGGGACATCGAGCTGGGCTGGAATGTGGCGTATGTCAGGGAGCAGACGCGCGCCGGGCTGGTGGAGGCGCTGCGCGCCGGCCGCTTTTACGGCTCCACCGGGGTGGTGATCAAGTCGATCGAGGTGACCGGTGCGCGCGTGAAGATCGTCACGGAAAACGCCCGCCGCATGGCCGCCATCGTCAAGGTCGGGAAGCGCGCGGCCGTCGTGGACGGGCCGGAGATGGAGTTCGAGTGTCCCGCGTCGGCGCGGTATGTCCGCTTCCAGTGCTGGGGCGAAGGGGAGAAGATGGCCTGGACGCAGCCGTTCTTCACCGAGGCGGCTTCGGATGAAATCGGGCGGGTGTCATGAACGCGGGACGCTTCTGGAAAACGCTGGGGCTGCTGCTGGTGTTCCTCGGACTGGTTTATGCCGGCCTGACGATGTCCGCCTCCCGGTCGCTGCGCCAGGCGTTCGCGACCCTGGAGGAAAACGGCCGTCCGCTGACGGCGGAGCAGGTGGTGCCTCCGCCGGTGCCCGATGCGGAAAACGCCGCCCTTCTCTACCAGGCGGCGATCCGGCGGCTGAAGGACACGCCGTCCGGCGCGACCGACCTGTTCCAGCATCTGGACGATTTGGCGAAGGCGCTTCTGGGGGACGTTCCGACGGATGCGGACCGCGACGCCCTGGGCCGCCTGCTGGACGCAGAGGCCAGCCGCGAGGCGTTGCGCCTTGTCCGGGAGGGCACGGAGCGGCCGGCATGCCGGTTTCCGCTGGACTACACGAAGGGGGCGGGCCTGGAGTTGCCGCACCTGGCGGACATGCGCCGGCTTTCCCGCATCCTGTGCGCCCGGGCCCGGGTGCAGGCGGCGAGCGCGGATGTGAGCGGGGGCTGGGAGACGGTCCTGGTCAGCCTTCGCCTGTCCGCGGCCCTCCGGGCGGAGCCCCTGCTGATCAGCCAGCTGGTCCGGATGGCGCAGCTCCAGCTGTCGCTGGACACGATCCGGGGGCTGGCCGCCCAGGGCTTGCCTTCGGACGCTCAGGCCGCCGCCCTGGCCGTGTTCCTGGACGACCGGGACGACGGGGCGGCGTTGGCGAACGCGCTGGACGCCGAGCGGATCCTGATGGGGGAATGGGGCTTTGCGCTGGAGCCGAGCGAGCTGATGACGCTGATGACGCTGACGGACTCCGGCGCCAACATTCCCCGGAGCCTGGCGCTGCTGTACCGGTTTATGCGGCTTCCGCCCCTCTGGGACCGCGACCACGCGGCCTACCTGACCGTGATGCACCGGTATGCGGCCCTGGCGACCGAGCCGTATGCGGCCGATGAAACGGCAAAATGGGAACGGCAGGTGAGCGATGTGCCGCGCTATTGCATCATCACCCGCCTGCTGGCGCCCGCCCTGGGGCAGGTCAAGGGGCGGATGCTGCGCCTGGCGGCGGAGAAGCGGATCACGCTGGCCGGCCTGGCCGTGCTGCGGCACCGGCAGGCCCGCGGGGCGTTTCCGGAGACGCTGGCGGCCGCCGGCGTGACGGCGCCGGACCCCTTTGGCGGCAAGCCGCTCCTGTACCGGGCGGAGGCGGCGCGCTTCCTGATTTACAGTGTCGGGCCGGATTTGAAGGACGATGCCGGATCCCGGGAAAAGGGGCCCGACGAGAAGCCCCGCGACATGGCCTGGCGGTTTTAGCGCCTCAGCGCCACCATTTTTCGTCGAGGGTCGCGACCTGCGCCCCCAGCGCGTAGCGGCCGCCGCCCGCGACCAGCAGGCCCGCGAACACGACGGCCATATCCACGGCGTGGGCGTAGCCCTGCATGGGGGAGCCGGAGGTGATCAGCATGACGGAGGCGGTGACCATCGTGAAGAGGAGCAGGAGCGCGTAGGGGCGGACGAAGAGGCCGATGATGAGCATGGCGCCGCCGACCAGTTCCGCGAACATGGCCATGAAGCCCCAGAAGACCGGCTTGAAGGTGACGCCGAACACCTTCATGGCGCCGCCGAGCTTCTCCCACAGCTCGGTTCCGCCCTGGAGCTTCTGCCAGCCGAAGACGAGGAACATGGCGCCGATGCCCAGGCGCATGATCAGCAATCCCAGATCCACCGCGACGCTGTTCCGGTTACGGTCGGCCATGGCTGTCTCCTTTACAGAATAATAATTGTCACCCGAATGGAGAAAGTATAAAATACTAAGTGGGATACGTCAATCAAGGAGACCGTCATGAACACCCACGCCGATGACATCCTGGTCGAGTACTCGCTCTTCGATATCCGGCGGATCGTGAAAGGGCTGATGAGCCCCGGGGAAACCGGCGAGCACAAGCTCGCCGTGATGGCCGTGACGCGCCTGTTCGGTCCGGTGACGGTCTCGCTGCTGATCTCCGGCCTGGTCCTGGGGGCGCTGCTGGCGCTGGTCAAGGCGCGGATCATCGACCGGGGCCCCGACCGCATCGCCGTCGACATCATCAACCCCGACACGATGAAAGCCGATGACCGGGCCGCGGTGGAGCGGGATATCGACTCGATGATCAGCCGGAGCGCGCGGCCCCAGGGTCCGGCGGCGTTCGAGCCGACGTCCCCCGCCGATCCGGGCATCGACTTCAAGGCGCCCGATCCCTTCATTCCCGAGGTGCGGCCGCTGCCTCAGGGGGCGCCGGATGCGATTCGCCTGAAGGGGCCGATCCTGGTGGGGCTGTTTGACAACCGGATCAACGGCGAGGTGCGCCAGAAGGCGATGGACGATTTTGGCGCGGACAAGGATAACGACGCGCATGTGATGGCGGCGTTGCGGTGGCTGAAGAAGAAGCAGGATTCGGACGGTTCCTGGAAGACGGCGAGCGATGTGGATCCCCTTGCCATGACGGGGCTGGCGGCCCTGGCGTTCCTGGCCCACGGGGAGACGCCGCAGCAGTCGAAGGAGTTCGGACCTGCGCTGGAGTCGGCGCTCCGCTACCTGATGTCGGTTCAGCAGGCGGACGGGCGGTTCAGCGCCAATTCCTACACGCACGCGATTGCCACCTATGCGCTGGCCGAGGCGTTTGCCCTGACGCGGATCATGGAGCTTCGCGAGCCGATGGAGAAGGGCGTGGCGTTCATCATCAAGGGTCAGCAGGATGAGGGGGGCTTCGATTACGGGTATGCCAAGGCGGCCCGGTTCGACACGTCGGTGGCGGGCTGGAACATCCAGGCGCTGAAGGCCGCCTATACGGCCGGCAGCGTGGCCCCCGGCTTGAAGGAGGCGGCCCAACGGTCGGTCCGTTTCCTCAAGACGCAGGCGTATGCGCAGAACGGGAGCGGGTTCGTCTACTCGGGCACGCCGGGGGTTCCGGCTCCCGGGGGCGGCCGCTGGTCCATGACGGGGGTGGGCACGCTGGGGCTGCAGATCCTGGGCCATGCGATGGACCCCGAGGCGCGGCAGGGGATCGCGTGCCTGGATCCGCTGGCGTGCGACTGGCCGGCCGCCCGGGAGGCGAAGCCCAGCGTCTATGGATGGTATTATGTCACCCAGGCCAAGTTCCACAAGGGCGGGAGCGTGTGGCATGCCTGGAACAGCCAGTTCAAGAAGGCCTACATCGAGCGCCAGGTGATGGAGCCCGACGGCTGCGGGTACTGGGCGCAGGGGGATCATGGCGGCGCGGTGTATGCCACCACCCTGGCGACCCTGACGCTGGAGGTGTATTACCGCTACCTGCCGACCTACAAGATTGCCGAGGTGGAGACCAGCGCCGCCGGGCGGGATGACGTGAAAATCGAAGTGCTTTAATTATCAATTTGATCGGTTTTGATAATTCATGGATAGTGGTCTCCATGAAAGACGACAACGGATTGTTCCGGGAATTGTTTGATTTATCCGGCCGCACGGCCCTGGTCTCGGGTGCCACCAAGGGGCTGGGGAAGGAATTCGCCCGCACCCTGGCGCGGGCCGGGGCGACGGTGGGGATCTGCAGCCGGCACGGGGCGGAGGCGGAAGCCGTGGCCGCGGAGCTGGCGGCGGAGACGGGCCGGACGGTGGCCGGCATGGCCTGCGACGTGACGGCGGAGGCGGACGTGGCGCGCTGGGTGGCGGCCGCGTCCGAGCGGCTGGGGGAGCCCGACATCCTGGTGGCGAGCGCGGGCATCAACATCCGCAAGCCGACGGAAGAGTTGACCGGCGCGGATTTTGACAGCGTCATGGCGATCAACGTCAAGGGCGCGTACCTGTGCGCCCGGGCGGTGATTCCGGGCATGCGGCGGCGGCGGTTCGGGCGGATCGTGCTGCTGGGCTCGATGCTGTCGTTCATCTCCATTCCCGGGCGGGCGGCCTACGCGTCGAGCAAGACGGCGCTGCTGGGGCTGGCGCGCACGCTGGCCCTGGAGACGGCGGCGGACGGCATCTGCGTGAACGCACTGTGCCCGGGGCCGTTCGAGACGCCCATGAACCTGCCGCTGCTGCAGGATCCGGAAAAGTACAAGGCGTTCATCGCCCGGCTGCCGATCGGGCGCTGGGCGCAGCCCGCCGAGGCGCGCGGCATCCTCCTCTACCTCTGCTCCCCCGCCTGCAGCTTCATGACCGGCTCGTCGGTGGTCATCGACGGCGGCTGGTCCGCGCAGTAGGGGGCGGGTGGTTGGTGGACGGTGTGGACAGTGTGGACAGTGTGGACAGTGTGGACCTTGTTGACGGAGTTGACCTTGTTGACCTTTCCCTGAGCTTCTACTTGCTTCTGAAATGTCTATATGGTTAAATAATGTTTGATGAATAAAACATTAAAGGGGTCGCGGCGGGTGACGCCGGCCATGCAGGACTGCCTGGAGGCCATTCTCCGGCTGGAGGCGAGCAAGGGCGCGGCCCGGGTGCGCGACCTGGCCGCGCTTCTGGGCGTGCACAAGTCCACCGTGACCGCCACGCTCAAGCACCTGGCCCGCGAGGGGCTCGTACGCTACAGCCCCTATGAGCTCGTGGGGCTGGAGCCCGGGGGCCGCGCCGTGGCCGAGCGGGTGAGCGGGGGCCACCAGATTTTCGCCCGCTTCCTCTCGGGGATTCTCCTGCTCGACCCGGAGGCCGCCGACGCCGACGCCTGCCGCCTGGAGCACGCCGCCGAGCCCGAGACGATCGAGCGCCTCCGCCTGTTCGCCCAGTTCCTGGCCGACCGCCCCCGGTCCACCCGGCCGCTGACCCGGGCCTTTTCCGCCTATCTCAAGGCCCGCCGGGGGAAAGGGGCGCCATGAGCGAGCTGATCACCCTGGCCCTGGCGGGCAATCCCAACTGCGGGAAGACCACGCTGTTCAACCGCATGACTGGCGACTGCCGGCATGTCGGCAACTGGCCGGGCGTCACCGTGGAACGCGCCGAGGGCGCCTGCCGCCACCGGGAGCGGGACCTGTGGGTCACGGATCTGCCCGGCCTCTATTCGCTGGAGGCGCACACCCTGGATGAGCAGGTGACGCGCGATTTCCTTGACGGCGGGTCGGCCGCCGTCATCGTCAACGTCATCGACGCCACCAACCTCGAGCGCAGCCTCTACCTGACGGGGCAGCTGCTCCGGCTGGGGCGTCCCCTGGTGGTGGTGTTGAACATGATGGATCTGGCGGAGTCGCTGCACATCCGGATCGACGTGGAGGCGCTTGCCAGGCGCCTGGGCTGTCCGGTGCTGCCCGTGGCCGCCCAGCGCGACCGCCGCCTGGCCCCGCTTTTCGACGCCATTCTCGCCGTCGCCGCGGCCGGGGCGGCGCCGGTTCCCGACCGTCCTCCGCCGCGGAACGAGGAGGAGGGCTACGCGTTCGCCCGGGCGGCGGCCCGTGAGGCGGCTGACCGCAGCCGGGCGCCGGTCCGCCATTTTTCGGATGTCCTGGACCGGTTCGCGTTGAGCCGCTTCGTCGGCATTCCCTTTTTCCTGGCCGTGATGTACCTGGTGTTCCTGGTGACCGTCAGCGGGGCGCGGCCGGCGGTCAGCCTGATCGACACCGTCTGCGGCCGCCTGTTCGTGGAGTGGCCCCGGCTCTGGCTGGAAGGGCTTCACGCGCCGGAGCTGCTGATCACGATCCTGGCGGACGGGGCCGGTGCGGGCCTTCGCGCCGTGGCGACGTTCATGCCTCCCATTTTCGGCATCTTCTTCTGCCTGGCCATCCTGGAGAATTCCGGCTACATGGCGCGGGGCGCCTTCGTGATGGACAAATTCCTGCGCAAGATCGGGCTTCCGGGGCGCGCCTTCCTGCCGCTGCTGGTGGGCTTCGGCTGCAACGTGCCGGCCATGTTCGCCACCCGTACGCTGAAGGAGAAGCGGGAGCGGCTGATCACGCTGCTCATCAATCCCTTCATGTCGTGCAGCGCCCGCCTGCCGGTGTATACCCTCTTCGCCGTGGCCTTCTTTCCCGCGCGGGGCAACCAGGTGGTGTTCGCCCTGTACCTGATCGGCATCCTGATGGCCATCCTGACCGGCCTGCTGCTCCAGAAGACCCTCCTGCGCGGGGAGCCGTCCTCCTATGTCATGGAGCTGCCGCCGTACCAGGTGCCCAGCCTGAAGGCGGTGTTCCGCCACGCCTGGGAAAACCTGAAGGGATTCGTGGTGCGGGGCGGCAAGGTGATTGTGCTGGCCGTGATGGCGCTGAGCCTGCTCAACACGCTGGGCAAGGACGGGAAGGCGGGCGAGTCGTGGCTCGAGAAGGCGGGCAAGGCTGTTACGCCCGTGTTCGGCCCCATGGGCATCCAGCGCGAGAACTGGCCGGCCACGGTCGGCCTGATCACGGGCGTGGTGGCCAAGGAGGCCGTGGTCGGCACCCTGGATGCGCTGTACGGGCAGATGGAGCCCGAGCTGCCCGCCGTTCACGAACCGGTGACGGGCGCCACCCCCCATGCCGAGCATGGCGACCGGCCGCTGGCGGCGGGCGGCGTGCGCCACGGGGTGATCGGCGCCATGCGGCACCATTTCGGGACGCCGGCCGCGGCCTTCGCCTATCTGCTCTTCGTGCTGCTGTATGTGCCCTGCATCGCCACGCTGGCGGCCCTGCGCCGGGAGGCGGGCTGGAAATGGACCCTTTTCTCCGTGGTGTACCAGACCGGGTTGGCATGGCTGACCGCCACCCTGTTCTATCAAGTGGCTTCCTAAGGAGTAGATGGCATGATCTTTTTTGCCCGCCATCGCCGCTGCAGCCCGCACCGCCCCGCTCCGGAGGTGACGCGGCTGGACGAGGGATTCGAGGACTGGGCGTATGTCATTGCCGCCAACCCCGACCGCCAGTCGCGCGAAATGGGATTCTTCCCCGGCATGGAGGTGCGGATTCTGCGCAATGTGGAGGGGGAGCACGGACTGGTGGTGGCCCTGGGGTCAACCCGGTATGTGCTGGCGCGCCAGGCGGCGCGGGCGATGAAAGTCAGTGATTCCTGCTCCGTCTGATCCGACGGATCGGTCTGATCCGACGGATCACGGCTCGCCGGTTACTTCTCCCGGTACACGGCCACGGGGGCTAGCAGGCCGCCCGTGCCCAGTTCGTTGAAGAACGTGCGGGTGCAGAGCAGGGCCAGGTGGTTCACTTCGCCGGGCTTGACTGCGGCGGTGATGTCGAAGGAGAACGGCTCCGCGTAGCCTTCCCGGCTCCCGATTTCGCGGCCGTTGAAGAAGACCTTGACGGCGCCGTCGGTGCTGCCGACCCAGAGGAAAATCTTTTTCCCGTCCGCCGCCAGGGGCAGGGTTACGGGCGTGCGATACCAGACGCTCTTGAAGTAATTATGGAGCCCCAGGGTGGACCAGGTCTCGGTGCAGACGTCCGTCATCTTCCAGCCGCTGTCGTCGAAGCCGGGTTTGGCGAAGCCCGCCTTTTCGCCCGATCCGTCCGGATCCGCCAGCCACAGGAAGTGGCGCAGCGGGGGCCGGGTCATCAGTTCCGCCTCTTCCGCCACCCGCTGGGCGTCCTTGTAGGTCTTGTCGTAAAACGCCATCGCATAGGCTCCGCCGAGGGTGTTGGTGTTCCAGTTCACCGCCGTGAAGGTGGCGTAGTCCTTGTATTTGGCGGCGTCCGCCAGCAGCCGGGCGTGCCAGGCGTCGGCGCGGGTCATCAGGCCCGCCCACCGGCCTTCGGCCTGGTCCTGCCGCAGCTTCATGAACAGCTCGAACAGGGAGAGCGACTCGCTGGCCAGCTCGACGCGGAATTTCTCGTCCGGCGTGGCGGCGGCCTTGCGGCCGACGTTCAGGAGGGTGCGGGCCTCGCGCAGCTTCGCCGGCGTCCAGCGCCGCAGGTGGCCCCAGCCGCAGCCGGAGAACTCGGGCGACTCCACCCAGACCCGGTCCACGTAGTCCCAGTAGGCCGCCATTTCGGCGGCGGCCTGGCCGTAGAACCGCTCGTTGATTTCCCGGTAGATGGCGTCCGGCTTCTGCTTCGGATTCCAGGCCAGCCGGAGGGCCATGTATTGCGCGTGCATGAAGTACTCGAAGTTGGGCAGCGTTTCGGGCTGCCAGAACTGGCAGTTCCCGCGCTCCAGCGCGAAGGGCACGTCGTGTCCCCATTTCCGGAGCATGGGCTGCGGGCCCAGGGGCTCGGCCAGGTAGTAGCCGTAGAAGTAGTGGCTGGTCCGCTTCGCCTTTTTGCCCCAGCCCTCCACGATGGCCCGCAGCTCGGCGTTGCCCGGCACGCGGTCGTCGTTCATGGGATGCGACCGGCTGTAGGTGATGGGCGCGATCTGGGGCACCACGCTGGGGTTCACCTTCTCGCGGACGGGGGGGCGCGTGTACTGGACATAGGCGAGCACGCCGAACAGGAGGTCGGGCTGCCTGGCGTTGACCCGTGCGGCGATCCGGTTGACGAACACCAGGAGGCGGTCGGTGATGGAGTTGGTCTGCACGGTGGTGTCGAAATCGCCGGCGTCGAGGGCCCGGTCGGCCGCGGACTCGTCGAACAGCGCGCCGTCGCCGGGCGAGAGGGAGACGGAGGGCTGCGGAGCGGCCCCGTTTTTCAGCAGGATGGTATCGGCGATGGCGTCGGCCAGGGGGCGGCTGCTCCATTTGAGGCGGCCGGGCATGGGGCGGCCGTCGGCATGCTCCGCCACCCAGTCGGGGTGGGCCGCGAGCTGCTCCTTGGACGGGTAGGTTTCCAGCGCGTGGCCGGCGGAGATCAGGAGCCCGCCGGTCCGGTTGCGGCGCTTGTAGGCGTCGTCGCCGTACCAGATGCCGCGGTAGGCGGTGAAGGGCGCCAGCGTGTCGTTGGCCTCGGTCACGGCCAGCGTGTCGAGGGTCGGGATCGTTTCGCCCCTGTCGCCCGGCATGAACCAGCGGCAGCCCAGGCGGTCGAGCAGCTCGTAGACGGCATAGCTGGAGGCGAGGGCGGATTCGCCGTAGAGGCCGATTCCCTTTTTGGGATGCACCACGTAGCGGAAGCCCTGGCGGTAGGGGGCTTTGATGCCGACCCGGCCGAACACGGGGAGGGCGCGGCTGCCGATGTAGATCGGGACCAGGCCGTCGGGCGGGGCGGCGTTGGTGGAGAGGGCGACGGGCGCGCCCGACATTTTTTTGAGGTAAAGGGCCAGGTCGGCGACCGAGTCGCGCAGCCGCCGGCGCTGGAGCTCCTCCTCGAGGGCGGGGTTGACCAGGTTGGCGGTGCTGTTGGAGGCGAGCACGGCGGCATCGACCAGGATGATGGCGCGGGGCTGTTTCGCCTCGGCCAGCGTGATGGCCGCGGGGGCGGCGGGCAGGCGGAGGGCGGCGAGGAGCAGGACCGCCGGAACCAGGAGCGGCAGGGATCGCGGCATGGGGAGTCTCCCGTTAGGCCCGCTGGCGGAGGGCGCCGAGGGCTTGGGCAATGGTGGACAGGCCGATGAAGAAGAAGCCGGCGGCGTAGATGGCGATGAAGGGGCTGACGGCGAACTTGCCGGCCAGGATATACATGGCCAGGGTGTAGGCGCAGTAGGCGCCGAGCAGCACTTCGACGACGCCCGCCCAGGGCATCTTCATCTTGTAGGCCTTGATTTCGCGGCCGCCGCGCTTCGGGGTCCGCACGAATTCGCTTTCGCGGCCGATGACGGCCTCGAGGATGGCGCGCGAGTTGGACAGCGCCAGGCCCACGCCCACCACCATCAGCAGCGGCATCAGCAGGATCCGCCGCCCCCAGTGCGGGGTGGCCTTGAACTGGCCCACGGTATACATCGTGCTGGGGGCCAGGATGGACAGGATCAGGGGGATGGACAGGAGGCCGTAGACGAGGGGATTGGCCTTGAATTCCAGGGTCACGCTCAGGATGGGGAGGGCGAGCAGCGAGAGGAGCAGCATCAGCGGGTGCACCATGTAGCCCGTCATGTGCAGGAAGGCCTGGACCCGCTTGAAGCGCGACACCTTGGCCTGGCGCAGCTGGGGGAACAGCTTGATGACCGTCTGGATGGAGCCCTTGGCCCAGCGGAACTGCTGGCTGCGGAACGCGTTCACATCCTCCGGCAGTTCGGCTTCCACCACCAGGTCGGGCAGGTACAGGCCTTCCCAGCCCTTGAACTGGACGCGGTAGGACAGGTCGAGGTCCTCGGTCAGCGTGTCCCAGGACCAGCCGCCGCCGTCGAGGATGGCGTCGCGCCGCCAGACGCCCGCCGTGCCGTTGAAGTTCAGGAACAGGCCGCTGCCGCTGCGGGCGGGCTGCTCGACCAGGAAATGGCCGTCGATGCCGATCGCCTGCGCGATGGTCAGCAGGGAGCGGGTGCGGTTCAGGTGGCCCCAGCGCGCCTGGGCGAACCCGAGCTTCGGGTTGCCGCGGAAGTAGGGGACGATCCGGCGCAGGAAGTCGCGGGGCGGCACGAAGTCGGCGTCGAACACGGCCACGAGGCTGCCGCGGGCCTTGGCCAGCCCCTCGGCCAGGGCGCCGGCCTTGAATCCGAATCGATTGGATCGGCGGACAATCTGGATGTCATGGCCCTGGGCGGTCAGTTCGGCGGCCACGCGGTCGACGACGCCGATGGTTTCGTCGTTGGAATCGTCCAGCACCTGGATTTCATGGCGGCCGGCGGGATAGTCGATGGCACAGGCCGCGCGCAGGACGCGCTCCGCCACGTTCACTTCGTTGTAGATGGCGATCTGGGTGGTCACCACCGGGAGCGTTTCTTCCGGCAGGGCTTCGGTGTCATGCCGGGCGTTTTCCGCGCGGGTCCAGCCTCGGCGGGCCAGGTACAGCATGATGTAGCAATTCAAGCCATACACCATCATGCCGACATTGGCCGCGGCATAGAGAACGGAAAGCAGGCATATCGCGATAAACATTCGAACTCCCGGTGATAACGATGGCGCCTATTCTGCCATTCGATCCCCTTTGGGTCAATAGTGGGGATACAGGTGCTTTTCACAGGCAAAGAAGGGGAAAAAACAGGAGCCAGTCGGAGGCTAGGGCGTCTTTGGCGCGAGCAGGTAATCGCCCAGGGCCGCGAAAAAGGCGGTTTCCTGCCGGGGGTCCAGTGTTTCGAGCGCGCCGGCGGAGGGGATCTTCCGCGCGGCCAGGCCTTCCTCGCTGTGGAGGAAAATGGCGGCCTTCCGTCCGGCCGTCGGCCATTGGGACATGCCCCAGACGATGCCGATGCATAATCCGCAGGTGGCGCCGGCCAGCAGGATGAGGCGTTTCCGGTTGAATTCCATCCGGTTGGGAAGGGCCATGTTGATCAGGCCCAGGGTGACGGTCAGGGTCAGCGCCAGACCGGCCAGATGGCGGATGCCGGTCAGGCGGGCCGGGATCTCGGCGACCAGGGGATTGCCGGTGATCCGGACCAGCCCCTCCAGGCAGGGGGTGTAGCCCAGCGCGAGGGTGACCGTTTCGGTGAGGAACAGGAAGGCCGCCAGGCTGGCCGTGGCGCGCCAGAGGGGGGCCAGGACAACCTTGGGCCCCGCCAGCAGGAACAGGATGACCAGTCCGGCCGGCAGCCAGACGGTGTAGGGGAGAAAGGGACCGGATCCGAGGCGGGTCAGCACCAGGGCCAGGCCGGCCGTGAGGATGGCGCCGATGATCCGGATGCGGGTATTGTTCGCCCGGTCGCACAGGGTGATGGCGAACGCGCCGAGGGTGCAGGGCACGGCCACGGCGGCAAATCCCGCATGCCAGGCGAAGGCTAGCAGCAGGCTGGCGCCGGCCAGCCAGTTCCGGTCGCGGGCGAAGCAGGCGAAAGCCGCCAGGATCAGCAGGATGGCCGGCCCGCGGGGGGCGTAGGCGAGGAACGCCATGCCGTGCCCGGCCGCCGGTGCGAAGAAGGGCACCGACAGCCCGAGGCCGCCCAGCAGCAGGCAGGACGCTGCGAGAATCCCGTCAACGGGATGGGCGGCGGTGATCGCCAGCAGCCATCCGAGGGCGAGCAGGAACAGGATCAGGAAGGATAGTTTCACGGGGATGGAGAAGGAGTGCGGCGGCTGGTCTCCAGGCCAGGCCGCGCAGACGGCGCGAAGAATCCCGCCGTAGACAGGATAGACGGCAAAGCTGTGCAACCGGTTGCGCGTGCGGAATTGCCTGTCGGCCGGAAGCTTGTTGAGCCAGAGGTGCTCGATCCCGTCGAGAGGCGCCGTCTTGTCGGCCTGGGCAAACAGGCGGGCGGCGCTGTAATAGTGCACCGCCTTGTCATCCAGATTGCCTTCCGAATAGCTGGATAACCATAAAACCAGAATCTGCACGGCCGCCAGGAGCAGCAGCCACAGGGTCCATCCGCTTCGCGATTCCGGGCTTGTGCTTGTCATCACCCTATTATGATATCAGGTAGGGAATCGCCTGCAAAGTCTTTATGTGAAATTTACAGATACAAAACTGCTCGAATCCGGTGGGATCTTGAGCATGGGGGGTTAATACTTGCAACTGACGCCCACAACCAGCCGCAGGTCGTAGGCGATGATGTCGTCGGGCGCCCGGCTCTGGTAGCGATATTCCAGGGCGGTTCGAAGGTTCAGGGTCCTGGTGATGACGGTGGTGAGTTCCGCAGTGGCATTCACCAGGAAATTGTCAAGCTGGAGGGCGTGCGGCAGCAGTTCCAGCGTCTGGATCACCTTCGGGCCGCCGTCCCATTCCTGCTCGTAGCGCTCGCCCATGCGGATGGCGGGATAATTGTCGGAGCCGTCGCCGGTTTCCTCGAACACCCAGGAGAGCCCGGCTTCGATTGACCATTCCAGCTTGGGCCCTTTTTGCAGGTAGATGCCCGCGCCTCCGCCTTCCGAGACCCGGTAGTGGAGGTCCGCCACGGCGTCGCTCTGGATCCGGGCGTCCACGAAGGTGTAGGTCTGGTCCTTTTCCAAGGGCCGCCGCACATAGCCAAACAGGTCCCAGCGCTTGGCCGTGGTGGTGTTGACCGAATCCACCTCGCTCTGGCCATAGGCGTAGGACCCGCCGGCGCGGACCCGCTCGAAATACGGGGTGACGCCCGATGTTTCGATTTTGGAGCCGATCTCACCCTTGTTCGCGTTTCCCCGGGTGAACAGGATGTCCAGGGCGAACGTGGTCTCGAACCCGTTGGTGGGCGCTGTCGGGAGCGCCCGAAGCGGGGAGGGCAGGCCGAGGGCCAGCAGGATTCCAGGCAGAATGAAAAGAGGCAGCCGCATAGACCGGAAAGGTATCATGCGGCCGGGCGGGGCAGAAGGAAAAAACAGTAATCAGTGACCAGTGATCAGTAATCAGTCACGGCCCCCGATGTCATTATTTTAAGGACGTCACGCCAAAGGAGTCAAGATATAATAACACTATCATTTAAAAATAAGATATGTTCCTATGTTTGTGATATATTTAAGTCAGACGGGAACAACTTTTATTGAAAATGGGGGAGAAACGGCGATTTTTTTAGTGTCGCCAAGTGAGGGACGTTACCATCCGCCACCGCCGCCCCCGCCGCCGCCGCCGCCGGAGGAGCCCCCGCCGCCGCCGCCGGAACTGGATCCCGGGGCCGTGGATGAGGAGGAGATGGCCGACGACAGTGATGATCCAAGGGATCCGGCCAGGGCGCCCGCCGTCAGACCTGTCAGCCCCGCTCCCGCATACCAGGCGGGCGAGTAGCCGTCTGTTCCCTTCGCGGCGGTGTCCAGCACGTCCTTGAACTGCTCGGACCACCGCTGCTCAACCCCCAGCGCCAGCGCATACGGCAGGAACATCTCGAACAGTTCGGGCGTGCGATGGGGCGGGTTTTCCAGGTTCAGCCGGTCCTTTTCGGCCACCGACAGGTACAACCTGAAGCCTTCGATTTCGTCCATGGTCTTGCGGCCGATGAGGGTGGGTGCCTTGAGCAGATGGAAGAAAATACCGTTTACCAGCGCCCCCAGCCCGAAGACCAGCGGGACCCAGAAGGAGGTGGCATACCCGAACATGCCCAGCCCGGCGATCTCGCCGATCACAAAGGGAAGGGAAAACAGGGTCATCGGGATGGCCTGGACCCAGTGACCCGTCCGCCAGAGCGTGAAGACGCTCGAGAGCAGGGCGGTGACGCCCACCGTCCAGATGGAAAGCCACACGAGCATGAAGAGGGCGACCGGCAGTTCCCGGCTGTTCAGCAGGGAAACCGCGCAGGGAACCAGGGAAAACAGCAGCCCCGGCACCCAGTAGCGGATGTTGCTCAGGAAATACTTTTTCTCCAGTTGCACCGCCAGGTCGCTTTTCAGGATCTTGATGGCGGAGCTGATCGCGGTATGGTTGGCCTGCTCCAGTTCAAGCCGGGCGCGGGTGCCCAGAAGACTCTGAGCCAGGTCCTTTTCGTCCTCGGTCAGCCCCGGGAGTCCCAGTTGCTTCCGCATCAGGGTATATTTCTTGTCCGTGCAATGAATGGTCAGCACGCCTTTAACCGCCAGGCTGATCACATTGGCGGCAAAGGCCTTCTGGTCATATCCCATTCGCATGAGGAACCGCACCGCCGCCGGCGAAAAGCCCCTGGGCGGCGCGTAACGCGGAATGATCACCCCTTTTTCCGGATCCTTTCCCACGCGCGACCAGGCGACCACATAATAGACCAGTACCAGCGCGAGCCCGACCAGCGCCAGAGCCAGGCCGATGTTGTCGCGCACCAGGCGCAGACGGGCCTGCCACGGATCCGGCGTTGCGACATACCCTTTGGGCCAGGCGACCACGATCGTGAGCCCTTCGTAGGCGTCCAGCGGGCGGGTGGTTTCGAAACAGGCCGTTCCCGGTCCGGGCTGCGAGGCTGTGTAGTCCCGGCCCTTGGCGCCTTTCGGTCCCGTGTAGGCGTCCGTCGACTGCACGGGGCATCCCGGCGGCAGGAGGATGGTGGCCGTGACCTTGTCGAGAGGGAATATCCACCCGTTGCCGGTCACGTTCCAGTACAGCTCATCGTGGTTTTCGAAAAAGCCCAGCTGGCGGTCGGTGCGGTAGGTCAGCTCAAAGGTGTATTCGCCGGGGTCCAGCGTGGTTTGCGCGGATCCGATGTAAACGCGCTGGCCGTTGTCCTTGCCTTCCAGGTGATACTCCTCGGGGCGGCCGTCCCGGCGGACGCTGAGCACGTCAAACCCCGTCCGCTGTCTCAGGCCCCAGCCGCTGCGGTAGAGCTGGGGAAAATCCCGGTAGATGCCGTGCTTGATCTGGTCGCCCGTCGCGCGCACCCGGAGGGTTTCGGTGACCACGAGGCTGGCGTTGGTCTGCACTTCGATGCGGCTGTCGTATCGCAGCACGCGCTCGCCCTGGGCGCGGGCGGACAGGGGGAGGAAGAGGGCGGCGGCGAGGAGAAGGCGGCCGAAGGTCCAGGCGGCAAGGCGTTTCATAAGGCGACTCCCGGGGCTTGGCGTTCGAGGGTGATGTCGATGCTGAAAAAGGGTTCGGCG
>CAYZVY010000002.1:0-58144 GCA_964481675.1 uncultured Verrucomicrobiota bacterium
AACCGACATTCGTGCCCTGGTTCACGCCGGGCGAGCCGGCCGCGAGGCGGTAGTCGCTCGCCGCCGCGTTCATGAAAACGGGGGGCCCGGCAATGTTGCCGGCGCCGTTTGTCCCGATATCGGGTGTTGCGCAGTTGTATTCGATCGTGCCGCTTTCACGGTACCAATTACTGCTGCTGCCCGTCACGATGTTCGTGTGCCCCCACATGATCGTGTTGCGGACCACCGCCTTGTTGAGCAGTCGCACGCCGGCCCCCGTGGCGTCCACGCTGTTGCTGGCGATATTCCCGACGATCGTGCAGTTTTCCATCGTGGCACCGTCCAGATACGCGCCGCCGTCGGGGCCGAACGAGAGGTTATAGGCCACCAGGCAATTCCGGATCCGGGAGTTGCTGTCGGCCCGGATCCCCCCGATATAACTTTTCGTCGTATAACTGGTGTGGTTCTGAAGATTCGACACGATCACGCAGTTCTCCAACCGGCCCAGCGCCGAAAAACCGGCGGACTGGTTGGCCATCCGGACACTTCCCGAATAGCGGGACGAGTTGGTGGCAATATAGCAATCCGTCACAAGGCCGCCGCCATCCAGGGTCACCGGGGCCTCCGTCTCCTGGCGGTTCCCCACGATCCGGCAATTGCGAACCGTTCCCACCTGGACGATCCGAACGCCGCCCGAGCCCGTCCGCTTGTTGACGGTGAAGCCGTCGACCACCGCGTTGGAATGGCTCAACTGGCAAACCCAGCTGCCGCCATTCTGGGTCAGGGCTGACTTGAGGGGCCCGTTTTCGCTTCGCAGGGTCACGCCGTCGACGAGCATGAGAGTCGCCACCGCCTGGTAGACGCCGTCCGTCACCCGCACCGTCGACCCGTTGATCCCCGCGTCGATCGCCTTCTGCACGTTGGTCGAAGCGGTGGCCCAGTTCGTGTAGGGAAAGAGGGCGGACCCGTTGGTCGCGACAAACAGTTCAAAGGGCCCAACCTTGACGTAATTCGTCTTTACTATGAAGGCGCCCTCGCCGGCGGCATTGGTGGCGGCCAGGATGACGGAATAGACGCCTGAAGCATACTGATTGGTCACAACCGCGGCGGATCCGGCCAGATCCTGTGTGCCGTCACCGTTGAAATCCCAGTAATACGTCAGGCCGGACGTGTTGGTCCCCGCGGCAACCGCGGTGAACTCGATATCGGCCGGGGCGAACGCGCGTACGGTGGATGCGATCGCGTTGATGGTCAGGGCGCCGGGCGCCTGCGCCTCGAGGGCGCCCATGTCGACCCGGGCATCCGGTAACCGGGTCTGCCCGGCGAAATCCCTGTCTCCCGTCATCCAGTCCTGGTTGGTTCCGGCGTTCAGGCAGGGAGAACCGGGAAGGAGGCGGTAATCGCCCGCCGGGCCATTCACCAATTGAGGATCGAGCCCGATGTTACCTTCCCCCGCGGGGGCCGGAAACGCGCAGCAGTACTGATAAGTGCCGGAGCCCGGGGAATAATCCTTACAAAGAGGAGGCGCTTCATTGAAGATCATGATCGTGTTGCGAATGACAGCATTGTTGATGGCATACACGCCGCCCGCATACTGTGGCGAAGAGTTGCCGGCCACCGTACAGTTTTCCAGCAGCCCCTGGTTCGCATAAACGCCGCCCACGGCCCGGGGACTAGTGTTTTTCATGATCAAGGTGTTCCGGACAACCGCTCCCGTGGTCCACATCACGATTCCGGCCCCGAAATAGCCCCGGTTGTCGGAGAAATTACCCACAACCCGGCAGCGGTCCACAAGGCCGGAGATCATGTAGATCCCGTACCCGTAATTATACGCAAGATTGGAGACGATCGTGCTGTCCACGACCTGCCCCCCGGTCATGTAGATGCCGCCGCCCATGGAAACCAGATTCTGCCCCGTCCCCACGTAAACGCCGTTACTCCATACCACGCAATTGGACACCACGCCGCCCGCCATGTAGATCCCGCCCCCCAGGGCGTTGGCCCCATGGGGCGCGGTGTTGCCCATGATCCGGCAATTGCGGACGACTCCGCCGGTGCTCATGTAGATCCCGCAGCCGTAATTGGCGGGCGCCGTGCCGGTCACGTACCCGTTCGACACCGTGAAACCGTCGAGCACGGCCCCGGTGTGGGCAATCCGGAAAATCCGATGGGTGCCGCTGCCGGTTCTAGCCACCACGGTTTGCAGGGCGCCGCCGCTGCCGGTCAGGGTGACCCCGTTGGTCAACGCCAGTTCGGCGGTAATCAGGTAGGTGCCGTTCGAAACCAGCACCGTCTCGCCGCTGGCCGCCACGCTCAGGGCCTTGCCGATCGTGGCCCAGGCGGTCCCCCAACTCTGGCCATCCCACGCATCGTCGCCGCCGTTCCGCACATACGACGTTCCCCCGCGGGCGAAGGAAGCCACTCCCAGCAGAGCCGCCAACACAACCACTGTGCACTTTTTCATTTTCTCCTCCTAAAAAACGGTTTGCTCCGCCAGGCGCGGCTGGCGGGGCGAAGGTTCGACGATCTTCCCCCGGATCAGCAGGCCCGGATTCGGGATTGCCTCTCCGTTCAAACGGTGAAACAGAAGCCCTGTCAGGGCACTTGCGCAATCGGCGAGATCCGTCTCGTAGCGGACAACGGGAAACCCGTAATGAAGCCGGATTCCCTTGTTGGACCAGGTCACCACCCGGGTTTGTTCCAGCCGTTCCGGGCCGCACGATACGAGGGCATGGGCCAGCCCGCGCATGCTGACATCGTCCGAAATCAGGATCGCCTCCGGCCACCGCCGGGCACGATTCCAGTCGCGCACCAGGCGCAGGCAGAATTCGGCGTCGCGCCGCTCGTCGTAGTGCGGGCCGCGCAGCGGCAGCTGGACCACCTCCAGGGCGCCACCGGGCCGGCCGGCCAGCACCTGGCGGATGGCCTCGAGATCGGAAACGGTCGAGCCTGTCAACGTCCGCAGGTAGGCGATTTTGCGGCAGCCAGCCCCCAGCAGGACCTCCGCCGCGCTGCGGCCAAAATGCCCGTAATCCATATCCACTTCACAGCCCTGCCCGAACCGGACGTGGGGCGCCAGGCCGGACTCCCGCCGGATCCGCTCCCACCGGGTATCGGCCAGGCCAATCCCAATATACCCGCGGAAACCGTCATGGTCGCGGTCGGCCAGGAAATGGCGGAAGGCGGGAATGGCCTCGGAAGGAACCGGGGCGGAGTCGTTCAGCCCGTCGTAGGCGTAGCACTGCCAGCCGGGGTGCGGCGTTTCGCGGCGCAGGGCCGCCAGCAGGGCGCGATAAAAGTAGGCGGTTTCATCGGTCAGCGAAGGGCCAAAAAGAACGGCGGTTCGAAATCGGTCCTGCCCCGGCCGGACAAAGGTGCCCAGCTTGGGAATGCGGGACACGACGCCCATGTCCTTGAGCCGGCGGAGCGCCTTCTGGATGGTGATGGGATGGGCGGACAGGGCGAGGCCGAGCTCGGCGGCGGAGGGAAGGCGGTCGCCTGGCTTCAGGATTCCCGACGCCAGGCGCCGCTGGAGCTCCCGCTCCAGCCGGACATGCACGGCAGCCGGCCGTTCGCCCCGGTTCCACGTCGCAGTCATACGCCTCCCCATTTCAGGAGGCTAATAATAGCTAACATTTAATGAAGGACAAGCAAGAAAAGAGTCGCTCCTAGTGTCTCTTCCGGATCGTCACCCGCCAGTGTCCGTCTTTCAAGTCCGTGGTTTCCACCACCTCCTGGCCTTCGGCGCGGAAACTGCCCGGCACGTTGTTGACCGGCTCCCCGGCATCCAGCACCAGGGTCAGCGTCTCGCCGACCGCCAGCGTCTCCAGCCTCAGCTTCGCCTTCACGAAATTCAGGGGACAGGCCACTCCCTTCAAGTCCAGCTCCGCCCCCGCGGCCTTCGGCGCCGCGACAGCCGGGGCGCCCTTTCCGGCGGCCCGCTCCGGCGGATGGAACTCCAGGTTGGCGTCGAGCGTCGAGTACAGCAGCTCCACCCGTTCGCGCAGCCGGGACACCTCCGCCTCCTGCCCGTCCAGCGCGGCCTGCCAGCCCTGGGCGAACCCGCGGGCCCGCGCCAGCAGGGGCCGGAACGACTCATCCGCCAGCCCCTTGTCGATGAACAGGCGCTCGAACTCGCGCAGCACGGCGTCCGGTTCGCGCGCGTCCACCCCGCGCGTGATCAGCAGCGCGCGCGCCGCGGGCAACAGGCTGCCGAACCGCCCGTCCCCCTCCCGCGCCGCATCCAGGTCCTGCCGGATCACCTCGAACACCCCGGCACCGCACTCCCCGGCGCCGCGCCCGGCCAGCGAAAACTCCCCGTCCGCGCCCAGGTCCCGGTAATAATCCGGCCGCTCCCCGGGCGGGGGAACCGCGTCATGCCGCGCCGCAAGCGCTTCGAAGGGCGCCGGTCCCACCCGGTCATAGTAGTCCAGGAAGGCTTCGCCGGGCCGCCGGTTCCGCTCGAACTCAGCCGCCAGCTCCGCCAGCGCCCCGGGCAGGGCCCGCGCCGGGATGCGGCCGGCCGCCGTCCCCAATTTCGCACCACTTGCGCCGCAACGGCCCCCAAGCGTGAGCCCATACGAGGGCACCAGCCGCTCGCCCGACCGCCGGGCGACGCCGAACAGCCCGATCGCGCCCACCGGCTGCTGGCCGCAGGCGTTGGCGCAGCCGTTCACGTGCACCTCCAGCGCCTCCACCGTTTCGCGGGACACCCCGCCGGCCTTCCACGCCGCCGCGCACGCCCGCGCCGCGTCCCGGGCCAGGCAGATGCCCAGGCGGCAGGTCGATGCCCCCGCGCAGGCCACGAACCGCTCCAGCGGATCCGGCGTCAGGACATCCGTCTTCAATCCCCGCAGGGCCGCCGCCAGGTCGGCGACGCGTTCCTCGCGCACATGCCGGACCAGCAGGTTCTGCGCCCGCGTCGCGCGCATGCCCTTCTCCTCCGAAAAGCGCTCCGCCAGTTCGCCAATTTGCGCCACGTCGTCCGCCGGCAGGAATCCCAGGGGCAGATGCAGCGGCACCGCCACCCGCCCCGCCTGCCGCTGGCGCACGACCCGCAGGCCGCTCCGGCTCTCCATCGCGGGCGCCCGCTCCGCGCCGGCCGCCCCGGTCAACTCCACCTCCCCCGTCCACAACGGAACCCCCTCGCGTTCGAGGTCGGCCAGCATCCCCTCCACCTCGCGCTTGACCGTCTCCAGCCCCAGCCGCTCGAACACATACCGCAGCCGGGCGCGGTGCTTATTCTGGCGGTCGCCATGCCGGTCGAACAGCCGGCGCACGGCCTCCGCGTACCGGATCACGAGCCCGGCCGGAATCCACGCCGCCAGCTCGTCGGCCACCCGCGACTGCGCGCCCAGACCGCCGCCGGCCAGCACCCGGAAGCCGGGCTTCCCGTCGCGGACCGCCGCCACGAATCCCAGGTCCGCCACCTGCGCCAGCGCGCAATCCGCGGCGCACCCGCTGAAGGCGATCTTGTATTTCCGCGGCAAGTTGTAGCTGCCGGTCAGCGGAATCAGGTACTCGGTGACGGCCCGGGCGAACGGGGTCACGTCAAACCGCTCGGCCGGGCAGACGCCGGCGTAGGGGCAGGCGGTGACGTTCCGCACCGTGTTCCCGCCCCCGCCCTTGCTCGTCAGGCCCGCCTCCATCAGCCGCCGCATGACGGCCGGCGTGTCGCCGATGGCCACCTCGTGGAACTGGACGTCCTGCCGGGTGGTCACGTGCAGCAGACCGTTCCCATATCGGGTGCTGATGGCGGCCAGCGCCCGGGCCTGGGCCCCGCCCAGCACGCCCCCGGCCGCGCGCACGCGGACCATGTAGGTGCCGTCCGTGCGCTGCTCGTAAACGCCGCGCGGCACGCGCTTCGCCTTGAGCACGCCCGCCGGGAGCTCCCCGGCCAGGAAGCGGGCCACGTCGCGTTCGTAAGCGTCGATATCCTCCGCCAGGCCGGCGGGCAGGGTGTACGAGTCCAGGGTCATGTCAGCTCCTCGAGTTCCACCGGTTCGGCCCGGCCGTCGCGCACCGTGAAGCCGCGCAGCGCGGGCTCACCCGGCGTGTCCAATGATGTGATGAGATAAACCGTCTCCGGCGTGAACGCCAGCCGCAGGTCCTCCTCCGACATGCGGGCCGGACTGGCCGGATGGCTGTGCCAGATGGCCAGCAGCCGGTCGCCCGCGGCGCGCATGGCCCGGACGGCGGCGAACTGCTCCTCCGGCAGCATCCGGTAATGCGCGCCCGACGCGTCGGCGTTCGTCAGGGGATGGAAGGCCGTCACCCGGTCCTCCCGCCCCCCGCACAGGCCGCACGCCTCCAGCGGCGCCGCGGCCAGCGCCGCCCGCCGCATGGCCTCCGCCACCGCCCGGGTGAGGATCAGCTTCATGTCAGGCCTGTCCCTTTTTTCGAATATCGCAGACCGCCGCCGCCTCGTCCCGCAGCGCGGTGATGGACGGCGCGTCCCCGCACAGCGGGCAGCGCGGGTTCCGCTTCAGCGGCACCTTGCGGAAGGCCGTCTTCAGGGCGTTGTAGACCAGCAGGCTGTCGGTCAGCAGCTCCTGGCCCAGCAGGAACTTGAGCGCCTCCGCGGCCTGGAGCGCCCCCATGACGCCCGCCAGCACGCCCAGTACCCCGGCCTGCGAACACGACGGCACGGCGCCCGCCGGCGGCGGCGCGTGAAATACGCAGCGGTAGCAGGCGGTCGCGCCCGGCCGGACCGTCATCGTCTGCCCGTCGAAGCGGAGGATCCCCGCGTGGGAATAGGGCTTGCCCGCGAAATGGCAGGCGTCCGCCACCAGGAACTTCGAGGGGAAGTTGTCGGTGCCGTCGATGACGAAATCGTAGTCCCGCAGCAGCGCCAGGGCGTTGGAGGCCGTCAGGCGCTCCTGGTAGGTTGCCACCCGCACGTCCGGATTGATCGCGCGCATCTTCGCGGCAGCCGACTCCACCTTGGGTCGGCCGACATCGGCCGTGGCGTGGATGATCTGCCGCTGCAGGTTCGACAGGTCCACCACGTCGCCGTCGATCAGCCCGATCGTGCCCACGCCCGCCGCCGCCAGGTACAGCGCGGCCGGGGACCCCAGCCCGCCGGCCCCGACCAGCAGGACCCGCCCCGCCAACAGCTTCTCCTGGCCCTTCCCGCCGACCTCGGGGAGGATGATGTGCCGCGAGTACCGCTCGACCTGTTCGTCCGTCAGGCTCATGGCACGTCTCCCCGGACGGCCGCGCCGCCGCCCATGAAATAAAGGAACTCCACCCGGTCGCCGTCCTTCAGCGCGGTGGTCTCGAACCGGGCCCTCTCCAGGATGTCGCCGTTCAGCTCCACGGACACCATGTCCGGCATTTTCACGCGCTGGTTCGCCAGCAGCTGCGTCACCGTCGCCACGCCCGTCACGTCCGTCTCCGCTCCATTGATGATCAGCTTCATGACCGCTCTCCTTTAGACCTTTTCAAGACCGTGTTCCAGATCCGCGATGATATCGTCCGCATGCTCGATGCCCACCGACAGGCGGACCAGATCCTCCGTCACCCCCACCGACAGCCGCTCTTCGGCGCTCAGTTCCCGGCAAAAGGTGGACGCCGGGTGGATGACCAGCGACTTGGCGTCGCCCAGGTTCGCCAGGTTCCGGATCCGCTCCAGCCCGTTGATGAACCGGAAACAGCGGGCCTTGCTCTCCAGCCGGAGCGTGAGGACGGCTCCGAACCGGTCCCCGAACTGGCGCGCCGCCACGGCGCGGTCGGGATGGCCCGGCAGGCCCGGGTAGCGGACCTCGACCACCTTCGGGTGGGCGGCCAGGAAACCGGCCACCCGCCGGGCATTCTCGCCGTGCCGCTCCATCCGGACCGCCAGCGACTCGACCCCGATGGACATCAGGAACGCGTTGAAGGGCGACAGGGCGCAGCCCAGGTCCCGGACGATCTGGTTCCGGAGGAAGGCCAGGAACGCCATGCCACCCGCCTTCTTCCGCAACGCCTGGAGGTGGGGATAGCGCGGGCCCGACCAGTCGGACAATCCCGTATCGACCACCAGGCCGCCGATGGCGTTCCCGTGGCCGTTGATGAACTTGGAGGTGGAGTGAATGACCAGGTCGGCGCCCAGCGACCGGGGCCGCAGCAGCACGGGCGTGGTGACGGTGTTATCCACCGCCAGCGCGATCCCGTATTCGCGGGCCACGGCCGAAATGGCGGCCAGGTCGGGGACATCCAGCTTCGGGTTGCCGATGGTCTCCACGAAAATCAGGCGCGTGCGATCGGTGACGGCCCGCCGGTAGGCCTCCGGGTCGGCGGCCTCGACAAAGCGGGTCGCGATGCCGAAGCGCGCGAGGGTTTTGGCGAAGAGCGAATGAGTGCCGCCGAACACGCTGTTGCCGGAAATGATCTCGTCGCCCGCGCCGGCGAGGCCCAGCACCGCGGCGCTGATGGCCGCCATGCCCGAGGCGCAGGCCAGCGCACCGCGCCCTTCTTCCAGGGCCGTCATCCGCCGCTCGAACTGGGCCACCGTGGGGTTGGCGATCCGGGAATAGACGTAGCCCGGGGCCCGGCCCGCGAAAACCGCTTCCAGCTCCTCGGCCGTCTCATAGGCGAAAGAGGCGCTCTGGACGATGCAGGGGGCCGTGGCGCCGGTGGCGGCATCCGTCTCGTAAGCGCCGTGCAGCAGCAGGGTCTCCAGGTGCAGGCTCATATCTGGTACTCCAGGATGATGTTCTTCCGCTTCAACAGGGCGCAGGCCTTGTCAACCCCCTGCTCCAGCCCGGCGGCGGGATCGAGCAGCAGGCTGGGCTTGAAACCGTTAAACGAGTTGTGTCCCAGGTGCACGGTCAGGATGTCGTAGGGGCTGTTCAGCAGCTCCAGCGCCCGCAGGTCGTATTCGTCGGCGTCGGAAAGGGCCGTGATGAAGATCTGTCCTGAATCCGTCAGGATCCGCGCCAGTTCCCCCAGCCGCCGGACCGTCTCCTCACGCCGTTCGTCCGCCTGCCGCAGGTCGGCGTCCAATCCGCGCCCCATGTTCTCCAGTCCCAGGAAGAAGGCCTTGAACCCCGTCTGGAACAGCTTTCGCTCCAGTTCGCGGCCGTAGGCCTCGCCATCCGCGGCGTCGGCGCTGGTAAAGACCACAAAGGCGGCGCCATGACCATAGGCGGCAAACCGGTCCGCGCGGGACAGGGCGCTGTTCTTCCATCCGATTTCCCGATTGCGAATGTGGTCCTGGAGGGTCGATTCCCGGGTCGCCTCGGCCGCCAGGATGATCCCGGCGCCGGCGATCTCGAAATGATCCACAATCACCAGCCGGCCGGTCTGCTCGATATCACCGACGACGTCGAACGCGACAGGCTTGGGCGTTTCGAGGATCACCTCCGCCACGTCATGCCGGTCCACCTGCTGCTTGTTGACCACCGTGCCGAGCTCGGTGGCGTCCAGCACGGCCAGCACCTCGACCAGCTTCACGGGGCTCCGCAGGGCGCCCAGCTTGAGCTTGTAGGTTTTCTCCCGGATCATCGGCGCGCGGCCCATCCAGAAGACGTTGACGCGAAACCGCGTGCCGGTCTGGAGCGGGGTCTCCCCCGCCTTGACCATCCACTCGCCGGGCTTGATGTAGAGCTGCGTCTCGAGCGTGAATCCGGGCGCCTCGCCGGCGCCCGAGGTTGTTTTGACGGGGCCGTTGAAGTATTCGATCGTCCGGATGCGCGACAATTTCCCGGAAGGCTGGAACACCACGGCATCGCCCGCGGCGATTTCACCCGTTTCGATGGTGCCCGCCACGATGCGGCGCTCGTCCCCCTGCTCCGTGAACTTGTAGACGTCCTGGACCGGAAGCCGGAACGGCAGCTCGCGAGGATAGGCCTTGTGACGGAAGGCGTCGATCTGCTCGAGCACCGTGGGGCCCTCGTACCAGGCCGTTTCGGCGCCCCGGGCCGCGATGTTGACGCCGTCCCGGCCGCTGACAGGGATGAACGCCACGGGCTCGATGCCGAGGCGGCCCAGGAAGCCGGTGTATTCCGCGCGAAGCGCCTCGAACGCCTCGCGGCTGTAGCCGACCAGGTCCATCTTGTTCACGAGCACGGCCAGCTGGCGCAGCCCGAGCATGGAGAGCATATAGCCGTGGCGCTTGGTGTTCTCGCGGATGCCCTCTTTCGCGTCGATCACCAGCAGCGCGGCTTCGGCGCGGGACGCGCCCGTGATCATGTTCTTCAGGAACTCGATATGGCCGGGCGCGTCGATCAGGATATACCGCCTCTTGGCGGTCCTGAAAAAGCAGCGGGCCGCATCGATGGTGATGCCCTGGGCCTGCTCGTCCTTGAGCGCGTCCAGCAAAAAGGCGTATTCGAAGGGCCGGGCATTCCGGCGGCACATCGCCTGGACCTGTTCGAGCTTGCCCTTGGGAAGCGCGCCGGTTTCGGCCAGAAGGCGGCCGATCACGGTGCTCTTGCCGTGGTCCACGTGGCCCGCCATCACGATGGAAATCTGTTCGTTCCCGTCCATTACATGTATCCTCCGCGACGCAGGGTCTCCAGACCGCCGCCGTCTTCCTTGTCCTGCTCGCGCCCCGACCGCTCCGCGATGTCGGCGAATTTTCCGCTCCTCAATTCGGCAATGATCTCGGAAACCGTGCGGGCCTCCGACTCCACCGGGCTGGTGCAGGGATGGCAGCCCAGGGAGCGGTAGCGCCGCCCGTCGCCCCGGTTGAAATAGAGGGAGATCACCGGAATCGACTCGCGCTCGATATATTCCCAGATGTTCAGCTCGGTCCAGTCCAGCAGCGGATGGACGCGCACATGCGTGCCCGGCGCGAAATCCGTCTTGTACTGCTTCCAGAGCTCCGGGGGCTGATCGCCCACATCCCACTCGCTCGCCTTGTCGCGGGCCGAGAAATACCGCTCCTTCGACCGGCTGCCCTCCTCATCGGCCCGGGCGCCCACAATGGCCCCCGTGAACGGCTCGGGCTTCGCGTCGGGAACCAGCAGGCCGCTCGCGTGATCGAGCCTCAGCCGGGGCCATTCGCCCGACAGGGTGTGCTTCAGCGCCTCGCTCTTCAGCGCGCGGCAGCATTCCACCCGGGAGACCGCGCCGTCCGGAAAGGTCCGCTTGCCCTCCAGCGCGGCGCGGTTGCGACCGACGATCAGGTCCAGCCGCCAATCCCGGGCCATGCGGTCGCGGTAGGCGATCATCTCGGGGATCTTGTAGTCGGTATCGATGTGCATGAGAGGAAACGGCACGTGGCCGAAGAAGGCCTTGCGCGCCAGCCACAGGAGCACCGTGCTGTCCTTGCCGATCGACCACAGCATCACGAGGCTCTTGAATTCGCGATAGGCCTCGCGCAGGATGTGGACGCCGGTGGCTTCGAGTTTGTCAAGATGGTTCATCGGGTTGTTCCGTTTTTCAAATGGTCCAGTTTCCGCCGTGCAGGCCGCACTCCTTGTGGCCCTCCTGCTCCCACCACCAGCGGCCCGACCGGGAATCGGCGCCGGGTTCGACGGGCCGGGTGCAGCAGGCGCACCCGATGGAGAGATAGCCTTCGTCGAGCAGACGGTTGTAGGGCAAACGATGGGCCTTCAGGTAGTGCCGGACCTCATCGGACGACCAGTCGGCCAGGGGGTTGATCTTCCACAGGCCGCCGTGGGCGTGGTCGCGCTCGATTTTCTCGAGGGTTCCCCGTGAGGAGCTTTCCTCGCGCCGCTGACCCGTGATCCAGGCATCCAATCCCGACAAGGCGCGGCCCAGCGGCTCCACTTTCCGGATCCGGCAGCAGGCCTGCCGTTCGCCCAGGCTGTTTTTGAAGGAATAGGGACCCTGCTCGGTCTCCAGTTTCTCAACGGCCTCATGCCGGGGAAAATACCATTCGATGCGAATGCCCAGCCGCGTACGGATCTCCTCCGCGCAGGCATAGGCGGATTCGGGCAACCGGCCGGTATCGATGGAAAAGACGCGGACGCCGGGGCAGATGGCGGCGGCCATGTGGATGAGAACGGCGTCCTGCAGGCTGCTGGCTACGGCAATCCGGGGATTGAACCGGTCCAGCGCCCACCGGAGAACGTCCTCGGCCGTTCCCTTGGCTACCTCCTCCACACGCTCATTCTCAATCGCTGTCAACATGGCTGCCTTCGCTTTCCCGATCAAATACTCGATAACATTATTATGTTGATCAAGTTACTAATGTATTGCATGATATGCGGCAAGTCAAGGGACTGGTGAATTTTTTAAAGTTTACGGAAAAGCGAATGAGTGTCGAAAATCAAGCGGAGATCGCGACTGTTTTTCCGGTCGCGCTGATGCCGGCCGGCCGGAAAGGTGTGGTGGTCGGCGCCGGAAAGGCGGGCTCGCGCAAGGCGCTGGCCCTGCTCGATGCGGGCGCCCGGGTCACCGTCGTCGCCCCCGAAGCCCATCCGGATGTCCGCCAGAAGGCCGATGCCGGCGCCCTGACCTGGATGCCTCGCCCCTTTCAGCCGGACGATGCCGATGGCGCCCTCGTCGTCTTTGCCGCCACCGACAACGTCGCCCTCAACCAGGACATCCTCGCCGCCTGCCGCGCCCGGGGCGTCCTGTGCGGAATCGTCGACCACGGCTGGCGGCACGGCGACTTCATCTCCCCCGCCATCCTGAAGCGGGACGACGGCCTGACCGTGGCCGTCTCCACGGGCGGACGCTCCTGCCGCCGCTCCCGCATGATCCGCGACAGCATCGGCCGCCACATCCAGGCCGTGGAAGGCGCCGTCCCCGTCGTCATCGGAACCAGCCATGCCTGCCTGGCCCTCGACAAACGGGAATCCCTGGCCTTGACGGGCGCCAGGCTCGACTCCGCCGCCGGCATGCTGCGGCAGATCCGGGGCGTCCACGAGTTCGTGCTGCTCAACACCTGCAACCGCATCGAGTGCCACGCCGTCATGTCCCCGGAACCGGAAACGGAACAACTCGTCAGGCGCATCCTCGGATTCGAGTCGCTCGCCCCCGGTGAAAGCTACGCGCTGCGGGGCTTCGACGCGTTTCATCACACCGCCTTGCTCCTCGCCGGGCTGCGCTCGCAAACCGCCGGCGAATCCCCCATCGTCGCCCAGGCCAAGACCGCTTACGCCGATGCCGGCCGCGCCGGCTGGTCCGGCGGCATGATGGACGAATGGCTCGCCTCCTCCCTCCACATCGCCAAAGCCATCCGGTCCGCCTCCCCCGCCCGGCCAACCGAGTTGGAGGAGCGCGTCCTGGATCACCTGGCCGCCGCCGTACCCGGCGCCCTGGAACAGGGGCTCACCCTCATCGGGACCGGCACGCTGGGCCGGGCTGTCCTGGACACGTTCCTGGCACGCCATCCCGCCGGCCGCGCCACCTGGATCTTTCACCGGCAGAAGCCGGCGCTTCCCCCGTCGGATAACGGCCGGATCGACGTGCGGTGCCTCGATGAACTGGACCGCCTGCTTCCCCGCGCCCACGCCATCGTGTGCGCCGTCGCCAGCCCGGAACCCGTTCTTTCCCTGCGCCACGCCGCCCTGTTCCCTCCAGGTCAAGCCGTTCCGATTGTCGACCTCGGCATGCCCCGCAATGTCGACCCCGCGCTTGCCGGTGCCGGCATCCGGCTGACCGACCTTGACGCACTCAAGCGCCTGGATCGGCAGGATCCCGCCATCCTCGCGGGGCGGATCGAAGCCGGCTCCCGGCTGGCGGCGGAGCACCGGGATCTCTACGACAAACTGATGCGCGGCCTCCGCCAACCGGACTGATCATGCCACTAACAATCAAAATAGGAACACGCGACAGTCGCCTGGCCCGCCTCCAGACGGACGCGGCGGTTTCACGCCTGCGCCGGCTGTTGCCGGCCCTGGCGGTCGAGACGGTTTTCCTCTCCTCGCCGGGCGACCGCGACCGGGCGCTGGATCTCCGGGACAGCCCGCCCGACTTCTTCACGCGCGACCTCGACCAGGCCGTTCTCGGCGGCCGCCTGGACGCCGCCCTCCACAGCGCCAAGGACGTGCCGGACCCGGTCCCGGACGGGCTCGACTGGGTCTGGCTCCCCTGGCGCGAGGATCCCCGCGACGCGCTGGTGCTCGCGGCCGGACGGTCCCTTGCCGACCTGCCCGCCGCGCCCCGCATTGGAATCAGCAGCGACCGCCGCGACGCCTGGTGCCGCTCCCGTTTTCCCGCCTGCCAGCCGCTCCCGATCCGCGGCAACATCGAAGACCGGCTCGCCCAGGTCGATACCGGACACTACGACGGGGTCGTCATGGCGGCGGCCGCGCTGATCCGGCTCGGGCTGGAAGCCCGCATCACCGAGTGGATCCCCTGCTCCGGCTCCGCCGTGCCAGACGGCCAGGGCTCGCTGGCCCTGACCTTCCGCTCGGACGACCGGCGCTTCCTCCGGCTGCGCAGCCTGTTCGTGAAACCGGTCGTCTTTGTCGGAGCCGGCTGCGGCCGGGCCGACGCCTGCACGCTTGCCGGCCTGGACGCCCTGAAGCACGCCGAGGTTTGTCTGCACGATGCCCTGCTCGATCCGGCCCTGCTGGACTACCTGCCGCCGGAGGCGATCCGCCTGGATGTCGGCAAACGGGCCGGAGCCCACCGGGCCACGCAGGATGACATCAATCGCCTGCTGGCGCGCCATGCGCGCCGCGGTCGGCGGGTCGTCCGCCTGAAGGGGGGCGATCCGGGCCTTTTCGGCCGCCTGGCCGAGGAAGTGGAATCGCTCGACACCCTCCATCTGCCCTGCCGGGTCATCCCGGGCGTCAGCAGCCTCCAGGCGGCCACCACGGGAACGGGCATGCTGCTGACGCGGCGTGGCGTTTCGAACGGATTCACCGTCCTCGCGCCCGGCCGGACGGAGGAAGCCGGATTGCGGATCGACGGCGCCGCGCGCCAATCGCTTCCCCTGGCCTTCTTCATGGGAGTCGGCCTGCTCAAGGAAATCGCCGCCCAATTGCTTTCGGAAGGGTTGCCGCCTTCTACGCCGGCGGCCGTGGTGTTCGATGCCGGCTCCGGCGATGAAACCATCATCCGGTCCACGCTACGGGAGCTGCCCGGCCGCGTGCCGGCCACGGACCGGCCCGGGCTGATCCTGGTCGGCGACCTGGCCGACCGGCAACTTCACCCCGAATGGGGCGCCCTGTCAGGCCGCCGCGTGCTGCTGCCCTGCAGCGAGGCGCTCCAGGAAAAGGCGATCCGCTCCGTGCGCGATGGCGGCGGCATTCCGGTTCCCCTGCCGCTCGTCAAGACGGTCCTGCTGCCGTCAAGCCTGCCCGTTTTGAAAACCCTCCGCGACCACGACTGGATGGCCGTCACCTCGCCCTCCTCCGCCCGGCTGCTGATGCAGGGCCTGGCGCGGGCGGGCGCCGACGTGCGGTCGATTCCCCGCATCCTGGCGGCCGGGCCCGGAACCGCCGACGCGCTCACCGCCTTCGGCCTCATCGCGGACGCCGTCCCCGAAACGGATTTCGGGGCCGTGGGCGCGGCCGCCGCGGCCGCGCGGAGCATCCCCGCCGGCAGCCGCCTCCTGCGGCTGCGGTCGCGGGAAGCGGGACCGGAACTGGCGGAGCAGCTGGGCGCCCTGGGCCTGGCGGTTACCGACTGCATCCTTTACGAACAGGAACCGGTGACGCCCGAACGGGTGCCGCCGTTCGACGCCGCCTTCTTCGCCAGCGCCTCGGCGGTGCATGCTTATTTTGCTCTCGGAAACGCCGTCCCACTGGACGGCCGATCGGTCGTGGCCATGGGGCGTCCGACCGTGCGGGCGCTTGAAGAACACGGCATCGGCGGTGTGCTGACGCCGGCAGAACCGTCCGTGGAAGGCGCGCTGCAAGCCCTGGCGGCCGCCCGCATACAGGAAGGATGGGCGACATCATGAGCGGATATCCCGACGTTCGTCTGCGCCGGCTGAGGCAGACCCCCTCGCGGCGGCGGCTGTTCGACGCCCCCCTGCCGGGGCCCTCCAAGTTCATCTGGCCCGTATTCGTCAAGGCGGGACACAACCTCCGCGAGCCCATCGACGCCATGCCCGGGCAGTTCCGGCTCTCGCCCGACACGCTGCTCAGGGACCTGGAGCCCGTGGTTGCCGACGGCATCGGCGGCCTGCTAATTTTCGGGCTTCCCCGGCCCGACGAAAAAGATGAAAAAGGGACAGCGGCAGCCCATGACGACGGCATCGTGCAGCAGGCCGTGACCGCCGTGAAGCGGGCTTATCCGGACCTGGTGGTCGCCACCGACGTCTGCCTCTGCGCCTACACCGCCCATGGCCACTGCGGCCCGCTGGATAGCCGGGGCCGGGTGGACAACGACGGGACCCTCGCCATGCTGGCGCAGGTTGCGGTTTCGCACGCCGCGGCCGGGGCCGACATGGTGGCCCCCAGCGCCATGATGGACGGCCAGGTGGCGGCGCTCCGCAGGGCGCTGGACGGCCAGGGGCTCGCGGACACCCTTCTGATGAGCTATTCCACGAAATTCGCCTCGGGCCTGTACGGCCCGTTCCGGGAGGCGGAGCAGTCCGCGCCCGGGCAGGGCGACCGCAAGGGCTACCAGGCCTCCTGCGCCGACGCCCGGACCGCACTCCGTGAATCCGCGCTCGACGAGGCCGAAGGCGCCGACATCCTGATGGTAAAGCCCGCCCTCTACTATCTGGACGTCGTGGCCAAGCTGCGGGAGCGGACCGACCTGCCGCTGGCGGTCTACCAGGTCAGCGGCGAATACGCCATGGCCATCGCGGCCGCGGAGCGGGGCTGGGCCGACCTGAAATCGGTGGTGCGGGAGTCGGTGATGGGCATCTCGCGCGCGGGGGCCGACCTGATCATCAGCTACTGGGCGGGACGCTATCGGGAGATCTTCCATGACTGAGTCATCCGCTTCCCTCTTCGAGCGCGCAAGGAAGGTCATCCCGGGCGGCGTCAACAGCCCGGTGCGGGCCTTTGGCGCCGTGGGCGGCGCCCCGGTTTTCATGGAGCGCGGGGCCGGCGCCCGGCTGACGACGGCGGACGGCCGGGAGCTGCTGGACTTCTGCGGCTCGTGGGGTCCGCTGATCCTGGGGCACGCGCATCCGAAGGTGGTGGAGGCGGTGTGCGCAGCCGTGCGGGACGGCACCAGTTTCGGAGCCAGCACCCGGCGCGAGGTGGAATTCGCCGAACTGATCTGCCGGCAGGCGCCGGCCCTGGAGCAGGTGCGGCTGGTCAGCTCGGGCACCGAGGCGGTCATGACGGCCCTGCGCCTGGCGCGCGGGGTCACCGGCCGCGCCGGCATCCTGAAATTCGACGGCGGCTACCACGGCCATGGCGACAGCATGCTGGCGGCGGCGGGCAGCGGCCTGCTGACCGGCGGCATCGCCTCAAGCGCGGGCGTTCCCGCGGGCGTGGTCGCCGACGTGGGGTCCGTGCCCTACAACGACCTGGCGGCGGTCGACGCCTGGGTCGGACAAAAAGGAGACAGCCTGGCGGCCATCATCGTGGAGCCGGCGGCCGGCAACATGGGCCTGGTGCCGCCGGAGCCCGGCTTCCTCGAAGGGCTGCGGGCGGCCTGCGACCGGTGCGGCGCGCTGCTGATCCTGGACGAGGTGATCACGGGCTTCCGGTTCGGCCCCACCACGTATGGAAACCTGCACGGGATCATCCCGGACCTGACCTGCCTCGGGAAAATCATCGGCGGCGGCCTGCCGCTGGGAGCGGTGGGCGGAACACGCTCCGTCATGGAGGCGCTGGCGCCGCTGGGCCCCGTCTACCAGGCCGGGACCCTGAGCGGCAACCCGGCAGCCGTGGCGGCGGGAATGGCGACCCTGACCGCGCTGCTGGAGGAGAAGCCCTATGAGAGGCTGGACGCGCTCGGGCGGATGCTGGCGGAGGGCGTGAACCGGATTGCGCGGGAAAAAGGAATAGCCTTACACGCGGCGCAGGCCGGCAGCCTGTTCACGCCCTTTTTCCGCAAGGAAAGGGTGCGGAATCTGGCGGATACCAAGGCCTGCGACACGCGGGCCTTCGCCCTCTTTTTCAACCGCATGCTCGAGCGGGGCATTTACCTGCCGCCCTCGCCGTTCGAAGTCTCGTTCATCTCCAGCGCGCACACCGACGCCGACGTGGAGCGTTTCCTGTCGGCCGTGGCGAATTAGAACCACAGGTCGGCGTGGATGCCGAAGCCGGGCTTTTCGGAGTAGTTGGCCTCCACCGTCACAACAAACTGGTCAGCGGGCACAATCTCAAGGCCCACGTTGACCGCCGGGTTGTAGACATCCCAGTCGCTGTCGTCACCGACATCGAAATCCTCCAGCTTGGAATGCATGACGCCGGCACGGACGAACGGCCGGGCCATGCCATAGCCTGACACCCGGAGCACGCCCTGCGCCGTCCACTGGCTGTAGGTGGCGCTATGCGTCACCCCGCCCGCCTGCTCCAGGTCCACGTCGCCCTGGTGAAAACTGGCCGAGAGGCCCGCATCGATCGGAATCATGAAATCCTCGGCCCGCGCCAACCAGAGCGTGCCGCCGAAGCCGACAAAGGTGGCGGAGTCGGCCTCGTAATCGTCCCACTCGGCCGACTGGGAGCCAACATCCAGATACAGGGAGAACCAGCGCTCGTCCCGGAACTGGAAGCGGCCGCCGACATAATCGAACGACAGGTCCTGATCGCTCACCTGGTTGTCGATGCGCGTCTCATAAAAGCCGCCCACCGAGAAACCCGGCACATCCTGCGCCGACGCCGCGCCTGCCGCGAGGACCGCGACCACCCATCCAGCCATCATGATCCGTTTCATGCGAACTCCTTGTTGATCAGCGCCCGAACCAGGACCGATACTGTTCCTTCCGGATTTCCTTTTCCTGGGCCCAGTCCAGGATGCCGGTCCTCAGATTTTTCAGGCTCATGGTGAACTTGTAGTAGACGTCCGTCTTGCTGCCCAGCCGCTCCTCGATCTGCGCCAGGTTCGCGACCAAGATGTATTCGGCCCCGTATTGCGTGCCCATCGGCACGGCCTTGGCCGGATCCACCAGCCCGCTCTCGCGCTGGGCATGGAATTCATCAAGGGCCGCCTGGTCGGTCTGGCGATCAAGAAACCGGAACTTGCCCGACTGGATCAGCTTGGTCCGGATGGAGTCCGTGATGGATTCCGTGTCGATGTGCTGGAGCGTCTTGTTCTTTATCCGGTCCACCAGCATAACGGGCTTGCGTCCGGTGGTCGCCTCGCGCACCGCACTGTCGGCCAGCAGCGAATCGCACATGACCGCCGCAATCTGCTGCAGGTCGGACGAGCCGAAATTGGTGCTCAGCGGCGCGGCGGAAGTCGCATCGCCATAGCGTACCCGCGTCGCACACCCGGAACCGCCCAGCAGAAGGACCGCCATTGCCACGCTCGCACAAATGCCATATTTCACGTTGATGCTCCCTTAGTTGCGAATGTTGACCTTGAAGGATTTGACTTCCGGACTCGGAGCGACACCCTGGATGGTGATCGTCTCGTTGCCGTGCAGAATGACCGGGGTCCAGGCGTCGGTATTCGGAAGCACCTCAAGTCCGCCGGCATTGAACCAGGCGAATTTGTATTGGAATTTCGTCGAGCCGGCATACTTGGACGTCAGCACCACGTTCACCTTGAGCAGGTCGCCGGCCGTCTCGTGCCGGATGTCCACCACCTGGACCGTGCGGCCGAACTTGGCGTTGTTCACGATGATGGCGCGGCTCATGCCGGAATCCTCGGGCGCGTTCATCACGCCGATCACTTCGGTTCCGGAAGTCTTTTGCATGCAACCGGTTGCGCCCACCAAACAGAGCGCCAGCAGCGCGCCCGACAATACACATCTCCTGATGATGTCCATGAGACGTCTCCTTCTTGTTTCCTCTTTGACGCCGGAAAGGGTCGTCGCATTCAACAAAATCAGCTTACCCTCCCCCGCCGCGGGGTCAACTTAATTCTTGGGGGTCCCCCTCGTCATGATCAGCAACCGAAGGTGGGAGCGCCACACCGTTGGCGCGCGAGGCGCCGGATTTGCGCAGGATCGCGCGGACGGTGCCGCGCTCCCACATCCAGAGGCGAAGCCAGGGGCATGCGACTCGGGTGACAAACGGCTAAAACACGAACGCCAGCTTGAGGCCGACGACATTGGTGTCGGTCCAGAGGTCATCGTTCAGCTGCGACCGGACCAGGTAATACAGCTCGACCTTCACCCGGGGAATGACCTCGGCGGCGAAGCCGGCAGAGGCCCGATTTTCATTGAACTGCTGCTCGTCGCAGGAAAAATACAGCTCATCATCGACAAAGGGCCGGACCTTGTATGACGTCACACCCTTGGCCAGCTGCAGGCGCACGCGGTCGCGATAGCGCCATTCGTCGTTGGCCTCCTCGCGCAGGCGGTATTCCATCCGGCTGCGGTTGCTGAGCGTCAGCGGGCCGGAGTCGCCCTTGATCTGGACGGTCACCTTGGGCACCTGTTCATCGAGCCATTCGCTGCCCTTCTTCGACTGGATAAATTCGTCGCCGAAGGTGATATCCAGCCAGGGGGCGGCTTTCCAGACCAAATAGGGCTCATAGCTCTTGTAAAAATAGTCGCTCATGCTGTCGCCCCACCGGGCGCCGAGGTCGATGCCGATCCGGATATCCTGGCCCGGGCCGGACTCCGCGCCGGAACCGGTCTCCGCGCCGGCAGCCAGCCAGAGCTGGGAGTCCCCCTCCCGGTACGCCATCGCCTGGGTCGCCGCCAGCGCCAACACCGCCGCCATCATCGTCCGCCTGTTCATGCCATGCCTTTCTGTTTCCACAATAAGCGCCGCGGACCCGGCCCAGGTTCAACCCCAATACTCTACTAATTCGATAGACTATAAGGGCGATCGCATACAGGATCAAGTTTTTTAAATGTACTGGCCGATGCCGGAACGGCCCATGCGGCGCAAGCCCAGCCGCGCCTTGACAGTTCCGCCCTGACACGCAATACTCCCCGCCACTACCCGTGAGGACGCCATGCGCCTACCCCGCTTCTGGATCAAAGCTTCCTGCTCCGGCACCACCCCCGAGGGCGAACCGCTCCAGGTCGACGCCTGGGGCTGGTCGCGCGACTCCGCCGCCGACGCGGAGGCAGTCGGACTCCAGCGCGCACGAAAGGGTCTGGAGCGGCTTCTGAAAAACCGCGACAAGGGGCCGGCCTCCGACTACGACTACCTGGACCTCCCCATGCGCGAGGAGATCGTCGAGGAACTCGGCCCGCCGGAACAACCCCTCGGAGCCATCACCCGCAACCGCTCCGGCGCGCTGATCCTCAACACGGCCTCCGTGCTCTTTGCCGACGTCGACTTCCCCCCGCCCAAAGCCAACGGGTTCTGGGACGCCATCGTCCTCCTGTTCTCAGCCGAACGCCGAGCCGAGCGCGCCGAGGAGGCCCGCCAGGCCGCCGTGGCTTCCGTTAAAACCTGGATCTCCCGGAACCCGCAGCGCACCCTGCGCCTCTACCGCACGGCCGCCGGCATGCGGCTGCTCTTCACCGACAGGCTCTATCAGCCCACGTCGGACGACACGCTGGCCCTGCTCCACGAACTCGGGAGCGACAAGCTGTATATCCGCCTGACCCGGAAACAGGAATCCTTCCGCGCCCGGCTGACCCCCAAGCCGAGGCGCTGCGGCCAGCCGCACGGCGCCATCGCCTACCCGTTCGCCAGTCCGGCCGAAGAGGAAAAGGCCCGGATCTGGCGCCGGGACTATGAACAGAAATGCGCCGGCTTCCGGGTCTGCGACCTGGTCACCGTCTCGGGCCGCGACTCCCAAGACCCCGCCATCAAGGCCGTCGTCGACCTGCACGACCGCTATACCTGCCAGCCGCGCACCGGAAAACTGGCGTAAGACGGCAAGCGGGCAGCGTGATGGAATGCGCCCTTTACGGGATGGTCTTGATAACGTTAAAATCGTCGAAATAGTAATTGTTGGACGTCGTGAAGTCCATATTTTCGGATTGCCCCACAATATACGGCGCCATCACGAGCGGCGTCCCCGGGGGAACCGCCCACCAGACGTTCAGATTCACCGCGCCTGCCTTGGACGTCCACGAGTAGTCCATCGCCCGCTGCCAGATCGTCAACTTGCCGGTCGTCGCGTTATAGCGTATGACCAGGAAAAACACGCTGAGCGTCTGGGGCAGCGAAAAGGACTTGGCGCGGCCATCGCCCGACACCACAATATCCCGCTGGCCATCGTAAGAGCGAACGGTCACGGCGACATATTTCGCCCCGGACAGATAGCCATTCGCCAAACCCAGTCCAAGATATGCCGAAGCCGTTGGCTCATCAACCTTGGGCAGGCAGATCAGGGTTGACACTTCAAGCATGTCGCCGCTATTCAGCGTATAGGGCGTTTTCCAATACCAGCTGGCGCTCCTGACCCCGCTGGCCCCCAAGGCGTTGTAATAAAGCCGGGTATTGGTTTCCACCAGGCGGCCCATATTCCCCGCCGGCACCTTCCACAACGCCTTGTTCCGGACGCTGTCGTTAAAATCATCGCCACCGTAAGCCAGGCCCGCCCACAACCCGACGATAACCCAGATCCCCCATGTCTTTTTCATCGCATCTCCCGGTATGAGTATGTTCACGCCCCTCTTCATAAAGATTCATATTAAAATAGCAAAAAAGGCATGTCAAACGGTTTTCTTGTTTTCTCCATTGCCTCACCGCATACTGATCAAAATATGAACACTCCCTCCGCCCCCTGCCTGGTGGCCGTATGGCCCGAACCGATCGAGCTGGTCAATGCCAAGCCCGATATGTCGCGGCCCGACGTGATCCGCCGCATCCCCGTCAAGGGCCCCGCCAATACCCCCATCCGCATCTCCGCCGAAGTGCGCTCCGAAGGCGTGGCCGGTACGCCCGGCATGGCCGCCGTGGCCTTCTTCAACCTGAAATATGCCGCCGGCCCGATCTTCTGGGACATGTTCCTGTATCCGGATACCGGCACCACCCCCTGGCGGACCCTCAGCTGCGAATGCCGCGCCCGCGGCGACCTGAAGGAGGCTGAGCTTCATATCCGTTTCCATGCCAAAGGGAAGCTCTCGATCCGAAACCTGCGCGTGGATACGCTGGAACCCTGGGCCGACGACACCGATGCCGTCATCGCCGTGTTCGGGGACAGCACCGACATGACCTGCTATCTTCCCTATGAACACCGCCTGACGAGGCAATTGGAACTGCTATTGCGAGACCGGTTCGACGATCGGCGCATCGACGTGCACGGGATGGCCGAGGGCGGCGAGACGCTGAAGCGGCTGGTGGAATCGGGCCGGCTCGACCGCGAACTGGGCGTCCTGCCCCGGATCGATGTGGCCATGATCCGCTACGGCCTGAACGACCGCAACCTGAAGGTTCCCTCCGACACCTACACCCCCCTGCTTCACGATGCCTGCGAGCGGATCTTGCGTCGTCATCCAAAAGCGCAGATTGTACTGTCGACGACCATTCCGGCCGAAGGCTCCGACGTGTTCAACCGTCAGGCCGCTGCGGTGGCGGCGGAGCGGAAACTGCCGCTGATCGACCTGGACGCATTCATGCGCGAACGGACGGCGGCGGGCGACTGGGACTGGCACAACAACCCGAACCACAAGCTCGGCCGGCATCGGTGCGTCCTGCCGGCGGAAAACCCGACCGGCCTGAAAGGCGACATCCATCCCAACGCCCACGGGTCACGGATGATCGCCGCGTGCTATTTCGCGCACCTGGAGCCCATTCTCGAAGGCAAGTGGAAATAGCCGGCATGGCCGTCACGCGGCCAGCGGCCGCGTCCACAGCAGATCGTCTTCTGTGGCCGCCCCCGTTGGGGGCGGTAACCGCATGGTGATTGTTTTGAGAATCAAGGCCGGATATGGGTGATCTTGAAGTTGTCGAAGGAAACAGCTTTCGTTTCATCCACCCGGGTCTTGTAGGTGGCAAAAACCAGATAGGCCTGCAGGTTCACGGAACTGCCCGGCCACAGATTCCACTCCTTGTTCAAGTCAATGACCTTCAACTTGTCCCAGCTCTGTTCCGGAGCGGTCTTGCACCATAGAGAAAGCATGCCGGAAGCCGTGTTATACCGCATCTTGAAATAATATTTGGCCCCATCGCCGGGCATCGCAAGTCCCCATCCGACGGAAGTCAGATCCGGCTTGAACACATTCAGATTAAGGTGCCGGCCCGACTGAAGCCGGCGGAGCAACACAAACACGCTTTGCTCGGGAATCGAATTCGGGATCGTGAGCCCCAATTCCATCGACACATAGGCATCGGAAGCCGAGCCGATGGGAAACAGCGGCAGGCGGAAAACCGCTTCCGTTTCCAGGATATCCTGGCTGACCAGATGAATGGCGGGCTTCTGAAGCCACGTGATGGCGTGATAATCCTTAAGCGGATTCAGCACGCCCGAGGTGCCATACAGGCGGCCTCCCGTCTCGACAAACTTTCCCTCGAAATAATTGTCAACTGACCACAGCGCCTTGTTCCGAACGCCATCGCTGAACGTGTCGGAATAGGTGGTCACGCCGCCGGAAGCCGCGCCGGCGGCCAATCCCGTCAGAACCGCAATCAGATAGACTCGTTTCATATCCCCTCCCGTGATGACTGCGATCATGCGGCACCCCCGCCGGAGAGTCAAGCCCGTGGATGACAGCCCGTGGCCTTCCCGGGCGAATGCCCGGAAATCAGGGCACAATGAGCCGGGCCGTGAAGTTATCCAGGTAAACCGGGTCCAGGAAAAAGAACCCTTTGTTCTGGGTCCTGATGCGGACATAGGGCCGGAGAAACGGCATGTCGGCAGGAGTCAAGCCCCAGATCGTCGCGATGCTCATCGTGTGCACCAGCGTCCAGGTTTCGACCGCAGGCTTGCGCCACCACAGTCCCACAGTATTCTTTTTTGAATTGTACCTGAGCTTCAGGTACAACTTCGCGGCGCCATCGGGAACAAGGATGGCATAGCTTACCGGGGAGGCGGTTTCATTATAAAGTGACAGGCTGAGAACCCGGTTGGTGGAAAAGTTGAACACCTTCGCCCGGGCGCTCAGGTTGGAGTGGACACCGACGATGGACCAACCGATCTCCAACTCGACCAACCGGTTCGTGGGGACCGCTCCCTCGGGAAACCGGAACAGCGCCTCGACCTCCAGGATGTCGTTGGGGACCACCCACTGGATGGGCTGCATGTTCCACCGGGCAAACCGGTTGTAATAGGACGGCTTGTTGGTCCCGGCATATCCATAGAGATGGCCGCCTGTTTCAGCCATAAAACCATCCCGGGAATAGTCCGTTATCCACATCGACCTGTTCCGGACCCCGTCATTGAAATCATCCGAATATGTCAGGACCGTCCCCCTGGCCAGACCCGCCATCGTCAATAAAACCAGCGCGACATAAATTCGTTTCAAGATGCCTCCCGATGTTTTTTGTAAGATTATATACAAACTCAGGTTTGTCAAAACTAATAGCCGCCATTCAGGACGGCATCGCCACTTGACCCGAACGCTCCGCGCCAGTATAAAGAGAAGCTTCGAAGGAGCCCTCCCATGCCCCAATCCCGCCTTGCCGCCCTGGACCTGATCCGCCAACGCCTGTGCGCCGAACCGCCCATGTCCGAACACGCCTGCCGTCCCGCCGACCCGGCGGTCGTCGTGGACTGGCTGGCGGCGCTGAGCCCCGCCGGCTCCTGGGCGGACATCGATTACGCGAACGACTCCCTCAAGGATTGGACGGCCCGCCTCCACCTGATGCGCCTGGGTCAACTGGCCCACGCCTGGCACGACCCCGCCTCCCCGCTCCACCGCTCGCCGGCCCTGCTTGCCGGCATCCTCCGTGGCCTGGACGGCTGGTACGCCCGCAACCCGCAAAACCCGAACTGGTGGTGGAACCAGATCGGCGCCCCCCTCCTCCTGGCCGAAACGCTCCTCCGCCTCAAGGGCGCCTGCGACCCCTCCTACATCACCCGCGCCGAACCCGCCTTCCTCTGCCACGAGCCCATCGACCGCTTCACCGGCCAGAACATGGTCTGGACCGCCACCGTGAAAATCTACCACGGCATCCTCACCGACAACCCCGCCCGCGCCACCCAGGGCTTCATCCTCGTGGGCCGGGAACTCCGCGTGCTGCCCGGCGAAGAGGGGCTGCAGCCCGACATGAGCTTCCACCAGCACGGCAACCTGCTCTACTCGGGCGGCTACGGCCAGGGCTTCGCCGGCGACGTCGGCCGCCTCATCGCCCTCTCCGCCGGCACCGCCTACGCCTTCCCCCCCGCCCTCATCGAACGCTTCGCCCGCTTCCTGCTCGACGGCTCCCGCTGGATGGTCCGCGGCAAGACGTTCGACCCCGTCGCCATCGGCCGCGAAATCAGCCGCTGCGGCCACGGCGCCGCCCGCTTCGTCGACGGCCTGCGCTACCTCGCCGCCGTCGATCACCCGCGTCGCGACGAGGCCCGGGCCGCCGCGGCCGTCGATCCCGCCAAGGGGCTCTCCCTGGTCAGCGGCAACCGCCACTTCTGGTGCTCGGACCTGATGACCCAGCACCGGCCCGCCTATTATCTCTCCGTGCGCCTGGCAAGTCCCCGCGTCCTCAACGCCGACATGGCCTGCTGCGGGGGCGAAGGCCGCCTGTGCCACCACATGGCGGATGGCGTGACCCTGATCATGCGCGACGGGAACGAATACCGCGACCTGTTCCCCGCCTGGAACTGGCGACAGATCCCGGGCGCCACGATCGAGCAGGAGGCGGGCGACTTCAATCCCGAGACGCTGAGACGCCCGGGCGAAAACGCCTTCGCGGGCGGCGCGTCGGACGGCAGCATCGGCTGCGCGGCGATGAACTTCTCCCGCTTCGGCCTGAAAGCCAGGAAGGCCTGGTTCCTGTTCGACGAAGGCCTGGTGGCGCTCGGTTGCGGAATCACGTCAAACAGCCCGTCGCCCGTTCGCACCACCCTCAATCAATGCCACTGGCGCGGTCCCGCCTTCCTGGAGGGACAGGACAGGCCCCTTGCCGAGGGCTCCTATGACCTGGCGCCCGGTGTCGCCTTCCGCCACGACGGCATCCTCTACCGGATCCTCGACGGAAAGGGAACCTTGCGGCTGGGTCCGCAGACGGGCGCGTGGAGCGATTGCGGGGTCGGCTCGCCGGATACCGTCACGCTGCCGGTCCTGAATGCCGGACTCGATCACGGCCCGCAGCCCGCGGGCGCGACCTATGCGTATGCGGTGATGCCCGGCAAGGCCGATGCGGACCCCTTTGTGATGGTGAAGAATGGCCCGGCGCTGCAGGCGGTATGGCATACGGGCGAACGGCTGGGTCATGCGGTCTTTTATGAGCCGGGCATGGTCGACTTCCCGGACGGCCAGAGGATCGCGGTCGACAGGCCCTGCATCCTGCTCTACCGGACGGCCAAGGACGGCCGCCGCGTCCTGACCCTGGCGCAGCCCGAGCAGCAGGACGGGCTCCTCACGATTCGCCTGACGGGCACCTGCCCCGCCACGGCCACCCTCTCCCTGCCTGTCCGCGAATACGCGGGATCCAGCATATCGTTGATCCTGTAATTACGGCCGCAACTCCGCCAGCTGCCGCGACAGGCGCGCCACGCAGCCGGTTTCCACCCAGGCGCGCAGCGGATCGTCGGCCCGCATCTCCAGCGCCACCTTGGCCCACGCGTCGCGGGCCTCGTCCAGCCGCAGCGACTCCTCCAGCCGCCGGGGCGTCTCGAAGAGCCGGGCATAGCGCTGGCATTCGCGGGTCAGCGCCGCCTGCCCGGCCTTTTCTTCCGCCGGCAATTCGCGCAGCGTCTTCAGCGCCTCTTCCAAGTCGCCGCCGCACCGGGCGCTCCAGGCCTTCTCCATGCCGTCGCGCTTTTCTCCGGCAACATCTCCCGAGCGGGACGACCAGGCCGCGGCCCCGGCCACGGTCAGGGCCAATATCGCCGTGATAGCCAGCCACCGGCGCCAGACGGGCGGCATTTTCATCTCGAGCCCGCGCCGCTTGCCCGGCCACCGGAACGCCAGCGTGGTCCGCCCCAGCGTCACCGGTTCGCCCGGAGCCACGGCCACCGTCTCCACGCGCCGGCCGCCCACCAGGATGCCGGCCTTGCTGGGCTGGCCGGGCCAGTCCTCCAGCACCACGCGGTCGCCTTCCACGCGCCCCACGGCGTGGCGCCGCGACACGCTGACATCGGCCATCAGCGCGCAGGTGATCTCGGCCGGCTCGGGCGAGCGGCCGATGGTGAATCCCTCCACGGGAACCTGGAAAATCTTGCCCTTCTCGGGCCCCTTGAGCACGTCGATCTGAATCAGCGCTTCCATGGTCGATCCTCCTTTACAATTACATGCCGCCGAATCCGGACAGATACATTTTGGCCTGGCTCACCAGCAGCGGGATGAACACGAGGCAGGCGAAGGCCGGCACCATGAGGAGCAGCAGGGGCAGCAGGATTTTCTGCTGCGCCTGGGCGCCTGAGCGCTCGGCTTTTTCCATGCGCTCCAGCCGCATCTTTTCCGCCTGCGCACCCAGCACCTGAGCCACCCCCGCGCCCAGGTCAAGCCCCTGGCAGAGAATGGCCACGAAGCTGGTCATCTCCGGCATCCTGATCCGGCGGGCCATTTCCTGAAGCGAACCCGACAGCGAACGGCCTAATGCCATATCCCGGCGAGTCAGTTGCAGTTCCTCCTTCAGCGGGCTGGCCCCGATCTTGCCCAGCACGCGGTCGATGGCGGAGCCGAACTCGAGTCCCGCCAGCGTGCAGAGGGCGAGCAGGTCCACCACATAGGGCATGGCCCGCCGGATGGCGGCATGCCGCTCCTGGATGGCCCCCAGTATCCACAGGTCCGGGAACACGAAGCCCAGGGCCACCAGGCTCAGATGAATGGCCGTCCCGAAGGGCATACCGGCCACGGCGAGAAGAAGGGCCAGGACAAAGCGGAGCGACATGTATTCATCCGCCCGGACCACATGGCCGAAGCCGGCGGCGGTCAGGTTGCCGTGAATCCACCGCTCGAACGCGGGAGACCTCCTGAGGCACCACTTCGACACGGCCGCGAACAGCCCGAACGCGGGGCGCAGCGCCGCGAACAGGGGCGGTTGCTCCCCTTCCGGGCGGGCCGCATCCGGCTCCGCCGACATGGCCGACATCATGCCGTAGGCCACGGCGCCCGTCGCCACCGTCACACACAGCACCGACAACTCACAAAACATGTTCTGCATGACCGCACTCCTTATATTTTAACCGACGCCAGATTCCGGATCGCCATCAGGGCCAGCCCGTTGAAGGTTGTACCCAGCGCCAGGAGAACCTTTCCCCAGCCCGTCGAGAACACACCGCGCACGCCGGCCGGATCCAGGCAGAACCAGCCGATCAGCAGCAGGTAGGGAAGCGCGGCCAGGGTGTACCCCTGGAACCGCGTCTCGGAGGTCATCGTCCGAACGCGATCCTCCACGCGCTCCCGCTCGCGGATCATCTTGACCAGCCCATCGAGGATGCGGGTCAGGTCGCCGCCAGTCTGCCTCCCCACCTGGAGAGCGGTCACGAAGATGCGCACGCTCTCGCCGTCCATCCGGGCCGCCATGCGCTCGAGCCCCTCATCCAGGGGAATGCCCAGGTCCCGGTCGCGCACTACCCGACCGAACTCGTCGCGGGCCGGTGATGGCATCTCGCGGGCGACGATATCGACCGCCTGGCTGAGGTTGAAGCCCGCGCGCAGCGAGTTGGCGATCATCAGCAGCACGTCCATGAACTGCTGCTGGAACCGTCGGCAGCGCCAGGCTTGGTAACTGGACAGGGCCCAACCGGGTGCCAGAAGACCCAGCCCGGCGACCAGGAGGGAGAACAGGGAGCTCTGCGTCAGAACCCAGGCGATAAGCCCGGTCACCGCCGCGACGGCGCCGATTCCCGCCAGGATCGTCCGCTCCCCCACCGGGAACCGCTCCCGGCCAAACCCGTCAGCCGCCGTGGCGGCGGTGGTCCGGATGTGAGTCCAGATTCCCGGAACAATCAGCCAGGCGCCAATGAACGCGACACCCCAGATTCCCAGATCCCAGATGCTCAAGTTCATGTTCATCTCCTTGCTTAAAGCGTCGGCCAGTTGTATGAGGAAGGCCAATCAAACGGGTACCAGGCGTAGGGGTCATAGCCTTCGCACTCCATGAGGTCGAGGCTCTCCGCCATTCCCTCCATCCCGCAGAGCGCGAATTCCATGGACGATTGCGGCAACTGGGTTTGAGGGATGGTTCCGACCTGCTGCTCCTCCTGGTCCAGGCAGGCGTTGACCGCAACCGTTCCGGATTCACCGCGTGGCGCATGGATCAGGCGGCCGAGAAAGGCCAGCCCCTTCCCCACCCCCTCCTTGATGTTGCCGCCTGCCGTCTGGATGGGTTTCATCACCTTGTTCTCAAAAACAGTTGCCGCCTGAGATCCCAGCTTTTTCAGCACGCCAAAACCCGATTCGTGCACCTTCCGGATCGCCTCGATACCGAGTTTGGCCAGCACGGGCTTGGGGTTTTCCTGGAATTCCTTCATCCACTCGAGCAACTGGCTGATGTCGGTGAAGTTAAGCCGCTTCATGAGCTCTTCCGCATCCATTTCGAATTCGACCGAGAGTCCGCCGCCAAATCCGATGGATGCACCGAGGCTGGCCATGAACGACACCTTGCCGTTCCAACCCAGCGTCACAACGGCCTTCCCCTCAGCCATCGCGCCGGCATAACCCGACGCCACCAGGTTCACATTCGTCTTCACGCCGAACACGTGGGCTTCCATGCTCAACTTCAATTCGCCTTTGGCATACACGCCAACCGACCCCTCGGCCCCAAACGTGATGCCCTTGTCATCCACATAGGCGCCCAGGCGTCCCTTGGCGATCACCGAGGCCTCGAGCCGGCCGCTTCCCTTCAGGCTGGCTCCCAGGCTCTTGTCGCCAACCGCAAACGTCCGGGTCGCCGCCCTCACCTCCGTTTCGATGCCAACCTGCCCCTTGGCCTCGTAACCATTTTCACCTTTCCGGACAGCGCCTTCCGCGCCCGCGCTGGCCTTGACCGTTACCGTGCCGAATTCACCCTTTGTGGTATGCGCGTAGGCCGGGCCGATTTCCCCATCCCAGATCGTTTCCGGTTCTTCCAGGCGGGTCGATCCGAGTGTTTTGCTGGTGGAGTTACCCAGGCGGGTCGACGTTTTGATCCGGGTGTCTTTTTTCAGGCCGGCCTCGCCCTCCCACGTGTTTTCCTCCCATTCCCCGTGCCAATCGGTCCGGGTTGTTTTGGTCTGCATCCCGGCCTGGGTCGTCTGCCATCGTCCATCCTCGGTGGTGCGGGTTTGCGTGTCGTGCACCTCGGTCGTCACCTGAACCGCGGGGTCAGGCCGCTTCACCGTGGTCTTGTCGGTTTGCCGCGTCAGAACCTTGGGCTCCGCTCCGGCCGATATCGCCAGAAGCAGCAAGGCACCACCGATCCACCGCCAGTATCTGTTTGAAATAATCTGTTTCATGTGAGCTCCTGGTTAACGGGTTCCCTTCCAGCCCGGATCTTTCCCCTGCCCGATGAGAATCAGGTCATCAAGGAATTTGACGGCCTGGTCCGTGTAGGCGCTGTTCCCGTCCGCCACGGCGGCCATCAGGCGGACGCCGCGGTCGAAATCGATCTGGCCCAGCACCAGGAAGCGGCCGAAGTTATATTGAACTTGCGGCAGATACGGATCGGCGGCCAGCGCTTTTGAAAACGCCTCATACGCGCCATCCTTGTCGGCCCGATGCACGGCGATAACGCCGAGATCGTTCCAGGCCCGGGCGTAAGCCGGCTTCAGTTCCACGCATTTTCGGAAAGCGGCTTCCGCGCGGCGGACATCGCCCGTTTTGTCATAACACAAACCCAGGACATACCAGTTCTCGGCCAGCCTGGGGAAACGGGCTGTGCCCTCCTCGGCCAGGTCCACCGCCTCCTTAGCCCTCCCCTGCTCAGCCAGAACGGCCGCCAGATCGTTTCGCACCGCCGGATCGGCGGGATAGGTTTTAAGCAGATCCACCAGGGTGATTTCGGCGTCTTTCCATTGTCCGCGCCGGCCCTGAAGGCGGGCCATCTGGAGACGCGCTTCCGGATAATCGGGCTTCTCCTTGAGAATCTCCGCGATCACCGCCTCGGCCTGGTCCAGCACGCCCTCGCGCACATAATGGGTGGCCAGCATCAGGCGGCTTTCCGGGGAATTACCCGACACCTCCACCAGCGCCTTCCAGACCGTCGCCTGCCGTTCCGGCATCCCCGCCTGCTCATACAGACGCGCCAGCAGGAAGAGGGTTTCGGGATCGCCGGGATTGATCCGGAGGCTGACGATCAGGTATTCGGCCGCGATCTGGAGATTCCCTGTTTCCAGAAGCAGGCGCGCCAGGTTATTCAACGGCATGGCCAGCAGGGGGTTTTCCTTGACCGCCCGCTCAAAGGCGGCCTGCGCGTCGGGAATCCGTCCCTGCTTGAGCAGAACCGCGCCCAGGTTGTTCCAGGCAAGCGCGTTTCCGGAATCCCACTCGACGGCCTGGCGGTAATAAAATTCCGCCCGCCCCAATCCACCCTTCAGCAGGGTCAGGTTCCCGGAGTTGTTGGCCGCTGCGCTGAATATCCGTTTTTCATCGGCGCCCGCCCCGGATTTTGCGCCGGCCAGAACCCGTTGGAACCCGGCCAGCGCGACCTCCAACTGTCCCGCTTCCTGATTCGAAACCGCTTCGTTGTATGTCTCCGACGCCTTCATGATGGCCTCCGGTACCGCCTCCCGCTTGTCCTCGCCCACTGCCTGCACCCGGCAGACGCCCAATCCCGCCGCCAGCACTCCGATCACGATCACCCGTTTCATGACTCCTCCGTTCGTTTACCGTTCGTTTTCAAACAAGGTTTCATCCACATCCAGTCCCGCCGTCCGCAGCCGGTCTGAAAAGGTCGGAACATGCCCGGTGGCGCGGAAAAACCCGTCCACGCGCCCGGCCGCCGATACGCCCTTCTGCTCAAACACAAATATGTCGCGAACCGAAACTTCGCCCTCCTCCAGGCCTAGCACTTCCGAAATGCGCTCGATTTTTCTGGAGCCGTCGCTGAGGCGTGCGATCTGCACGACCAGCTGCACGGCCGAGGCGATGTTGCGGCGGATCACGGCGATCGGCATTTCCACCGCCATCATCACGAGCCCTTCCAGACGCGCGAGCATGTCGCGGGGGGAATTGGCGTGCAGGGTGGTCATCGAGCCCTCGTGCCCCGTGTTCATGGCCTGGAGCATGTCGAAGGCTTCCGAACCGCGGCATTCGCCCACGATAATGCGGTCGGGCCGCATCCGCAGCGCATTGCGGACCAGGTCCCGGATCGTCACCTCGCCGCGCCCCTCCACGTTCGCGCGACGGGCTTCCAGCCGCACCAGGTTCAGATGGGTCAGCCGGAGCTCGGCGGAGTCCTCGATCGTGATGACCCGCTCCTCCGCCGAAACCGATTGCGACAGCGCGTTCAGCAGGGTGGTCTTGCCCGTTCCCGTACCGCCCGACACGATGATGTTCCGGCGGCCGCGCACGCACAGATCCAGGAATCGCATCATCGCCGGCGTGCAGGAGCCCCCGGAAACCAGGTCAGCGGCGCCCAGCCCGCGTTTGGCGAATTTCCGGATTGTGATGGTCGGCCCGTCCACCGCCAGGGGCGGCAGAATGATATGCACGCGGGAGCCGTCCCGCTCCAGACGGGCATCGACATACGGCAGGCTCTCGTCAACCCGCCGCCCGATGGGAGCCACGATGCGATCAATAATGCTCGCGAGCTGCTTCGTGGTTCCGAATCGCCGGTCGGTCAACTCCATCTTTCCATGACGCGCCACGAAAATGCGCTCGGGCCCGTTGACCATGATCTCCTCGATCGACTCGTCCTTGAGGAGATCCTCAAGCGGGCCCAACTCCAGCGCCTCATCCAGGACTTCCTTGACCAGCGCTTCCCGCTCGTGGAAAGAGAGGGATTCGCCCAGGCGGTCGAGTTCGAACCGGATGATATCCTCGGTGCGCTTGCGGAGCGCCACCATGCGCATGGCGCCCTCCAGGACGTCCAAATTCATCCGCCGCAGTTCCTCGTTCTCCTGCACCCTCACCAGGAGCCGCCCTTTCAGCTCCTGCAACCGCACGCGCCGGCCCTTCTCCCGATCCTCAATCACGCCCAGCACCGATTGCAGATCCACGCACCGGGTCCGGTCCGGCTCCAGCTTGACCATCGCGCTCTTCATGACCTTTTCTCCTTTTTAGGTGTTCCCGCCGGTTCCTTGACTCGCTCGGGCAATCCATCCCGGAGGGCCGTTTCCTCCGGGCCGCCCGGGACGATGCGACGCGGGGTGATCAGAATGACCAGCTCGCTCTCTTTTTTCTGGTACCGTTCCGACTTGAACAACGCCCCCAGCACGGGGATGCTTCCCAGGCCTGGGATCTTGGACACGTCCTCGGAATCCGTATGCCCGATCAGGGCGCCCAGGCTCAGCGTCTGGCCCTGTTTCACATTTACCGAAGTCCGGACGTAGCGCTTGAGAATGGAAGGATAGGAGGCGATGATCGGCCCCAGGTTGCTGAATTCGATCCCGACCTTGGTCTCGATGTTCCCGAGTCGGTCCACGCGCGGCTCCAGATCCATGGCGATCCCGTACTCCACCTCTTCCACCGCCACATCCTGATTCCCGGGCCCGACAGCCACGATATGAAAGGACCCGCCGGCGAAGAAACGGCTTTTCCCGCCGTCTTCGCATACCAGGTTCTGGGTGTAGAGCAGGCGTGCGTCCCCAGACTGGAGATGGGGCGTCAGCAGCTGAAACAGCTTGGACGTGCCCAGCGAAACCGAGGAAACACCGTTTCCCCCCGCCAGGGAAGACCACCCGGCCTGGGCGTTCAGGGTTTGGACTCCACCCCAATCCACCCCCATTTCACGCATGGTATCGAGCGTGATTTCCACCAGCTGGCACTCCAGCAGAAGCAGCGGCTTTTCCAGAACCACATCCTGCGGCATATCGCCGCCCTTCCAGGGCTTGATGGTCAGAAAACTGCGGACGGCTGGATGAACCGCCGCAGCCATGCATTCGATGAAGGCCTTTTCGGAATCACTGAACACCATCCCCTGAAGAAACAGCTCCCGGCCGGAGAAGGAGATTTCGATATTGCCGTTGCCGATGCGGTCCCGGACAGCGGCCACGACGCCGGTCCCATATGCCGGCGAGAGCGTGCTCAGATCCACAAGAGCATCGCCCATGACGACGCGGGCCTGGGCGAGCCGGTGATACACCTCGCTCGAGGAGATAGAGCCCGTCACACGGACTTTCCCCGTCCCTTCTATCAACGCCACCGCGAGTTCCGGAAGAGGGCGTCCTTCGGCATCGCACAGCAGCGCCCTGACAGCCGCGTCAACAGGAGCAGCCGCCATGCCCCTTGACACAAAGACTTCCAGCCGGTCCCGCTCGATTTCGGCCTCATCGAAGACATACAGCGTGGTGCGGCCTTCCGCCAGGGGCGTCATCCGCAACGCTCCCGGTTCGATTTCCACGCCGACGATGCGGTCGCCGCCCGCCGCGAGCTCGGCCCGGTTGACGCCGTAGTCGAGCGGAACCAGGACAGGTTTCCCTGACTGGAGATCGAGGTTGAGGCGCGTCACGGCAGCCGGGGCAGCCAGGGCGAGCGCCAGGAGCATCGAAGCGGTCATAAGTCCGTGTTTAATCTGTGATATCCTCTTCATGGGCAGTTCCTTAGGTTAAAGAGTTCCGAGTTCGTCGAGGGTCGACCGGGTGGAGGTGCGGATCTTGACCGGCACGCGGGCTCCGAACACCTCGTCGCCTTTCAGGGACGGCAGCCGTTCGGGTGGCGGCAGAAGCGCCTCCACCTTTTCATTCCGGCGATTCCGAAGCACGCAGCGGAGATACGCCATCTGGGACGCCAGGCTCAGGCGCCAGGCCTCGGCCGAGGTCACCTGCACGGTGACATGTACCGTCATCGGAACGGCGGAAATCGGCCGGGATCCGCCGGGCGATTCAGGAAGGCTTTCCGCCCCAACGGCCCGCTCCCCCATCCGCTGATCGACCGCCAGGACGGAAACAGCCTGGGCGAGCACAAGGGCGTGGCTGCGGGTGGAGTCGGAAGAACTGGCGGCGGATTCGAAGACGCCGATGATATCGATCCGGTCATGGGGCTGCAGAAGGCCCGCCAGACCGCCTTCCCCGTCGAATTTCAGCGTGATGGCCCGCATGCCTTCGCCCGGAGAGACGCGCAGCGACAGCATGCCGGCTCCATCCTGGGCGAGCTTGGTGACCAGGATTTGCTCCCCTTTCCGTATGGGGACCTGGACCATGCCGCCCGCGGGAGACCAGTCGGCATTGGTCAGCGCCCCGGGTTGAATGAAGGCGGCGGGCGCTTCCGCCGGTTCAGCATCCTGCTCCTCCATGACATGGCCCGCCAGCATGTCGCGGGCCGCCACCCAGACAACGGTGCGCGACCCGTAAAGCGACGTGATTTCGGCTGTTTTCCGCGATACATGGATCCGGTAAAACAGCCATGCCATCAAGCTGAGACCCACCGCCACCCAGATCGTCATTTTCCTGTTCATCGCATTCTCCTTTTCGTCCTACCAGTTCTCTCCGAAACCGCTGCCGGTTCCGACCCAATATCGCCGCTTCAAGGTGAGGGAAAAATCCTGACCGTCCGGCAAGCGACGCCATTCGGGCCCCGCCGTGATGTGGACGGTCGACACAACAGGAATGATGCGGAAATCAGGGACCAGATTTTCCGCCATCGCGGTTGAAACAACGGTTTCCTGCGCGGCAAACTGAAGCCGCCGACTGGCAAGGTCAACCCGGGCCAATTGCGCCAGCGCCAGTATCGAGGGGATCCCGATGACGATAAGGGCGGCCGCCAATTCAAGCGTGACGCCCCCGCGCTTGCGGGCTTCTCCAGTGGCTGTGAAAGGCGTTACCATTCGTACCCCCAGGAATCGGGAATGGACGGTTGCGGAAAAACCGAACCCGTGCGCACCAGTTTGACGCGATATTGGGGATCGGCCTGTTCATCCGCCCACAGGGTGCCGCCGGCGGGCTTGGCCGTGGCGTAAGCGCGCAGATTGCGGACATCGCCCGGACCTTCGTCGGGCGTCCAATCGAACAGCCACGGAAACGAGGGACGCCGGACCCGAGCCGTGAAGAAGATCGTATCCCGGTTAAACAGCTTGCGAAAAACGGTGGATTTCACCTCTCGTCCGGGATCATAGAGAATGACGTCGCCGTAAGGTGTTGGCTGATGGAAAAAGAATCCGAACCGGGTGCGTGTGCCGGTCGCCGGGATAAGATGGCCGAGTCCCCAGGCGGGCGGCACGTAAGCTTTGACTTCGGCATGGGGCTCATTGCGTCGCGTCACCTCTTCCGCCGTGTGACGGGCATTCTTTACGGCATCCAGGCTGACCTTCTGCTGGTTAACCAGGTTGACCACGTTATAGGTCTTGTATCCGATTTCCGCGGAACGAGCCACGATCTGCCCGACTTCATGCGAGGGATAAACCACCGCCTTAACGGCGAGAGCCGTCCGTGAGAGCGTCTTGGCGGCCTCTGTATTCATGCGGGCGATGCGATTCAAGCCGCGCGCCTGCTGGACGGCCCCGGAGAAGGCCGCGGCATCCGCGCAAACCTGAAGATGCGCGCGCTCCTGAAGAAGTTGGCTGACATTCAGGGAGAGGCCGAAAAAGACGGACACGGCAACCATCAGAAACATGAAGATGACCGTGATGCGCCCCGAACGATATCGCTTAGAGATCATTGTCTCCTCCCATGGCGGGTGTCATGCCGGCAGCCGTGACCGTGACATTGGCGCCAGCCCGGTTCTGATGATAAAGCCGGCCGGCTGCGCCGGGAATCAGCGACACGAACCGGTCGCGAACCGTCACGCGGCAGCGGCCGGGGTAACCGGGAACAAAATCCGCCGAAACAGCCGGCGTCCCGGGCATCGTAAAAGCTCGATAGTCGACCCGGACCTGCTTCTCGGCCGCGGCGGCTTTGCCGCTGATGGCACAACGGCGGGCCGCTGAAAAAGCGGAATAGGATTGGCCGACCGACCGGTAAAACAGGTAGCCGACGGATAACAGGGATGCGGCCATCACGGCTAAAAAGGGCAGGAGGAGCGTGAATTCCACGGTCGACATTCCCGAACGATCCCTGCGCTTTTGTTGTTGATCGTTTTGACTATGGGTATTCACTGTTGCTCCTCCTGCTGTGGTATGTTGTTGTTCCCCCTTTCCTTTAGAGACCCAGGTTCGACGCGATCTTGTCGAACGCGCGGCCCATCAGGTCGTTCAGTTTCGGATTCAGAATCGTCGCGACGCCGACCACGGCGCCCACCACCACCACGGTCAGGGCAATGGTTTCAACCGTGCTCAGCCCCCTCTTGTCCCGGCGGGGCATCCAGCCCTCCAACCGAACGCCCAGCTTCAGCCCCGCCGTCTCCACCGCCTCGAACCCGCGCTTGATCATCCCGCTCTTCATCTCCATCCTCCTTGTTTCGCCTCCGTCTTCCGGGGAACTCCACTGTGGCTTTCCTCTCGGTTTCATCGGCGGCATCCCCTAAAGCAGGCCCCGTGCCAAGCCTGAAAATGCCTTGATTTTGCTGATTATTGCTCCTTTTTTCGGAAATAGTGTTCGGCCTTAGGACAGGAAGTGTCCTGATTCCGGACAGGAGCAGACTGGCGCCGGAAAAGATCCCGTATATCCGCCATGGCGGGGCTTCTGTGGCAGACCCCGGTGAGGGCGATAACGGCGTGGCGCTTGCCCGGCGGTTACGCGGCCAGCGGCCGCGTCCACAGAAGAGGCTGCGTCTCCCACAGAAGAACCTGCATGGCCTAATCCCCGCTTGGCAAACCCCCTGTGAGGGACTAGGATGGTGGCCGTTAACCGGAGGATGCCGATGTACCTGAAGCGCGTTGCCGTTTTTGCCGCTGCGGCGGTTGCCCTGTCACTCGTGAACCAGGCCGGAGCCCAGCAATGGCCGCCGGAGTTGCCGGGCGCCGTCAAGGGGACGGTGACGATCCGGACCGACGACTTCCTGAAGATTCCGCCGGACGTGGCCACGCTGCGGACTAACGCCAACTGCGCCCCGTTCGAGATGGCGAAGACCGCGCCCGTGGTGGAGCTGGCCTACCACACGGGCCTGCCCAACCCCGCGCTGAACGGCACGGGCTGGTCGGCCTGGGGCGACATCGGCGTGGGCTCCAATGGCGTCGTCTATTCGGGCACGGGCGACCACGGCAACAACGAGACGGGCGCCTACTGCTTCGTCTACGCCTGGGATCCGGCCGCGAAGGAACTCAAGCAAATCCTCGACGTCAACGCCGTTTCCAAGCACCAGCCGGGCGACGTCTACTGGTCCAAGGTCCACGCCGGCATCCTGGAAGGGGCCGACGGCATGATCTACGTCATCACCACGCTCAACGACGGCGGCACGGCCTTCGAGCACAAATGGACCGCCAACGTGCCGGGCAGCCCGATCTTCCGCTACGACCCCGGAACCGGCAAGACGGATCTCGCGGGCCATCTCCCCGCCCAGTGCACGGCCACCACGCTGATGGACAAGCAACGCAACATCCTCTACATGATGCTGGAGGGCAAGTTCGCCAAGGCGGTGGCGCTGGCGGCCTTCGACCTGACCAGCCGCCAGTTCGTCTACACCAGCCCCTACGACGCGGTGACCCAGGACCGCAACATGGCGCTGGCGAAGAACGGGTGCGTCTACTTCAACGGCAAGGGCGGCCTCTGGAAATACGATCCCGCGAAAAAGGAGATCAAGGCCACGCGCATGGTGTTCGCGGGCGGCGCGTGCATGCGCTCCTCCGCCGCCGAATCGCCCGACGGCTGGATCTACGGCTCTACGTTTGGCGGCGACAAGACGGTCCAGCAGTCGATCTTCCGCTTCTCACCCGCCTCCGAGAAACTGGAGATGCTGGGGCCCGACTTCCTGGACGGCGACTACACGACCGTCTGCGCGCTCTCCTCCGACGGCCAGTACCTGTATTTCCTGCCGGGCGCCCACGGCAGCTCGCTGAAGATCGGCACGCCGGTGGTGCAGTACAACGTCAAGACCGGCAAGCGCAAGGTGCTGGCCTTCCTCCAGGACGCCGTCCTGGGCAAGACCGGCTATGTGCCCTGCGGCACCTACGGCGTCAAGCTGAGCGCCGACAACGCCACGCTCTACGTCAACCTGAACGGCCACGCCGACGAAAAGCATCGCCTGCCCAAAATGCCTTCCAACGGATTCGGCCTCACGGCCTTTATGGCCCTCCATATTCCCGTTTCGGAGCGTTAAACTATCCGGGCTGACCCGTTCCCCCTGGCAAAACGTCCGCCCTTTCCCGGGCGGACGTTTCTTTTGGGCAGGATTGCATTTCCTCCCCGGTCTTCTATAATGCCGTCATGGCTTGGGGTATTCCCCGGTCAGGAGGGCCTATGTCGCCACATCTTTTTCCGGTCCGGTTGGCAGTCGTTTTTCTATTTGCGCTCGGCCTCGCAGTCCGCGCCCCCGCCACCGATTTCTGGACCGGCGCCGGCGGAAACGACAACTGGTCCACCCCCGGAAACTGGCAGGACGGCACCGTGCCCGCCAACCCGGACTCCACCACGATCTACTTCACCCAGGCCGATGCGGGCAACACCAATGTCGTCGACCATGACTGGAACATCCGCTACCTGGTCTACAGCAACCAGTTTTCCCGGCACACTCTCGACCTGGGCGGCAACAAACTGGTCGCCCAAGGGTCACTGATCGCGGGACGCGACACCACCAATTGCGGGGTCACCATCCAGAACGGCACCCTGCAACTGGGAACCGGCACGATGTCCTGCGTCATCTATGTCGGCAACAAGACGATCTCCTATTTGGGCATCACCAACAACAGCCTGACGATCAGCTGCACCGTGGCGGTCTCCAACGCCAACAACATCCAGGTGGGGTACGGCACGCCGACCGATGCTAACGGCGTCTCGGGCCTTCTGGATCTCTCCGGCGCCACCATCAGCACGCGCGACATTCCGAATGTCCTCATCGTCAGCAATGTCTACGTCTCCTTCCGCTCCACAAATCCAAGCGTCCTGAAATTGCCTCCCAGCCTGACCGTCTTTGAAGTGAACGGCCTCTTGGCCCTCGGCTATTACGGCTTCAATCCGGGGCCGTCCGGAACGCTGGACTTTGGCGACCATTCAAGCCTGACTAACTTCCGGGTGCGCGGCGACTTCCTGATGGGCGATTACAGTTCCACCGGCATCCTGACGAATCTCCCATCACAGGTTCACCTTGAAATCGGGCTGCCAAACGCGCCGAAAAAAATGTACATCTCCAATCACACCGGCCGCCAAGCCACCGGAACGGAAGCCAAGCTGAAACTGAGCCAGGGCCGCCTGACCGCCTATCTCAGCGAACTGTTCGTGGGCGCGGCCCATACCGAGGGCGAAGGAACGAGCACGGGCCTCCTGGACCTGGCCTCCTCGTCCGTCCAGATCGGAGCGGAGCCGAACAAGATCAGGGGAGTCGACACCTTCAAAATCTGCCACGGCCAGTCCGCCTACGGCCTGCTGCGCCTTCCCTCCAACATCACGGAGATTTCAGTCGGCGCCTTCATTTTCGGCCGCGGTTCCCGATTCAGGGCTGCCGGCGGCTCCGAATATGAAGCCCGGGGATACCTCGACATCGGCTCCAACTCGGCCCTGCGCTCCATCACCGCCACCAACGGCTTTTACTGGTCCACGGAAAACGGCAACGCCCACCTCGGCTATACGGACGACGCGGGGCAGTTTATCGAATATACCCCCACCGGCCTGACGCTGACCGTGGGCGGCCCCTCCGCGCCCGTCCCGTTCCACGTGGCGGGAGGCGGCACCTACTACTGGGCCCCGTGCACGACAGGCACCCTCGTCCTGGCGCAAGCCACCGTGTTCGCCTGGCTTACCGACCTGTGCGTCGGTTTCACCTCGGATTCGGCCGCCCTCCACAAATACGGATTCCCCCAGGGACTCCTCGACCTGAGCCAGGCCACCCTCGTCAGCAACGGCGCCACCAACACCGTGCAAGCCGACCGCCTGATCGTCGGCGGCGCCATGCAGCCAGGCTCCGCCGGCGGCAACGGCAAGCTGCTGCTTTCTCCCGCCATCACCAACGTCAACGTGGGCCAGGTTCAGGTCGGTTGCGGCGGAAACATCAACGCCACCGGCGGGGACGGCTGGCTGGACTTCGGAACCGGCAGCCAGCTGAAAAACATCACCGTGAGCCGGGACTTCTGGATGGGGGCCTATAACGGCGCCACCGGACGACTGGTGAACCTGCCGACCAGCAACTGGACCTTCACCGTGGGCAGCCCGTCCAGCCGCGGCTCGATCGTTCTCGGCCATCACGACACCCTCGATTACGGCAAGAAAGGCGTGGGCGATTTCTCCCCCACCGGCGCCACGTTCCAGGCCTGGTTGACCAATCTCTGGATCGGCGCCTCCGTTAACACGAACGTCCAGGGCGGCACCTGGGGAAGGCTCGACCTCTCCGCCTGCATCCTCTCCAACCTCGACGTGGACGGGAGCGTGGTCGTCGGCATGGGCTCCAACACCTATTCCGGCAGTAAAAACCTGGGCCGGCTGATCCTGCCCGCAGGAGCCGTCACCGCGGGCCGGCTCCAGGTCGGAAATCTCAACACCACCAACACCTACGGCCTGGTCGAACTGGACGGCACCCGCTTCGCCATCACCAGCCAGTGCGCCATCCTTTCCTCCGGCGCCGTCACCAGCCACATCGCCGGCGTTTCCGCGGGACTCGACATCCGAAGCACCCACGACAGCGCGCTGGCCATTTCGGGCCTGGGCCGCCTGCACCTCGATTTCACGGCCGATCCGCTCGACGTTGGCGCCGCCGCCTGGGGCCTGCGCTGGGCGGGCGACCACCGGAGCGCCCTGGAGTCGATGACCAACTCAAAAGCCATCACGTGGAACACCACCGCCCTTTCCAGTCCCTTCCTCAAACGCTTCGGAATCCACTACGACCAGAAGGATACGTTCATCGGCATCAGACGGTCCCAGACCTTCGGAGCCCTCATCCTTGTCTATTAGCCATTTTGTCGCTCTCCATAGACCTTTTGACCCGCCCGCTCCTGTCGATGGCCGTATACATCGATCTGTATGACGTGTTCACTCCTTGGCATGGCTGATGCTATATATGGGCTGGGAGCTGATAACCCAGAAAGATCCTATCAAGAAACGATGCTCCCTAAAAACAGGAGGAACGACAGGGACAAACAAAAACCGGTTATCAAACGGAACGCCTAGCTGGCTGTTTCCACCGGGTGATCCCGCTTCCGGCCGAAGGCGATATCGGAAAAGCTGAATGACGAAAAGACGTTTTGACCGTGACAATGCCGAAAACGGAAGAACCCGGAAGATACATTGCAGTCGAAACAAGTTGAACCATAGTTAATCTCCCCTTCTGACAACCGCCCGGCCTCCGCGGGCGGTTGTCTTTTCCGTCAGATCCCTCTTGAAAAAGAGGAGCCTGCGCGCTAGCGTTCCAATATGGGAAAAATACTGCGTCAAACAACGGTCATCCGCGACGGCTGGCACAACGGCTTCACGGATCTTCTGCACTGGAAAGGCGCCTACTGGGTCAGCTACCGAAAAGGCGCCGCGCACGCGTCGCAGGACGGCGAGGCCGTGCTGGCCGTCTCCATGGACCGCCAGCGCTTCCGCGAAACGGCGCATCTGAAGGTCCCCGGCGACAACCGTGACCCCAAGCTCGTTCCCATGGGCGACCGGCTGGCCATGATCTTCCCGAGCTGGCACGAAAAATACGAGGGCGCCTGCCTCCAGCAGTACGTCGCCTTCTCGGACACCGGCTTCACCTGGAGCCAGCCTGTTCCCATTCTAGATCGCGGCGACTGGCTCTGGCGCGTGCGGGAGCACAACGGCCTCTACTACGGCCTCATCGAGTCGATCCGGACCGGGCTCACCCCGCCCTACAACCTCAAGCTGGTCACCTCGAAGGACCTGCTCCATTGGAAGCCCCTCTGCACGGTGGGCGCCCACCTCCCCCTCAACGAGGCCGACATCCTCTTCCGCCCCGACGGCGAGGCGTGGATCGTGGCGCGCGGCGCCGGCAACCCCGACCCGAGCTGGTTCGCCGCCGCGCGCGCCCCCTACACGGACTGGGAGCTGGTCAACCTCGGCGTCACCATCCACTGTCCCGCCATGCTGGCCGTGAAGGACAGGGTGTTCGTCGCCGGCCGGCGCAAGCCGGACCTGGAGGGGGAAACGACCTTCTACGCCGGCACGGGCAGCCTGGGCGTCTGGGAGCTGGGCCGGGGCACGGTCAAGGCCGCCCTTCACATCCCGGCCTCGGGCGACTGCGCCTATCCCGGCCTGATCCTGGATCCCGAGGACCGCATCTGCATGAGCTACTACTCGGCCCACGCCTACAACATGGGCGTGCTGGACGCCGTCTTCCGCTACATCCCCTCGGAGCCCTGGACCAAGGCCGACCGCCTGATGCCGTCGGACGTCTATTTCGCGGAACTCGACCTGCCCTGATCCGGCCGAGCCGGCGGAACCTTCACCCGAACACCAGGTCGCCGGCCAGGTCCGTACGGTGCACGCTGCCGAACTGGCAGACCCAGCATGAGGTATCCTCGCCCCCCGCATGGCGGTGGCGGATGATGTTGAGCCTCCAGCGCTCGCCGGCCGCGGGCGCCGCCGTCGTCAACGTTGCGAACGGCACGGCGATCTCGGCGCACCACCGGCCCGGAACGACACTCGTTTTGACCTGCCAGGGATCGCGCAAGTACCCGCGCAGATCGCCGGCCTCCTTGCTGAAATAATTGTGCTCCATCCCGCCGGTCGACGTCACGAACAGCTGGTGATAATGCAGGCCGCAGCCGTGCGCGGGGCCGCTCAACCGGATCTCGAAGCACTCTTCCTTGTGATAATTGACCGGCCCCGCGGCGCGCAAGGCCGGCAGCGACTCGCTCAACGGCTCGTTGCATTCGACCGCGATATACAGGTTCCGGTCGTCATAAGTGAACAGCGCGCGCGTCTTGACGGCCACCGGCTCGATCCGGTCATACCGGACAAAGTCAGCCGCCACGCCGCTATGGTTATAATCCTCCCAGCACGTCTCGTCCAGCACGCCGTCGATCGCCGGCGCCTCCACGCAGCGGCCCGCCCGGACAGGAGGCGGCCCCAGCGGCATCTCGAACCGTTCCTTGGACCCGGCGATCCGGAACGAAAACAGGTCCGCCCGGCGCAGCCGCAGCCGCAGCAGAATCATCTGGCCGTAGAAGCGCGACAAGTCGCCGCTGCCGTTCCACGTCAGCACATGGTCCTGCGCGTCGCCCTGGAACGCGTCGGAGGCCGCGAAATTGTGGCTCTTGATCATGCCGCCGCCGTCGCCGAGCAGCTCCGCCTGGATCGATCCGCCCGCCGCCGTCCTGGCGTTGATCCGGATTTCCTGGCCGCGGAACAACAGGTGATGGGTCAGCAGCGTGCCCTCCTGCTCCGCGTGCAGCGACACCAGCCCGCCGCGCCTCCAGGTGGCCAGGCCGACCGCCCGGACCCGGTCCGAGCCGTCGTGGATGCCGTCGCAGCCGATGTAATAGAGACGCCCTTCGGTTTCGGTCAGCACGGCCGGACAATGCGAGAACATCATGCCCCAGTCGAAGCTCCGGCCGCGCTCGCCCATGGGAACCATATCCTGCTCCGGCGCGATCGCATTCCATGCCCGGCCGTCCCGGCTCCAGCCCAGCTTGAACCGCATCGTATACTGGAGCGCCTCGTCGAACGGCTCCGCGGTGTAGAAGATCCACGGAAAAGCCCAGTATAAACCGGCATCCACGTGCACGTGCATGCCATACATCTGCGCGCCCAGCCCGTAATCGGGAGAAGCCTCCCAGTTGATCACGGGCCCGGTCCAGGTCAGCAGGTCGTCGCTTTCGCCCAGCCCGGTCTTGCGGATCGTCTGGTGCCGCCTCCAGACGCGCATGTGCCCGCGATACTTCCCCGCCAGGGGATCGCGGAAAAAGAACGCCGTCTCCTCGAGCCCGTCACCCGCCCCGTTGGCCCAGACCGGGTCCCGCTGCGCCGGCCGCCAGCGGATGCCGTCGGCCGAATAGGCCAGGTAATAGTTGGGCCCGTACCAGATCAGCTTGTACCGCCGCGACGGATCGGGGTCGCCAGGCTCGTCGAACACGGTGACGGCACCGGTCATCGGCCGGCCGTCCTCCCAGACGCACAGGTTGTTGGGGACGCCGCCCAGATCGCACGCGCCAAGCGGCGGCTTCTCCCAGCGCACGCCGTCCGGTGACACCGCCACGTGCAGCGTGCCGCGGCGCAGGGCCGGCAGATCCATCCGGCGCTTTCCGGTGCTGTTGTACCACATGCGCCACAGCCCGAGCTGCCGATCGAAATGAACGGCAACCGGGCCCGTCCAGTCGCCCTCCCACGGTTCGCTGGCGGCCAGGACCGGCTCCGTGCCCGCCTTCACAAGGGAATGCACGCGGCGCTCCAGCCCCCGGCTGGCCGCCACAACGGCGTCATCCACAAAACACTGGGGCTGCGCCCCTATATCCAGCACGATCGGATCCATTCTTGTCATCCTTCCCGCTAGTCCTGCCCGCAGGCGTTCCCACATGCCGCCGTCGGGCGGAATGACGCCTTCACCCGATCATCGTTCGAAGCGCATCAGCCGCCTCGTCAACTTCCGCCTCACTGTTGAAAATATGGGTCGAAAACCGGAGCGCGTTATAATCCCGGGTTCCGATCGAGCGCTCCGTCACCAGCGTGGCCGGCACGACCTTCACGACCATCCGGCGTTCCCGGAACAGCCGCTCCGCCACCTGGGCGCTCCGCCCCTTCTCCAGCGCAACGGTCAGCATGGCCGCCGACAGCGCCGGGTCCGCCGGCGTCAGCATCCGCAATCCGGGCATCGCCTCCAGCCGCGTCCGCAACCGGCGACACAGCTCCCGGCACCGCGACTCCACCCGGCCCACGCCAAGCGCCTCGTGGAAATCCATGGCCAGGCCATGCCCGAGAATATGGGGAACGTTCCGCGTCCCGCTCGAGCCCGAGTAGACGCTGTAGCCGGCGCGCAACGACACGGGGCGAATCCGGTCCTGCGCCTCCCTCCGGATGTAGAGCAGCCCGCTTCCCTTGGGGGCCAGCATCCACTTGTGGCTGCTGGACGCATAGGCGTCCACGCCCAGCGCCTTGACGTCCATGGCCAGCATGCCCGGCGCCTGGGCGCCGTCCGCCACCAGCAGGATGTCCCGGGGCCGGGTGATCGCCGCAATCCCCTTCAGCGGCATCTGCAGGCCGGTGAGCGTATCGACATGGCTGACGCTGCACACGCGGGTGCGGGACGTCATCGCGGCGGCCAGCAGCTCGAGAATCGCCTCCTGGCCAGGCGCCGGCGCCGGCATCCTGACCTGCACGATCTTCACCCCGTCGCGTTCCGCCAGGTATTGCCAGCCGGACAATCCCCCGGCGTGCTCATGGTCGGTCGTTAAAATCTCATCGCCCGCCTTCAACCGGAGCCCCGTGGCGATCAGGTTCATGCCTTCCGTGGTATTGCGGGTGATGGCGACCTCCGACTCGGCCGCTCCCAGGAAACCCGCGGCATGCCGGCGGACGCCCTCCATGGCCTCCCCCATCGGGCCATACAGCTGATGGACGGGATCGGACTCCAGCTCGCGCATGAACCCCGCCACCGCCTCGATCACCACCCGGGGCGTGGCGCCCAGGCTGCCGCAATTCAGGTGAATCAAGCCGGGCGCCAGCAGGAACTCCCGCCGGATCCGCTCCCAGGGCAATCCCTTGGCCGAATCCCCGGCAAGGTCGCGACGGAGCGCGTCCATCCCCTCGGCGGCGGCGTGGGTCACCCGCGGCAGCAAGCCGGCGCCCGCGACAGCGGCGGCCAACCCCTTGATAAATGTGCGTCGTTCCAACCCGACCCTCCCGCCAGGGGCAACCCCGCTAATCCGGCGCAACCGTCTGATCCGAATCACGCCAGCCGGATGATCCGTTTCTCACAGTCCGACTGCTTGGCCGCCAGCGCCACTTTCAAATTCAGGAACGCCTCCTCCAGCGTGGCCATGTGGGACGGCTTCCCGTCGATCGTGTCCAGCATCAGGTTCGCCTGGAGCGCGAACCGGGCCTCGTGCGCCTCCAGGGGCCGCAAGCCTTCCATGTAGTTCTTTTCATCCCACGTGCCCGAATCGTCTCCGGAAAACCGGAGGGTGCTCATGTCCAGCATCAGGTTGCCCTTCGTGCCGATCACCTCGACCGTATTGACGTTGGGCTTCTGGAACTGATTCATCGAGATCTGGACCAGGGCCCCGCTCCTGAAGCGGATCGCGATCAGGCAGCAGTCCTCGCACTCGACGCCCGTCAGCGACAGCCGGTCATACATCGCGCTCACTTCTACCGGCTCGCCGAAAAACCAGATGGCCATGTCGATCATGTGGCTGGCCCCATCCAGGATGCAGCCGCCGCCCATGGCCTTTTTCGCGTAATACGTGACCTGGTAATCAGGCCGGTATTTCGGGAATTCCTGGGAGGCGTTCATGTAAGCCATGCGCAGCTCGCCGATCTTTCCTTCGCCGATCTGCCGCCTCATCTCCATGAGTTCAACCGCGCTCCGCCGGACATAGCCCACCCGCGCCTCGACCCTCTTCTCCTTAACCTTCGCCAGCAGCGCCTCCACGCCGTCCAGCGTCGCGGAGAGCGGCTTCTCGGTCAGGAACGGCACGCCCGCCTCCGCGCACTTCAGGGCCAGCGGCACGTGGACGTGGGCGGGCGCGCAGATGACGGCCAGGTCAAAGGACTTCAGGTCGGCCTGCCCCAGATCGGCGAATCCCTGTTCAATCGCATAGTCCCGCAGCACCTCGGCGCGCTTCTCCGCCACCGGCTCCACGACCCACAGTTTCGCGCGGCCCGTCTTCAGGAAGCCCCGGATATGCCGCTTGCCGATCCCGCCCGTTCCAATGATCAGAACCTTTTTCAAGTCTGCTCCTTTTTCTTTTTTGTCCGATAGTCCGCTCTTCGCTCGCGGGCCAATCCGAAGCCATCAGGCTTGTCGCCCCAAATCAAAAAACCAAGTCTCCGGACCACGGTCCTGATTTCCCGGTCGAAGCATACCATTTCCAAATGGGGCATATAGGGGGCCACTTCCTTGAAAACATATACATGCCCGGCATCCGCGGCCCGAAGTCCCCACTCCCGGTTATGAGCACAAAGATCTGGAATCTTTTCTTTTTCAAGATCGATTAACCGGATTTGCGACAGGTATTGCTCCAAAAGGCTCCATTGCGCGGGACTGGCACGCCTTCGTGTGGCACCGGCCACGGCTTCCACTTCCAGCCACCGCCAACCCAGATCAAGAACAGACAGGTCCCAGGCCTCGCGGGCGGACAGGGAAGACGATTCCGAAAAAACCAGACTGAGTAACGCGCTGGAATCCCAGAACAAATTCATCAGTAGTCGCGTCCCTTGCGCACCAGATCGATGGTATGGATATCCGTCCGCCCATCGGGAGCGACGGTAGGATTGGCCTTCACCTTCTTGGACCGATCCGGTCGCTGAAGAGGCAGGTCAATGAGAAGTCCCGCCTTCTTCGCCTTCTCCATGATATCCCGCCGATAGCGGGCCCATTCCTCATCGGGCTTGGCGGCAATGGGCGAAAGCGTGGCCACCGGCGTGTCCCGGTCGCAGACAATGATCGTGTCGCCGGTCCGGCGGATCCGGGCCAGGTAGCGGCTCAGGTTGTTTTTCAGGTCGGCCGTCTTGACTTTCATATAGCTATCTTAACCTTTGAACTTAGCCAAGTCAACCGTGCGCCGAAAAGCCCGACAGCAGGCGCACGACATACAGGAAGCCCAGCCGGAACCGGTCCTGCGCGAACGATTCGTTCGGCGCATGCACGTGGTCCTCCTCCAGGCCGAACCCGGTGATCAGCGGCTCGGCCCCCGCCACCTTTGCCAGGAGCGACAGCACCGGGATGGACGCGCCCTCCCAGTGGAACGCCGCCTCCCTGCCGCACACGTCCTGCAGAACCGCGGCCGCGCGCGCCGCCAGCGGCGAATCCGCATCGAGCCGCAGGGCCGGCCCGCCGACTGTCATCTCGCTCATCGTCACCGTGAGCCCCGCCGGCGCGTGGCGCCTGACATGCGCCTCCACCGCCGCCAGCACGGCGGCCGGATCCTGCCCGCCCGCCAGCCGGGCCGTCATCTTGGCAAACGCTTTCGCCGGAATAATGGTCTTCGATCCGGCACCCCCGTATCCGCCATGCACCCCGTTCACCTCGATCGTGGGACGGAAGCCCAGGCGCTCCAGCGGCGGCAGCGCCGTCTCCCCGCCCGCGGGCGGAACGCCCGTCTGCGCCCGGTAATGCTCGGGATCGAATGGCTCGCGCGCCAGCAACTCGCGCTCGCGGGCGCCCGGAGGCCGGACACCGGCCTCGAAGCCCTCCACCGCCACGCTGCCGTCGGGCCGGTGCAGCCCCGCGATCAGCCGGCACAGGGCCATGGCCGGATTGGGCGCCACGCCCCCGTGGGAGCCGGAATGAAGGTCCCTCAGGGGGCCCTCGACGGTCAGCGTCCAGTGCACGATCCCGCGCAGCCCCATCACAATCGACGGCGCGCCCGATGCGGCCAGGAACGTGTCCGTCACCAGCAGGACATCCGCCTTCAGGCGGTCCGCCCATTTCGGCAAAAAGAGGGACAGCCCGCTGCTGCCCGACTCCTCCTGCCCCTCCAGCAGAACCTTGACCGTGCAGAGGCCGTCCCCGCCAAACCGGTTCAGCGCGTCCAGCGCCGCCAGCACATAAGCCAGCTGCCCCTTGTTGTCCTGCGCCCCCCGGCCGTACAATTTCCCCTCCCGGAACACCGGCTCGAACGGCGGGGTTTCCCACGCCTCCAGCGGATCCGCGGGCTGCACGTCATAATGCCCGTAAATCAGGATCGCGGGCGAACCCGGCCGCCCCTTCCGCTCGGCGAACACGACCGGAGGCGCGCCCGTTTCCAGAAGCTCAGCCCGGAAGCCCGCCGCCGCCAGCCGCCCGGCGAACCAGTCCGCGCAGGCGCGGCAGTCGCCGGCATGCGCGGCGTCGGCCCCCAGGCTCGGAAACCGCACCGCCTCTTTCCAGTCCGCCCAATACCGTTCGCGATGCCGCTCGAATTCGGCGGCCGCCGTGGCCATGTCAACCGGTTTCATGGGATCCTCTCCTGCTTATGGCGCAACCACGGGAGGCGCATACAGGAAGGGCCTCCTGAACATCCCGCCGAAATGATGGGGGTTGTCGATCCGCAGCGTGATCAGGTTCTTGCCGGATTTAAGCTTGCCGGTCAGATCCACGTCCCACTGGAATGTATAATCGTTAAGCCACCAGATCGGGTTGTACTTCTCGCGACGTCCCACATCCTGGCCGTTGACATAAAGCCGGCACTCGTTGAACAGTCCGGGGAACATCAGCCGCACGCCGCCCTTCACCTGGGCCGCCGTCAGCTCCGCTTCGACCGCATACCACCCGATGCCCGTGTAACTCTGCCGGTCGGGATGCCGCACGCCCTGGGCCTGCAGGTACAGATCGCTCCGGACGCTCTCCCATTCGGTGACGGGATAGTCCTTCCGGCTGTCGGGCGTGAAGGTCGCGCCCTTCTCCTTCCAGAACGCCAGGTCCGGCGGCTTCACCCCCCAGCCCTCCTTGAACCCCAGATCCTTAGGGTCGCGATGGAACGCCCATTCCAGCGGCAGTTTCACAATCAGCGTGCCGTTGCTGCCGGTCAGATACTGCTGCAGGTTCCGGTATTGCTGGACCTCGCCGGGCCACCAGGCCGGGCCGTGCTCGCCGATCCGCTTGTAGGTCGTGAACGTGCCGTTCATCTCCGTCAGCTTCTCCCGCGCGGCCAGCCCCTTGTCCCCGAACTCCGCGGCCTTCCCGTAGTCGCAGTCGCCCGCCGCCGCGCGGATCATGGCCAGGTAGTTCTCAGCCACGGTGAAATTGAGGCGGGTGAAATCCATCCTCGCCAGGAACTGCTTCTCGCGCGCCGTGGGATCCGCCTTCGCCCGCAGCGGCTTGACCGCGGCTTCGGCCTTCACCAGCGCCTTGCGCATGCCCTCCAGCAACTCGGGGGTGTAGATCACGGGCGCGACGAAATGCTCGTGCTCGGTGGCGATCGTGGTCTTCCAGGCCTCGAACACCAGGCCCCAGTAGGCCGACATCGGCTCCGCCGCGGGGCCGTAGAACGCCGGATAAAACTCCTTCAGCAGGTCGTCCACCTTGACGTCCGGATTCCACATCAGCTGCCCGCGGCAATACAGGTTGAGGAAAATCGTGCCGATGGCGTTGCGGCTTTCGGTATCCACCCCCAGGATGCCGGCTTTCCGGTAATGCTTGAAATCCTGCTCCAGCGTCTGGATGGAGGGATTGGGGATGTCGCGCCAGACCAGCATGCCCTGGTCGTAATCGTAGATCACCACGCGGCCGTCCATCACCTTCGCCCAGCCGTACATGATGTCCCGGTATTCCCCGCGCGGGGGCGACTGGGGGTCGTCCATGCCATGGATGGGGTCGATGTCGATCGGGGCCAGGTAGGCCACCAGCGCCGGCTCGGAGTTCGTCACGCGCAGCGGCGGCAGGGTGATGTTCGAATAGGCCAGGAAGCCGATCCGCGCCTTGCTCTGCGGGTATCTCTCGCGCAGCACCTTCGCCACCCCGTTGTAGAACAGCATGAAGCAGTCGGTCATGGCGGGGCGCATCATGTACTTGTCGTACTGCAGCCCCATGAACGCCTTGTCCTTCGGGGAATCGGAGGCATACAGGCCGTCGTCCATGCCCAGAGAAACCGACTCGCCCTTCGCGTAGGATTCGCCGACCTTGTCCGCCACATGGCGGGCCGTGCTCTCCTCGGCGATGGGCACGTTGTACGCCGTCTTCCCGGCGGGAATCAGCTCCTTGACATAATGGCCGAGCGCGTGGCCGGCCGGCACGCGAAGGCCGGAGGTCATGAAGTTGCGCCGCTGGAAGTCCGCGTATCCCGTGTAATCGCCATTCCAGGAGATCCAGTAGGTCCGCACCTCGAACGGCGGCGCATACACCTCGTCCAGCGCCGCCAGGGTCAGCCGGGGCGACTCCGGGATGCACTCGCCGAAGTCGGTCGGCAGATACCAGCGGCACCCCCACTTGTGAAGCAGCGCCGAGACGGCGTAATAATGCGCCTCATCGTTGCTGCCGGCCAGGTAAACCCGGTTGCCCTCGCGCAGCAGGCCGATGGCATCGGCGCGCAAAAAGGGATTTTTCTTGGCGGTCCCGCGAATCCGGGCCGCCAGGGCGGGCTTGGCCGCCAGCGCTTCCTCGCCCACCAGGAAAACAGGCGCCTTCCCGCCGAGCGCCGCGTCGATCTCCGCGCGCGTGGCGGCCAGCTTGGGTTCCCCTCCGGTCATCCGCTGGATATAGGTGACCAGGTCCCTGGCCGCCAGCCATTCCGCGTTGCGCGTCCCCGTTTTATCGACACCTCGCGACACCACGCCATCCTTGGCCGTGGTCAGCGGCAGGCCGGCTTCCGGCGACACCACCACTACCGCCTCGGTCTTGCCGCCCTCCGCCACCACGAGTTCCTTGTCGGCCGCGCCGGCCATTATGGCCGCCATCCCGACCACCACAATCGCGCCAATCCTTCTTCCCCCCTTCCGAATACTCGCCATGGTGTGCCCTTCCTTGATAGAGTCTCGTGTGTCTCAAATAGCGGCGCGCCGCACGCCCTCGGCGAATTCGGAGCCCGAGTTGCGCCCGTGCCCCACGCGTACGTCGCAGGTTCCGGCCATAAACCCCTGCATGGCCGTCGTTCCCGTGATAAACATCGTTCGGCCGGTCATGCGCGATTGAACCAGGCGGTTACCCCCGGACCAGACCTTCAGATCTTTCGAGTGCCATTCGCCCCACCCATTGCCGTCTCCCAGACATGTCTGGAGCGTAATCCCGCCAACTCCCTGGCCGATGTCGAATCCATCCAACCGGTTGCGCAGGGCCAGGCAGCGCCGCAAGGTGATTCCGTAGTCGACCCCATTCGGGAAAAGACCTTTCCGGCGATTGGGGTGCGCTCCCGGGGAGTTGTCCGGCAGGACGTGCAGGAAACTGAATCCGTCACCCCCGCCGCTCTGCATGCTGTGGGCCATGCAACTTTCCCAACAACTGTCGAACAGGGCTCCGGGCTGAACCATGAAGCCGCATTCCTTGAGATCATACGCGAGAACGCGTTCCAGCCGAATCTGGCGGCTGGGCTGATCATCAGGGCCTCTGACACAGAAGGCGACTCCGTGGATGGCATGCGCCGGATCTCCAGTCGCTACGCAATCCGCCACCGTGACCCGCTGGCAGCCGCGCACGGTCAGCGCGGTCTGTCCGCCATAGAACACAAGGTTTTCCAGGCGCAGATCCGCGCAATCGCACAGTTCCGATCCGTCGGTGCCGGTTCCTTCAATGATGGCCAATCCCTGCGCGTCCGGCAACTGCCAGACACCCCGGTCAAGCGCTTCCCGCACGGGCCGCCAATCCATCCGACCTCCGTCGAGTTTCGCCACCACGGTGTAATCGATGGGGGGCGGCTTCTGGCCCCGGATCACCGCCGGCCGCTTCACCGTGCCGCGCAACTGATGCAGAGACAGCGGGGGATACACGCCGGGGTGCAGCACGATCTCCACCGGCTGCGTCGCGGCGGCCGCTTTCTTCAGCGCACGGCCAAGGGTTCGCAGAGGGGCCGAGGCCGTTCCCGCCGCCCGGTCGTTGCCTTTTGGACTGAGGTAATAGGTTATGCGTCTCGTCTTCATTCGCGGGTTGCGTGTCATGCCTCTTCGTTCCTTTGACGCGGCGCTAAGACTGGATCTCCCGGATCGCCACGAGCAACTTCGCGATCTCGGCTTCCGTCCCCACGGTGATGCGCACATAATCCGGATGCCAGGCCGCCGGATTGTACCGGATCAGGATCCGCCGCTCCCGCAGCGCCTCGAACAGGGCCTTTGCCCCGACGCGGGTGGGCTTGACCCACAGGAAATTCGCCTCCGACGGCGTCACCTGGAATCCCAGCCTCTCCAGGTTCCGCGCCAGCCGGGCGCGGCTCGTCCGGATGCGCGCCGCCTGCCGGATCATATAGCCCTCGTCCGAAAGCCCCGCCTCCGCCGCCAGCTGGGTCAGTCGGTTCACGTTATAGGAGTCCTTGAGCTTCAGCAGCGCGCCGATCAGCTCGGCCGGGCCCACCGCGTAGCCCAGCCGGATGCCGGCCAGCGAATAGGACTTCGAGAGCGTCCGCAGGACGAGCACGTTCGGGCACGTCCGGGCCAGTTCCATGAAATTCCAGCCCGCGAAATCGACATACGCCTCGTCGATCACCACCAGCCCCTTGAACCGGCGGCAGAACGCCTTCACCGCCTTGGGCGGATACATGACGCCGGTCGGGTTGTTGGGGGTCGTGATGAAAAAGACCGAGCAGCGGAACGCCGGCGGCGGCGTGCGCCAGCCGAAGCCCGGCCCCAGCGGAACCGTCTTCATCGGCACGCCGATCGAGTCGGCCAGCACGTCGTAGAGCGAATAGGAGGGCGTGAACATGCCCAGCGACCCGCCGGCCTCCACGAACGCCAGCGTGATCAGGCGCAGCACCTCGTCCGACCCGTTCCCCACGAACACCTGGCCGGGCTCCACCCCGTGGCGGGCGGCCAGTGTGTTTCTGATTCCGGAACAGACCGGATCCGGGTAAAGCCGCAGCGTGGCCGGGTCGAGCCCCCGGAGGGCCTTCAGGACCCGCGGCGAGGGGGGGTACGGGTTCTCGTTGGTGTTCAGCTTGACCAGGTCCGGGCCGGCCATCTGCTCCCCGGGCGTGTAGCCGGCCATGAGCCGGATGTTGCGTCGAATCAGCGATGTCATGACCGCGCCAGCCTCATCTTTCCGGACGCGGCGTGCGCGTCCAATCCTTCCACCCGGCCGAACGCCTCGATGATCGGCCAGGCGCGCTTCAGGGCGCCCCGCGTGTAGCGGACCACGCTGATGCGCCGGACGAAGTCGTTCACCGTCAGTCCCGAAAACAGGGCCGCCGTGCCGCCCGTGGGCAGCACGTGGCTCGGCCCGGCGGCGTAGTCGCCCACGCACTCCGGCGTCCACGGCCCCAGGAACACGGCCCCCGCCCGCGTGATGCGGGGCAGCAGCCGCTCCGGGTGGCGGACCATCAGCTCCAGGTGCTCGGGCGCGAAGGCGTTGCACAGCGCCGCCCCCTCCTCCACCGTCTTCACCACCACGAACAGGATGCCGCCCCGCCGCATCACCTCGGCCACGGCCGCGCTCCGGCCCAGCAGGGCCGTCTGCTTCATCAGCTCCCGCCGGCACGCGTTGGCAAAAGCCGCCGACGTGGCGACCAGCAGCGCCTTCTCGTGCCCGGTCCCGTGCTCGGCCTGCGAGAGCAGGTCGGCGGCGGCAAAGGCGGGGTTGGCGGCCCCGTCGGCCAGCACGGCGATCTCGCTGGGCCCCGCCACGGAGTCGAGCGCCACATCCCCGTAAACCAGCTTCTTGGCGGCCGTCACAAAGGCGCCGCCCGGCCCCGCGATCTTCTGCACCTTCCGCACCCGGCGGGTGCCGTAGGCCATCAGGCCGATGGCCTGGATGCCGCCCACGCGGTAAATCTCGGTGGCGCCCGCCAGCTTCAACGCATACAGCACATAGGGGTTCACCCGCCCCTCGGCATCCGCCGGGGTGCAGGCCACGATCTCGCGCACCCCCGCCGTCCGGGCCAGCGTCACCGTCATCAGCACGGTGGAGGCCAGCGGCGCCGCGCCGCCGGGGACATACACGCCCACCCGGTCGTAGGGCACGAAGCGCTCGCCCAGCAGGGCGCCGTGCCCATCGCTCATCCGCCAGTTTTTCCGGATTCCCGCCCGGGCAAACGCCCGGATGCGCCGGTGCGCCTCGGCCGCCGCGCGCCGGAAAGCCGCGTCGGTGTGGCGGGCCGACGCCGCCAGGTCGGCCTCCGGCACCCGCCATTCGCCCGGCGCAAGGACCTTCTTCTCGAATTTTTTCACCCAGTCAGCCACGGCGGCGTCCCCGCGCAGGCGGATGTCGGCCAGCACGTCGCGGGCTGCTTTCTCCGCCGCGGGATCCACGGCCGGCCGCTTCAAGAACGCCTCCACCACGGCGCCGGGCCGGCGCTGCGACCAGGTTACAATATCCACGCTCTGCTTCACGGCTTAGGTCCTTCCCCGTTTCCGCCCGGCGCCGGCACAACCCGGCTGATCCTCAGGCGGGCCTCACGCCCTCCCGTCAAACGCGCCTGCCTCATCCATCCTTCCAGGCGCGCCGCCACGGCAGGCACCGGCGCCGGCGCCCCCAGGAACACATGTTCCACGCGGCCATCCTTCCCGGCTTCCAGCCGGACCGTCACCGACCAGGAGCCGGAGGAGGTCCAGTTGCCGGGCGTGCCGAAATCGGGAGGCAGCGCAACCGTCGCGCCTTCCAGCGGCTCGGCCGTCACGCCGCCCGACCCGGTTCCCGCAGCGACCGGCGCAAAGACGGGGCCCTCCCCGGCCCAGGGGGTAAAGGCGGGCAGCGCCACCTTTTCAGGCGCCGGCAGCAGCAGGTCGGGCTTCGACTCGCGGGGCAGGTACCGGACATCCTCCGGCCGCGGGCTCAGCTTGGTGGTCAGCCGCGGGTCGCCCGGCTGCACGGTGCGGCTGAAGCTGATCTTGGAGGGCAACGAAAAGTGGATGGGGGCCCAGGCGGTTCGCGCCACGCCCGGCGGAATCATGGTCACCCGGCAGCGCCCGGGCGGCAGCGGAACCGCGGGGCGGGGTTTGACATACCACACGGCGATCAGCACCATCATGGCCGTCAGGAACAGGATCACCCCGCCGGAAACGAGCAGGTCGCGGCTGGCGCGGCGGTCGGCGGTGGAGGCGGTCACGGGGGTGTTCCTCCCGGCGCGGGCGGGCGCGACGCCAGGTAGACCTCGGCGATCCCGGCGGCCGAGGCCTGGTTGATCAAGGTGACCAGCGTGCCGTGGCGGACCTGGCGATCGGCCTCGATGATGAGCGGCTGCGACGGCTTGTCATGCGCGGCGCGGGAGAGGGCCGCCTTCAGCTTGTCGCCGATGCCCGGATCGGACAGCAGGAAGCGGGCGTCGTCGAAATAGAGAATCTCCTCCTCGGCCGTGTCGCCCGCCCCCTCCTGCACCACCACCACGGCCATCAGGCCGTAGGGCGAGGCGCCCGC
>CAYZVY010000003.1:0-5159 GCA_964481675.1 uncultured Verrucomicrobiota bacterium
CGCCCTGGCCGAAGCGGCCGGGGCGGCTCGCGATGGTGCCCATAAAAGGCCCGCTTGGAAATGGACTACTTTTATGTAGAGGGCGGTTCTTCGGGAACCCTATTCGCGCGCCGCCCGAGAGTGCCCGGCAGGGCCGAGGGCGCGCGAAGGCAACGTCGTTGCGGCGTTTCGATCAGCGGACATGCACGAGCTGATTTTGAGGCGCAGCAGGGTGACGGCGGGTTGACGTGGGCTCGTGCCCCGGCAACCCTAGCCGGAACCCTGATCCGCCCAAAAGCAGCCGGGCATGAACGCCGAAACGCGGCAACAGCATCGGGCCATGACAGGCCTAGACCTCGCACCTAATCGCAGATGCGCCCCCTGAATTCGGAATTGCGCTCCGGTTCCCAAGTGGTTACTCTTCAAGTTTCAAATCAGGAGGCGATCATGGCTAAGGGTTCGAAGATTGCGGTGCAGATGTATACGGTCCGTGAATTCACGAAGACCGGAAAAGATTTGGCGGACACGCTGGCCAAGGTTGCGGCCATGGGCTATCCCGCGGTTCAGCTGTCCGCCGTCGGCTGCATGAACGGGGAGACGCCCGAAGTGTCCGCCCGCGAGGCGCGCAAGATGCTCGACGGCAACGGGCTGAAAGTCATCGCCACGCACCGCTCCTGGGCCGACCTGACGGCCAAGACCGAGCAGGAGATCCAGTTTCACAAGGAGCTGGGCTGCGACTTCGCCGCGATCGGCGGCATTCCCGGCGGCCACACGCCCGAGAATTACCGCACGTGGCTGGCGGACGCGAAGCCGGTGATCGCCGCGTTCAAGAAGGCCGGCATCCGGTTCGGGCACCACAATCACAGCGTGGAGTTCATGCGCATTCCCGGCGACGTCCGCCGCAACCTGCACGACATCCTGGTGGAGGAGGGCGGGGCGGACCTGATGCTGGAACTGGACCTGTACTGGGTCGAGCACGCCGGCCTGCACTGCGAGCGCGTGCTCGAGCGCTGCCACGGCCGCGTGCCCGTCATTCACCTGAAGGACAAGGAAGTGGTGGCCGAGGGCCCCGTGATGGCGCCGATCGGCGAAGGCAATATGGACTGGCCGCACATCGTGCCCGCCTGCGAGGCCGCCGGCGTGCGCTGGTACTGCATGGAGCAGGACACCTGCCGCCGCGATCCGTTCGACTGCCTGAAGTCCAGCTTCGCCTACATGACCAGCCTGGGCCTGTAGGCCGTCATGAAAACATCCGCGTCCCTGGTGAAGGCCGTTGTCTGCTTCCCGGCGGTCTCCGCCCTGATCCTGGCCGCCGGGCTGGCCGCCAAGCCCGCGCCTCCCCCGGCCGCGCCGCTTCCCGATCTTGTTCCTGTATTAGGATCAGGCGCGGCAGGCTGGACGCTGTCCGACCGCGGCACGCGTCCGCCCAGATATGCGCTCGTGGAAACCAACGGCTTGAAGGCCCTGGTTCCGGAGGTGGTGACGCTGCTCATGACCGGCTCGCCCGAGGTCAAGCCGGGGAGCGAGGTGACGGCCGACATCCTGCTCGGCAACGAGTCCGCCGCCGCCTCGTTCAAAATGACGGGCGGGCTGACCGTCCCCACTAATACGGCCGAGGGCTGCCAGCTGATCGTGTCCTCGGCCGCGGGGCTGGACAGCGCCAGCGTCACGTTCAAGATGGCCGCCCAGGGCGCGCGCGAATCCCTGATCAAGCACGAATACAAGACCCGCTGGATCACCAAGCGCAACCTGGGGATCCCCGAGGATATCCGCATCCGGGTCGAGCACCTGATGGCCGCCCAGCCGCGGTTGTGCCGCACCTGGCTCCAGGTGCGGTGGCAGGTCCGGCCCGACGGCACCCGCGTTTACCTGGATGACCGCCTGGTGTGGTCCGGCGGCACGAACACGGCCGGCCGCTTCAGCCTGGAGCTGGGCAAATCGGTCGCCCTGGCCGCCTTCCGCATCGGGCCGCTGCCGGAGATGCCTGCCGGGTTCGAGCCCATCGCGCTGGACCGGTACCTGAACGCCTCGCTGTTCGACGGCGCCAGGCTGAAAGGCGGGGAGGGCGCCGTTTCCAAGCCGATCACGACCGTGGGCGGCGTGCCGTTCCGCAGGCCGCCGGTTGACCTCCAGGGGAACGACCATGTGGATCTGGAGCCGAGCTGGCTGCAGAACGGGTTCCTGGGCGGGCGCGATTCGCCGCGCGACGGCGCCTTTGGCGGCCGCTGGGACGGCGCCTGGGGCCGCAGCCCCACGCGCCTGCAGTTCACCATCCCCAGGGGCCGCTACTCGGCCATTCACCTGCTGGCGGCGGCCGATTCCGAGCCCGACAGCCTGCCGATCGTCACCGCCCAGTTCTTCATTCCCGAGGCCGGCCGCCCGGTCCAGACGCTCCCGGCCACGGTGAAGCGCTTTGCGGAGCCGGCCGGCGGCGCGCCCGCCCTGCCGGCCTCGCTGGTGAACGGGAAAGCCGGGAACCTGTTCCTGGTCACCATTCCAGTGGAGCCGGGTTCGCTGGCGAATTTCGAGACCCTGGAGCTGGAGCTGGCCAAGGGCGTGCGGCTTTACCGGGCCTGGCCCGATCCCATGTTCTACAGCATGCACCCGGCCGGCCTGCCCAGCTCGGTTCATGTTTACGCGCTGACGCTGGAACGGCCCCCGGTGGACGTGGCGCTGAACGCCGCCAACGGGCTGCACGTGTGGACGGCGCCTGAAAAGCCGGCTTATACCGTCACGCTCACGCCCCGCCGCCCGGTGGACAAGGTGTCGCTTGAGATGAGCACGCGTAGCTATGACGGGGCCGAGACGACGAGCCAGAAAAAGGAGCTGACCTTCAAGGACGGGAAGCCGGTCACGGTGACGTTCGAGCTGGACCTCAAAAAAACGGGGTACCATGACCTGACCCTGGCGCTGAGCACCGGGGCGGTGTTCCAGACCGAGCGGCGCGGGCTGGCGCTGCTGCATGCAGACACGCGCGAGAAGACGGAATGGCAGCGGGGCCACGGCCCGATCTTCGGCTTCTGGAACTGGCGCGGCGGGCACAACACGCCCCCCGAGCCCCTGCCCACGATCATCATGGGCATGGCCGGGGCCGAGGCCGATCACGGCTCGTTCGACGACCGGGTGCCGGAGGCGGGCAAGCAGGCGGCCCGGAAATACGGGCTCCGCGGGTACAAGGCCTTCGGCGCGGGGGATCATTACGTGACTGCCGGTTTCGCGAGCGACCTGCAGGCCAAGGGCTATGACGTGGCCAAGTCCAATTTCCTGGCCAAGCTGGCCGAGCGCTACGTCAAGCAGGACGACCTGAACCGCCCCCTGTTCATCTCCTTCTATGCCGAGCCCAGCATCGGGTTGCACACCGCCGGCGTCCCGCTCAGCTACGACGGGCTCGACCGGACGAACGACTTTGTCTTCACTCCCGAGGAGGAGACCCGCTTCCAGTTCTTCCTCAAGGGGCTGGTGGAGGGGGCCAGGATCGTCAAGGAGGCGTATCCCGGCGTGAAGTGCCTGATGCCGCATGGCGACCCCGGCTTCCCCGTGCCGTTCCTGCGCCGCAGCGAGGAGGTGCGCCAGCGGCTCGACGGCCTGACGATGGATGTTCCCGTTTTCGAGCGGCTGCCCGAGTCGCAGTTCCACCAGGTGGCGCTGCACCGGCTGATGATCTGCCGCGACGCGTTCCGCGAGGCGGGCAACCCGGACCCCTGGATGCCCATGTACGAGGGGCCGTGCCTGCCCACGCGGCCGGGCTCGCTGACCCGCGACGAGCACGCCGCCCTGTCGGTGCGCAATTCGCTGATCCTCCTGGCGCACGGGGTCGACTTCCAGACCGGCGGCTGGTGTCCCTTCGACGCCGGCAGCTACTGGGGCGAGCAGCATTACGGCGGCGGGATCTGCGACACGCTTCCGCTGGCCACGCCGAAGCCGTCCTACGCGGCCTACGCCACGATGACGCGCAACCTGAACCGGTGCAATTTCGTGAAGGGCGTGCCGACCGGCAGCACGTCGGCCTACGCCATGCAGTTCAAGCATTACAGGACGGGGGCCCTGGTCCATGCGCTCTGGACCATCCGCGGCACGCGGCCGGTGTCGGTGTCGGTGGCGGCCGATGCCAAGGTGGCGGTGTACGACTCCATGGACAACCGGACCGAGTTGCCGGTCCGCGACGGCCGGGTGACCTTTCCCATCGGCCAGGCGCCCTGCTATGTGCATGGGCTGGGGGAGGCTCCGGCCCTGACGCTGGGCGAACCGGATCAGGGCAACTCGGCTCCCGCGGCCGGTGCGCTGGCGCTGGCCAATCCCGGCGACGGTTCATGGACCGTCTCGGCGGAGCGGGATATCGAGTATGAGGACAGCTTCAAGGCGTTTATCCGCCGGTATCCCGCGCCCATGACGGCGCGCGCGGTGGAGGCGCCGGCGGCGCAAGGCGGCAAGGCCCTGGCCGTGCACCTTGAAAAGCCGGCCCGGGAAATCCGGGACATGCCGTTCTACACCACCCTGAAACCGGCCAAGCCGATCCCGATTCCGGGGAAGGCCAGCCATCTTGGGCTCTGGGTGAAAGCTGCAAGTGATTGGGGCCGCGTGATTTACAGCGTTCGTGACGCCAAGGGCGAGCGCTGGCTAAGCGTGGGCACGAAGGGGGCCTGGAACTGCGACGACATTCACCACTGGAGCGTGTTCAATTTCGATGGCTGGCGCTACCTGCGATTCGAACTGCCGGCGTGCAGCCCTTATGACCGGTTCCGCGAAGCCGGCTCGACCTGGTGGGGCGCGTATGGCGGGGGGGACCGCGTGCCGGACCTGCCGCTGACCCTGGAGAAGATCCTGGTGGAGCGGCGGACACACGTCATCACCGTGAATGAGTTCGTGCCGGCCTCGCCGGAGGACGTCCTGTTGAGCGGGCTGATGGCGGAATACGAGAGGCCGGCAGACCGGACGGCCGAGGCGGTCCGGTTGGACGGCCTGCGCATGCCGCTGCCGAAAGGGGTGGCCGAATTGGACAACCCGATTGCGGACCTGCTGGCCGCCGGGGAGGGCGCCGCCCTGTCGATTACGAACGTCAGCATGCCGCTGCAGGAATCCGACGGAACGCAGTGTTATGTCCAGTTCACCACCACGCCCGATGCCGCCGAGTATGAAATCTGGGCGAGCCCGTATCCTGACGGGCGCGGCGCCGTCAAGCT
>CAYZVY010000003.1:5259-25259 GCA_964481675.1 uncultured Verrucomicrobiota bacterium
GGGGGAGGCGATCACATGCAACCGCATCATCGCTTTGCGGGGGTCGTCATTCCGCTGGTTCTTGCCGCCGGGTTCGCCTGCATCGGGGGAGGGTGCAGGCGTCCTTCCGGCGATGATCGTGTTGTTATCCTGATTGGGGACAGGCGCGTCACCGCCGGCGAATTCCGCCAGGCCATGGCCGCGCGCGGCGGCGAGATTCCCCAGGTATTCGCAAAGGCGGAGAACCGGCTTGCGCTGGCCGATGAATTGATCCGTTCCGAAGTTCTGGCCATCAAGGCCGAGCAGGACGGCCTTCTTGACGATCCCGCCATCCGGGCCCAGTTGCGGCAGTTGCTGGTGGATCATTTTGAACGGCATCTGCTGGAGAAGGCGGGCCCGGAGTGGCGGCCTTCGTCCAACGAGGTGATGCTGGCCTATGGCCGCGAAAAGGCGCGTTATGCCGTTCCGGCGGCTTCCCGGGCCGCGGTTGTTTTCGTTTCCGCCTCCGGGGCGTCGCCCGAAAAGAAGGCGGCCCTGCGCGCCCGCGCGGAGCAGGCGCGGGCCGAGGCGCTGGCGCTGCCGGCTTCTGTTCCCCATTTCGGTCCTGTCGCGGCCCGGTATTCGGATGACCAGGCGACCCGCTACCAGGGCGGCGATGGCGGGTGGGATCGGCCGGACCGGGAGTCGTTCCGCTGGCCGGGCCTCGAGGCGGCCCTGGCCGGGCTTGTTTCGACCGGCCAGGTGAGCGAGCTGATTGAAACCGACTCCGGTTTTTTCCTGATGAAGCTGATGGAACGGCGGGCGGCCTCGGTCCTGCCTTTTGAAACGGTCCGCCGGAATATCGAGCGGGACCTGATTCTCCGGAAAAAGAAGGAGATCCTGGGCCGGGCGTATGAGGAGGCGGCCCGGGATATCCGCATTGTGGTCGACGAGAGCGCCATACGCGACTTGCCGGCGCCGGCGGCGAAGGCTGCGGCGCCGCCGACAAACCCGTCGGACGATTGAAACACCAAGGCAGGAGAAAGCGATATGAAGTCAACAGCGTTCTGGCGGCGGGCGGCGTGGGCGGGTGCCCTGGCCCTGCTGGTCTGCCTATCCCCGGTCTCGGCCGACCCGACAGCCGGGCAGACTCTTGAGCTTCATCCGGGCTGGAACGCCGTCTTCCTGGAGGTTCAGCCTGCCGGCAACACGCCGGCCGAGATGTTCGGAACCCTGCCCCTTTCCAGCGTCTGGGCCTGGTCCCCGAAACGGGGGGATGCCGAGTTCAGCCGGAACGTGAGCGAGACGATGTATAACGACTCGCGGTGGCTGGCCTATTTCCCGACCAATCGGGTGGAATCGATGTTCAACAGCCTGTTCAGGATATACGGCAACAAGGCCTACCTGGTCAAGCTGGCTTCCGCCAGCAATGTCACCTGGTCGCTGACGGGCGTGCCGGCGATTCCCCGGTACAGCTGGAAGGCGAACGCGTTCAACCTGGCGGGCTTTCCGCTGAATCCCGAGGGGACGCTGCCGGATCTGGGCGCGTTTTTCGCCCCGTCTTCGGCGTTCAAGGGCCAGGCGGCGTACCGGCTGGATGGGGCCGGAACCTGGGTGGCCGCCCCGCAGACCGCGGCCGAGGTGATGCGCGCCGGGGAGGCCTTGTGGGTGTATGCCGCGGACACCGCGGATTATATGGGTCCCGTGTCCGTGGAAACGGCGGACGGCAGCGGCCTGTCGTTCGCGGGGATCGCCCTTGAAAAGAAGCTGACGATCGCCAACCTGTCCGCCGCCGCCGTTTCCGTCCAGGTCCGGAACCTGTCCGGCCCGGGGCCGGTCTCCTATTGGCGGATGGCCGGGACGGAGGCCTTTTGGGATCCGCTGCCGGAGCCCCTGGTGGTGCCCCTGGCCGCGGGAGAGAGCGTCACCTTGCGGATTTCGGTCCGGCGCGAAGCGTTCGCGGCCGAGGTTTACGAGACGGTGATCGAGGTCACCAGCGACATCGGCACCCGTGTGCGGCTTCCGCTCACGGCGCTGAAAACCACCACGCTGTAGGAGGTTCCCGTGCATACCATCAAGCCGACAGGGATACGGGGCGCCGCGCGAATCGCCGCGCCGATTCTGATTTCTGCCATGGTCGCCGCCTCGGTTTCGGGACAGGGCGTGTCTCCCCGCGCGGGGCTGTGGGTGGGCGATGCGCGCCTGGCCGCAGTCAGCGATGCGAACCCCCTGGTGCCCGACCTGAGCTTCGACCTGGGCGTGGACGGGCTGCTGACCGAGGAGACGCTGGTGCCGGCCGGGGCCGCGTGGCGCTACCTGGACACCGGGGCTGACCTGGGCACCGCCTGGCGCGAGAAGGCGTTTGTGGATGCCGGCTGGAAAACCGGCTCGGGATCGTTCGGCTACGGCGACGGGGCGGCGGGGACGGCCCTGCTGTCCAACAGCTCGCCCACCATTTACTTCCGCACCGCGGTGGTGCTTTCGGATCCGGCGCGGTATTCCAGCCTGAAGTGCCGGTTGCTGCGGGATGACGCCGCCGTCGTGTACCTGAACGGGGCCCAGATCCGGCGCTCGAACCTGGGCAGCATTTACAACTGCGGATCCCTGGCCCTGTCCCGCATCGAGGGCGCCGGAGAAACCGCCTATGAGGAGTTCGTCATTCCGGCCAACCTGCTGCAGGCCACCAATGTGGTGGCCGTGGAACTGCACCAGTTTGCGGCCTGGGATCCGGATGCCCATTTTGCATTCGAGATGACGGCCGTGGTGGCGGTCCCGGTCCCCGTCACGCTGCATCCGGTCCGGTCGACGTGGACCTACGACGATTCAGGGGCCGACCGGGGTACGGCCTGGCGCCAGCCGGTGTACGATGATTCCATGTGGAAAAACGGGTCCGCGCCTCTCGGGTATGGCAACTCGACCAACCAGGATGTGACGCGTTTGGAGGCGGGGGAGGCGACCAACAAGAATCCGGCGGTCTATTTCCGCACGTCTTTTATCGTGTCCGATCCCGCCGCCTATTCCCGTCTCGACCTGTATTTGGTCCGCGACGACGGCGCCGTGGTCTATATCAACGGCGTGGAGGTGTTGCGCTCGAACATGCCGCAGGAGGGGGATATCGCCTTCGACACGGATCCCGTTTCCTCCGTGACGGCGGCGGATGAATTGACGTATACCAAGCATACCATTCCGTCGGCGCCCCTGGTCAGCGGGACGAATGTGATCGCGGTTGAAGTGCACCAGCGCAAGGGAGAGCGGGGGGAGGTCGGGGTTGCCGAGACGACGACGCCGGCCGTTTTCACCCTGCGGCTGCTGGTGCATGTGGATTCCGGGGGGACGGCGCGCCTCCTGAAAGAGGTGACCCAGCTCTGGAAGGACGGCACCTATCGCAATGTTGACGGCGGAAAAGAGGTGGATCAGCCGGGGCGCTATGTCCTGGTGACGGACGACAGCCGGCTCTCCGAGTTCACCGGGGCGGGCCTGATCGACGGCGAGGGGGTAGGCCGCCGGCTCAGTTCGCCCGCCTTCGATTTTGAGGAGCAGTACCTGCCCTTTGCCGGCGTCATGGACCCCGGCCACAACCTGGACCTGTCGTTCACGCTTCCGGCGGATTTCCGGACCAATCCGTTCAAGCACAAGTACCATCCCGACCACCAGGCGGGCCTGGCGGTCACCCGCGCCATCAGCCTGAGCTTTTCGGGCCGGTATCCGTCGGACGAGCGGCTGCCCGAGTCCGATCCGCCGCCGGGGTGGGGGCAATCCACCCTGGGTGGAACGTACCACGAGACGCTGACCGGGCTGCATAAAAACGCCCTCTCGGTTTCGGGACCCTTCGAACTGAAACGCGTGTCAACCACCGACCGGTTGAATGACTAACCGCTTTTCCGGGAGCATCATCATGAAAACATGTCGCATAAACGGTTCGGCGGTCGCGGCCTTCGCCCTGATCTGCCTCGGTTTCCTGGCCCAGCCGGCGTGGGCGTACCGGGACTACATCCATATGACATGGGAGGGGCTGCCGACCGGCGTCAAGCCCGCCAACGAGGAGGTCTATTTCCTGCACAACGAGGGGGACAACGAATATCACACGATGAACGACGCCGGCACGGTCCAGATCGGGGATGCCGATGTTGTTTATTGGGGCGGTTCCCTGCACGTGCCGTCCACGGTGTCGACCCCTGAGGGGCGCAGCTTCCACCATCCGGAAATCACCTTGGTGCTGCCGGAGGGGCACAACCATTTTATCGGGGAATGGCTGTATTATGACTGGACGCGGGAAGATTACACGACCGGCAACGTGGAGTCCGGCGGGGATGATTTCGGGGACTACTACATTACGGTGGCCTACACCGAGCAGTTCAAGGTGTCCCAGTTTTATTCCGGCATCACGAAAACCCCGCCCGAGGAAATGTTGAAGGACAAGGACACGACGTTCACGCTCACCACGCCCCGGCTTCTCCAGGATCCTGCCGACTCCGGGAATTGGTACATCTGCACGGGCTGGACGGGCGGCTCCGGCGTGGCGCCCGACGGGACGACCAACAGCGTCACGGTTTCAACCGTTTCCGAGAATGTGACCCTGACATGGGTCTACGAGCGGGCCTGGAGGCTGGATGTCACCAATCATCCGGTGGGGTTCACCGGCGTGGTCAACCGGCTGATTGAGAACACGACGAAGTCCCTGTTTTCGGCGGTCGGCACCAACGGGCTCACCTATTATAATGCCGGCGAGTACCGGGTATCCGTGGACCAGGCGATTCCGAGCGGCAGCGATCGGTATTTCTGCCTCGGCTACGAGGACGCCATCCTGAAGGGAGCCTTAAGCGAGGGGACCGGCACGGCGGAAGACGGCCGGGTCAAGGTCACGTTCACCCTTGACCAGGACAGTAAGCTGGCTTTTGTGTATGAACTGCAATCCTCCATGGGCGTGGCGTTTGACGCCTCCGTGCCCGCCGACATCCGTTCGGGGGCGGTCGCGTCTCCTCCGGCGGGATCGTACTGGTTCAAGAAAGGGACCAACATGACCGCGTCGGTCCGGAACGAACTGGATGACATTGACGGCCGACGCTGGGTCTGCACCGGGTGGACCGGGTCGGGGAACGTCCCCGCCACGGGCACCAACGAAACGGTCACCTTCACGCTCAACCAGGCCAGCGTCATCACGTGGAAATACCAGCGTGTCCTGAACTACACCGTGGCTTTCCTGAACCTTCCCGCTGCCTACCAGGGTTCCGGTTTTTCGCCGCCTTCCGGGGTCACCCGCTTTTACCTGGGCACCGCCCAGACGCTGACGGCGCCCGCCACGATCAGTGGCGCCGAAGGGGAGCGGTTTATTTGCGAGGGCTGGACCGGAACCGGCGACCTGGCGAGCCCGGGTAGCGGTACCAGCAATCGGGTGCCGGTGGCCTCGGTCACCCAGGCGTCCTCCATCACCTGGAAGTATCGCCGGGAATGCCGGCTGCGTATCAGCGTGGATCCGCCGAGTCTGACCGCAGCCGCGGCGCCGGTTCCGTCCGGAACCAACTGGTATCTGGAGAACACGATTATCACGGCCCTGGTGAACAAGATCGCCTCGGGCAGCTCCCTGGTTGGCGCCGCGCAGATCGGAGCCGCCCAGAATGCCACGGTCTTTTCGGACGCCACCCGCCGCGGTCGCATTTTCACGCTCACCGCGGATGCCCAAATCATCTGGCAATACACCACGTCCCAGCATTGGACCGTGGGCGCGCCCATCGTGCCGCCGGACGGCGCTTCCAGCAACGAGCAGCCCTCGGTTGAAGTCGTCATCTCCAGCCACAGCGACGACACCTCCGTGAACACCTTCTTCTTCGGGGGCCCCGCCGGCCGGAAGCTCCTGTATCCGCTGCGCCCGGTGGGTTCCGCCCTCATCACCTGGAAGCCCGCCGTTGCCGGCGGGGCCGATATCGTTTCCGCCGGCTATTCCACCTGGCCCACCAACATGCAGCTGCATGTCGGATCGATCCCGGTTTCCCTCCAGGCCACCAACTATTCCTTCATTGCCGTCAAGTTCGCCGAGAACGATGCCAGCGGCAGCAACAAGACCTTTTACGCGAGCACGGCCGGGAACAGCCTTCTCCAGTTCGTGCAGGGCGCCATGCCGGACCCCATCAACAGCTCGTCGCGGTTTGTGGCCGTCAAAACCGTGCTCTGGAACGATTCGGACTATCTGGCCGAAACCAACTGGCCGATCGGCTCCGCCATCACCAACAGGCTGCACGCGGATACCAATCACAACGGGTATGTCTTTTTCACGCGCGCCTTTTACGATCCGTTCATTTACCGGCGCGACACCCGGCTCGGCCCCATTATTCCCGTCAACCGCGACACGAACCGGGACGACGACGACATGGTGGTGACCTGGTTCACCCGCGGCGACGCGGCCCTTGGGCTGTATTGGCCCACCGTGCCTGTCCGGTACACCTGCCAGTGGCCGGATCAGCTGCCCGGCGGAACGGTCAACAGCCTGGTCATTGCCAGCCAGCGGGGGTCGGGCCCCATGCCGGCGTCCCTGTATCCCCGGGGCCAGGTGTATGTGCAGCCCGAGCCCTCCCTGCCGGGCTACAATCCGAACGAGGAACATGCCGCGCTCTTCGACCAGGGCGGGAGCCCCGCGGTCTTTGCGCTGCGGAACGACCTGAACGCATTCCTGGGCGCCTCCGAGCCCTACGTCCTTTTCAAATACGACGATCCGGTCCTCGGACGCTGGGCCATGAAGGTCTACAAGGTGCTGGCCACCGATGCGACCTATTCGTTTTCCTATCCGGCCGTTGCCGGGCAGCCCATCCTCCCGCCGACGCCCCTTTCCCTCCTGATGCCCCTGTGCCCGCAATCCGCCATGTCGGACGGGTCCATGTGGTATCATCTGGATCACAAGGGCGGGCACTGGGCCAAGGCCGCCGCGCCTGACGGCGGGGCCTCCGACATCACCATGCGCTGGTACTATCCGATGCAGGCCGGCTTCTATTATCCCGATTTCAACTACGACGGCACGCCCGACGCCGTTCCCGGCGATCCGATCCCGCTGTTGAATGGGGGCGCCAATCACGTTGCGCAGCCGGTTTCCGTGGTGTATGCGGTGACGTGGCCGAGCAACAACATCGTCTCCATGGCGCTTGGGGAAACGCTGCTGAAGAAGAAGGTGCCCGTGTTCGGCATGGCCGCCGCTGAAGTGCTGTATGACGAAAACCTGTACCGGGGCATCGGCCCGCTCGTCAAGCTGGTGGACCCGCTGAGCGAGCACTGGGTTTCCCTTGAAGCGGTGCCGGCCGTCATCAAGACGGAGCAGGCCGGGGCTCGGCGTCGATTCCCCGATCTTCCCTACTATCTGAAGTGCCGGCTTTCCTACGATCCGCTTGCCAAGCGCCTTTATTTCGGGGGCGTGCTGGACGAGTCGGGCATGGGCGATCCGCTGCTGCTTCCGAACATCATGTCGCGCAACGAGCGCCAGCGGCTGCAGGATGCCAGCACGGAGTGGGCGGGCGCCATCGGCCAGCTGTTCGCCGAAAGCCGCAATCCCCACGGCATCGAATACGCCGGCGCGTCCGTCGTGACCAACCTGTATAACCCCGCCCTGACCTATTCGGCGGACGCGTGGATCACCCTGTGGGGCGAGACCCAGTACGGGCTGCGGCAGCTGGAAGGGGGCAATGTGCGCCCCGATCGCATCCTGGGGCTGCCCAAGGCGCTGACCGCGGGGGCGGCGACGGGAACCGGCTGGGTCACGCTGGTTGAAAACGATGACGTCAGTCTCGGCGCCGCGCCGGTTCAGCTCCACATCATCAAGGTGCTGGGCGAGCCGGTGATCGGGCAGATCCAGGTCATCAAGCCCGACAACGTGTTCGACGAGAAGCTCACCCTGCGGCACAGCCCCGACTTCGGGGGCGATCCCGACAAGATGGTCTTCGAGTGGTGGTACCAGCCCGACACCACCGGGTTCGCCCCGCCGCTGCCGGACGGCGCCCCGGTCGCGCCCGGCGGGGAGTGGAAGCCGTTCGCCTCCGGCCAGGGCCTGCAGGAGGTCACCATCGAGGGGGCCAGCCCCCTGACGCTGGCCGACAACTGGTTCGCGGTGCGCTATACGTATGCGAACGCCTACCCGTTCTACACCAACACCGTGTATGGCGGGCAGAAGAGCCTGTGGGCCGGGCAGCCGGGGACCGACCGGAAGGCCCAGCTGGCGGAGGGCTGGATCAAGCGCGTCGTGGCCGGCCTGAATCCGTTTGACGCCCGCGTCCTGAATTTCCACGCGGCGGCCATCAACACCACCATCAGCATGATCGGCCAGCTGGGCGGCCGCTATGAAGGCCCGATCCCGTTCAACGGGGATCCGAACAACCTGAACGCCATCGGCCTGATCGAGGCCTACCAGACGGTCCTCGACCGGGGCCTCCAGTTCAGCGTGAATGCCGGCATCAATTACGGGCCGGCCAACAGCGCGCTGCTGAACATTTCAACGCGGCTCTCGGACTTTTATATGCTGCTTGGCAACGAGGCCTATCAGGATGCGCTGGATCCCACCATCGGCTTCGGCACGGCCAGCGGGGAATACGGCACGCTGGCGCCTTCGATCTTCGCTTTCCAGAACCAGGTGCCGTCGCAGCTCGACGAGGAACTGGTCCTGCTGCGCGGGCGCGACGATTCGGCCGGCCCCGTGGGCGCCAGCCCCGTCTACAACCGGTTCATCTGGAACTTCACGCAGGGCGAGGGCGAGGCCGCCTACGCGCAGTGCTACAATATCTCCGACCAGATCACGTTTGACAGCGACAACAACGGCTACCGCGACGATACGGACGGGGTCATCAACGAGCTGGACGCCAAGGTCATGTATCCGCAGGGGCACGGCGATGCCTGGGGCCATTACCTGACGGCCATGCGCTACCATTACAACCTGCTGCGCGAGCCGCTGTTCACCTGGGAATCGCGCCCCGAGGCCGTCCTGGTGGCCGGCGTGCCGGTGACGGTCGACTACCTGGACGAGCGCAAGTTTGCCCGGGCCGCGGCCGCCAAGGCCCGCGTGGGAGCCGAGATCGTGAACCTGACCTACCGCCAGAACTACGTCGACGATCCTGCCGGCCAGTGGCAGGGGTACAAGGATACGGACCGCGATCGGGCCTGGGGGCTTGACGACTGGGCCCGCCGCGCGGGGCAGGGGGCCTATTTCGACTGGGTCGTGGCCAACGGCATGCTCCCGGCGGCGGATCCGGATCCGACCCATACCGGCATCGCGAAGATCGATCGCACGACGGTCTCCGAGCTCGGCGAGATTGCCGCGTATTTCGGCGAGATCCAGGGCCAGATCGACAAGGCCGACAAGGGCCTGAATCCCATCGGGCTGGCGAAGAACGTGGTGCCGTTCGACATCGATCCGGCGCTGGTGTTCGCCGCGGTCTCGCCCAAGACGCATTTCGAGCAGATGTATGACCGCGCGATCGAGGCGATGAAAAACGCTGTTTCCGTTTTCGATTACGCCAACCAGATGACGCAAATGCTGCGGCGCAACGAGGATACACGGGACCAGTTCGACCAGAACATCCGGGACCAGGAGCGGGATTATATCAACCGGCTGATCGAAATATTCGGATATGCTTATCCGGACGACATCGGCCCCGGCGGCTCCTATCCGTCCGGATATGAAGGCCCCGACTGGCTCCACTTCATGTATGTGGACCCGACCGAATTGACGGGCGTTCCGATTCCGTCTCTCAGCGGGTATGACGTGGTCTTCGATTTCTCCAAGATCGCCGTCGACCAGCCGCTGGGCGTGATTCCGGCCAAGCAGACGGTGCAGTTCACCTACACGTCGGACGGCAAATACATGGTCAAGCCCGCCTCCTGGAGCGCCCCGCGCCGGGCCCAGGGCGAGATCCAGCGGGCGATCTCCGACTTTATCCTGGCCCAGGCGGCCCTGGAGAAGTCGATCAATGAGTTCGACAAGGGCCCCATGGGGGAGATCGAAAACCAGCGGCAGCTGCTCGAGTCGAAATACCAGGCCAACCTGGAAGAGATCCGGATCATGAAGGAGGCGAACGAGCAGATCGAAACGCTGGACCGGCAGATCGAAACCCTGCACTGGTTCCAGCTGACGCTCAACCGGCTCGTGGACGGGTTCGACCGCACCACGTCGGTGATGATTGAAGCGATGCCGAAGGTGGTCGGGGCCGCGAATGATGTGACGTCAGGCGCCCGGTCCGGGCTCCTTGTCGGCTCCTCCATTGTGGCCAGCTGCGTCGGCCTGGCGGCGGACCAGTTTGACGAGGCGGAGCTGGCCGTCTCCCTCCAGAAGGACTCGGTTTCGCGCAACGCCGAGCTGATGCTGCTGACGGAAGGCGACATGCCGGACCTGCTGGAGACCTACCAGGCGATGGGGAACGCGCTTGGCGATGCGGAAATCAAGCGCATGGAGATTTCGGTATTCAAGGAACAGATGCAGCAGGCTTCGGCGCGGGTGCTGGAAGTGATGGCCAAGGGGCAGCGCCTGCTGGAAGAGCGCGCCGCCTGGCGCAAGAACAACGCCCCCGAGATCCAGGATTACCGGTACCAGGACATGACGTTCCGGGCCTTCCGGAACGACGCGCTCCAGAAGTACCGGGCTCAGTACGACCTGGCCGCCCGCTACGTCTACCTGGCCGCCACGGCCTACGATTATGAAACCTGCCTGCTGGGCGGGCAGAACGGGTCGGGTCGCCAGTTCCTGACCGATATCGTGCGGCATCGCGCGCTGGGCCAGATGATCAACGGGGCGCCGGTGGTGGGACGGCCCGGCCTGGCCGATCCGCTCGCCCGCCTGGGGCAGAACTTCGCCGTGTACAAGACGCAGCTGGGCTTCAACAACCCGCAGACCGAAACGTCCCGCTTCTCGCTGCGGCAGGAGCTGTTCCGGATCAAGGGCACGAACACCTCGGATGAGGCGTGGCGGAACGTCCTGGCCGCCAGCCGCGTGCCCGACCTGTGGGCGATTCCGGAGTATCGCAAGTATTGCCGGCCCTTTGCCGAGCAGAGCGCCGGGGTCCAGCCCGGCCTGGTGATCCGGTTCTCCTCGTGCGTCCAGTTCGGCAGGAACTTCTTCGGCTGGCCGCTGGGCGGCGGCGACAGCACCTATGACCCCACCCATTTCGCCACCAAGATCCGGAACGTCGGAACCTGGTTCGCCAATTACAACGGCCAGGGGCTGTCGCAAACGCCCCGCGTTTACCTGGTTCCCACCGGGGCCGATATCATGCGGTCCCCTTCGGGCGACACGCTGGCCACGCGCGAGTGGAAGGTGGTGGATCAGAAGCTGCCGGTGCCGTTCCCCATCGGCGATGCCGACATGAAGGATCAGAACTGGATCCCGATCAACGATTCGCTGAGCGAGGACTATGGCGGGATCCGCCGGTTCTCACGGTACCGGGCCTACCATGACAGCGGCGCCTTCACGGCGGCCGAGACGGTGTCGGACAGCCGCCTCATCGGGCGCTCCGTCTGGAATACGGAGTGGATGCTGATCATCCCGGGGGAAACCCTGCTGAACCCCGCGGGCGAGGGGCTGGACACCTTTATCTACGGGCAACCCGTGCCGGGAGGCGGCGGGGAGCGGGACGGCAACGGGGTCAAGGACATCAAACTGTTCTTCCAAACCTACGCTTACTCGGGGAATTAACCATGACAACGCAAATCATCAAGGGATGGCGGCTGGCGGCGATCCTTCTGCTCCTGGCCGGAACGGCGGCCCTGGCCAAGGTGCCCGAGCCCGACAAGCTGATCTACGGGACCATCACGCTCGACGGCCAGGCCGTCACGGCCTTTGATGGCTCCAATCGCTACGACGTCTCCCGGTACACGGTGGAGGTGCGCTCCGCGCCCGATGCCGAACCGCTGAGGAGCTACGTCATGGGCTCGTCGTCCCAGTTCCATCCCTATTTCTACGGGCTGCGCGTCACCCTGGAAGCCTTCGGGGAACGGCTCGAATCCGATGCCCTGATCGGCGATACGCTCTACCTGGTGCTGAAGGACGGGACCAACGAGGTGCTGCGGCAGACCTGCGTGGTCGCCAGCCGAGGACCCACCCGCCTGGATTTCGGCGGCGTGGCGGATTCCGACGGCGACGGCTTGTCGGATCTGGACGAAGTGGACACCTATAAGACCAATCCCGGGAAACCGGACACGGACGGGGACGGGTTGACCGATGGCGACGAGGTTCACCTGTACGGAACCGATCCGAACAAGCCGGACAGCGACGGGGACGGCCAGTCCGACGGCGAGGAAGTGGCCCACGGATCCGATCCCCGCGATCCCGATTCGTTCGGTGTTAATCTCAGCGGCGCCATCGCCTATTCGGGCGGCCAGACGTCCGGCCTGTTTAGCGTGCTGGCTCTTCCCTGGCCGGATGAAAAGTCGCTGGCGGAAAGCAATGCCGTCGGCGAAACCCAGTTGGAAGAGGCGGGCCCGTACGTGCTCGGGCCCCTCGCCAACGGCAAGGAGTATGTGGTTTATGCCTACCGGGATTCGAATGGCAACGGCACGCAGGATACGTGGGAGGCCGCCGGCATCTGCTCGAATTATCCGATCCTGGTGACCGGCGCCCTGGCGGGGGTCGATTTTGAACTGACGGATCCCGATTCCGACCTGGATGGCCTTCCCGATTACCGGGAGCTGTTTGAGTTCGGCTCCGATCCGGAGAACGCCGATAGCGACGGCGACGGGCTCGACGACAGCGTTGAGGCGCTCGTGCTGGGAACGGATCCGGCCAACCCCGACAGCGACGGCGACGGGTTGGGGGATGGTCTGGAGGTCGACATGTGGGGCACGGATCCTCTCAATCCCGATAGCGACGACGACGGCCTTCCGGATGGCTGGGAAGCGGACAGCGACGGCGATGGCCTGGTCGATTATCGCGAGATCCATGATTTCAAGACCGAACCCACCGTGGCGGACACGGATGGCGACGGCCTGTCCGATGGCGACGAGGTCAACCTCTACCGGACCAAGCCCCGCAATCCCGACAGCGACGGGGACGGCCTTTCGGACGGCGACGAAGTGGCGACCTACAAGACGCTGCCGACCCTGCCGGATACCGATGGGGATGGCGTGGCCGACGGGCTCGAGGTGAACACCTATAAGAGCGATCCCCTCAAGCCGGACAGCGACGGGGACGGCCTTTCGGACGGGGAAGAGGTCAAGGCGGGAACCGATCCGATGCTGGAGGATACCGATTCCGACGGCCTGGGCGATCGCGCCGAGATCAAGACGCATAAGACCAACCCGTTGAAGCGCGATACCGACAAGGACGGGCTGGCGGACGGGGCCGAGATCCTGGTGCACGGCACCGATCCGCTGCTGGCCGATACGGACGGCGACCAGTTGAGCGACGGGGCGGAAATCAAGACGTACCGCACGAATCCCGGAAATCGCGATTCGGACGGGGACGGCTTGAACGATTACGCGGAAGTGAAGCGGCACGGCACCAATCCCAACAGCGGGGATACGGACCGCGACGGGCTGGGGGATGCCGCGGAGGCAAGGCAGTTCCACACCAATCCGGCCCTGGCCGATACGGATGGGGATGGAATCAAGGACGGCCGGGAACTGAACCAGACGGGGACGGATCCCCTGCGCCCCGATACGGATAACGATGGCTTGAATGACGGGGCCGAATTGGTGGCCATGACGCAGCCGCTCAATCCGGATACGGACGGCGACGGGTTGACGGACGGGAAGGAAGTGAACTACTACGGCACGGATCCGCTGGATCCGAAATCCCGTCTGGCGTCCATCTACGGGAGCGTCGACTGGGCCGGCGCGCCAACGGGCAAGCTCCACGTGGTGGCCAGCCGCTGGCCGAGCCGGATACTGAACCTGAACGGCGGGGCGGACGGCCTTGCGGTGACCGGGCTGGTATACGGGGCGGCGCGGGGCGTCGGCAATATGACGGTTGAGGGATGGCTGCTGACGACCGCGCGCGGAACAAATGCCATCGTGTCGTTCGGCCGCGACAAGCTGTGGAAGCTGTCGGTGGGCGACGACCTGAACGGCGGTTTTTCAGGCCGCCTGGCGTTTGATACGATCGATGCCGGCGGGAATGCCCATGCGATGAAGGGCGTGGCGCGGGTCAATGACGGCCGGTGGCACCATGTGGCCGTCAGCTACAGCCGCGAATCCGGCAGCAAGACGATTTACGTCGATGGAGCGGTTGATGCCGCGGCCCCCGCCGCCCACGCGCCCGGTTCGCTGCTGGGCTGGTTTGCGCCCGGCGAAAAGCGGTTTTGCCTGATCGGTCGCGGGTGGGATCACACCGACACCGCCTTTGAGGGCTTGCTGGATGAAATCCGGATCTGGAGCCGGGTCCTGCCGCCGGAGGAAGTGAAGCGGAGCATGTCCTTCCAGCCGGCGGATCGCCGGAGCGACCTGGTGGGCAACTGGCATTTCGATGACGGGACGGGGCGCGATGCCTCCTCGGCGCAGCGCCCGGGTGTCTTCCTGGGCGGCGCCCGGACGGTGAAGGCGCGGACGGTGTGGGGCGGGCTGTCGCAGGCGGCGGGGGAGGGCGTCCAGCGGATGCCCGGCGTGTTTGCGATCACCAACCTGCCGACGCTCCGGTCGTATTATGTCTTTGCCTACCTGGATTCGAACAAGAGCGGATCGCGCCAGTATTGGGAGGCGTTCGGGGCCGCCACCTCGACCGTCTATCTTGCCACCGATGTCAAAGGGATCGATCTGCAGGTGCTGGATTCCACCATCACAACCGAACCGGGAGAGGGCGACACCGATCTCGATGGCAAGACCGATGCCGAGGAAATCTACCGGTATGGCACGGATCCCGGGGTATTCGACTGAGGCGGGCGTAGTGTTCCAGCACGCCATGCATTCTGGTCAGGTGCCGTCCTTAGGTTGGGTACAGCGGGACCTACGGGACCGCTGCAAGCCACCCACAGCGGTCCCGTAGGTCCCGCTGTACCCAACAACACTGGTCAGCGTGAGCCGCGCCAGCGGCGATACGCAGCATCAGGTCGTTGGCTCCACTGTTTTTCCGGACTCACCACGGAGGCACGGAGACACGGAGAAGAACAGGACACGGAGACTCGCGAATGCCGTCAGACCGGTTTGATTCTGGTTTGTTCCTGGTGTCGCATGGTTTCGCATCCGGTCTTCCGCCATTCGCTCGCGACTCTTCTGGGAGAAAGGGGAGTTTTGATCTCCGCTCTTTCTCCAAAAAGACGTTGAGAAAACGGCGGACGATCCGGGGCCTTGGCCGGAGAGGACGCCGTTTTCGAATCTCCGTGGTGAATCTTTTCTTCGGCCAACTCCCTGTTATAGGCAGTTGTTAAGTAAGCGCCAGTCCAACCGGTTGGACTTTGTAATATCCTGCATTGCAATCAGTTGCGCAATAATGATTGTTCAAAAAGGGAAGTCATCCCTTCCTGGAGGCTTCCAGCCCGTTCAACGTCTGGACATGGGAGACGATCTCGATGGCATCGTCCAGCCGGGCGATCGCCTCGGGCGGGATTTCCGTAAGCTGGGCGCCGCGCGCGCGGAGCTGGCGCAGGCTGGCCAGGAATTCCTGCACGTCCCCGGACGGGCTCCGGCCGCGTTGGCGGAAGGCGGCCGTGTCGGACCTCTTGAGCTCCCCCTTCAGCGCCTTGGCCTGAAGCTTTTTCAACTCGCGTTTCGTGGTGGCTGGCAGATCCTTGCGTTTCAGCTCGCCGTCGAAGTGGATCAGGTCCACCACGTCGCTCAGGTCTGGCACGAACACGCCCGGCGCGGCGTCGATCCACTCCGGGTGGTTCGCCTTGACCCATTCGAAGATGTGAAGGTAGTTGTAAAGGGAGCTGCGGCCCAGGCGCAGGCGCTCGGCGGCGTAGCTTTCCAGGTCGGGGTGGCCCATGGCGGCGTAGAGCGTCTTCTCGCGCACCAGGATCAGCAGCTTGCCCACCTGCAGGAAGGCGCGGCGGACGACCTGGAGCGAGCTTTTCAGGTACCCGGTCAACTGCAGCCCCTCTTCCAGGGCATTGGCAGGCGCCTTGGGCAGGCCGAAGGCTTCGGGCGGGGTGGGGGCGGCTTCGCGCGGCGGGCTCATGGGGTGGGGGCTCCTTTCATTTGGGCGCCATCGTAATACCGGGCGCGACCGGAATCGAGGAAAAAGGGACAATCCCCAAGCCTGAAGAGAACCACGAATGGACACGAATAAACACGAATAAAGCCTCTACGTGACACACCGAAAGAGAAGACGGGCGGGGCGGCCCTGTAGTAGACGAAGCGTCACTACAGGGCACGCCCCGCGCCCCCGGAAAAAGAAGTTTTACATGACAGCGAAATGCAGGGGGCCGCATGCACAAGATCACAGACCACGGATAGTCCATTCATGATTCTTTTGCGGGGGTTCGGGGCTTCCCCGAAAAACCTCTTCTCCGTACATCCGTGGCTCCGTGAGAGCTCTTTTCTTATTCGTGTTAATTCGTGTCCATTCGTGGTTCTCTACCAGGGGCTCAGGCTTCCCCGGAAAGCTGTTTCTTCGCGTCGCCGTGCCTGCGCGTGATCTCTTCTCATGTCGAACCGGGATCAGTCGCTAACCCTTGGCGTTGAATCGGTTCCCGGGGTTTTGTGAGATAGTTCTTGATTCGGGGACACCCCGGACGCAAAATAAAGGCAGCCTGAGCGGACGTCATTTCTTCACAACAACAAGGTGTTTGTCAGGAAACCCGAAGCTTCGGCCATTTCACGTAGAAACAGAGATGATGCAGACCAGAAAACGAATGGTCCTCGCAGTTGCTGCAATTCTCGCCGCATATATCGGATTATATGCGGTGCTTCGCCTCACTAGATATTTCGTACGCCAGGAGTACCTCTGCATCAGTTGCAGCCCGGCGATGATGAAACGGATTCAGAAGGATCATCCAACTCCAAGAGGCGTGCTCACCGTCGAGAGCGAGAGGAACCAAATCGGTTGCGGGAAGATTCAGAAGCAAGGCAAAATGTTTGCGGAGTCGGCCTTGTTGCCGCTGTTCCGCCCCCTCGGAGAAGGCGAAATGGTGGTCCGCGGGTTCAGCGTTGCGACAATCTCGGTTTTCGACAATGTTGATGAACCGGCCGCATCGGAGGGCACCTACACCAGGACAACGCTTGTGACGAATTACACGGTGAGAAGGAAAGATCAGAGTTTCTAACCAGGCGGTGGAACACTACGCCGCGAAGCGCGGAGAGGTTCACCGCCGTCGTTGCGTCATGAAGACGCCCTGAAATCGAGCCCGATGTGCGTCATGCAGGCGTTTTTCTGTTGGTTTCCCTTATCCGCCATCCTATCATAAACGGTCAACACAGCCGCGGAGCAAGGGCCCCATGAACATCCTCCTCATCACAAGCGACCAGCAGCATTGGGCCGCCTGGGGAGCCATGAATCCGAAGGTCTGGCCGCGCGTGTGCGGCGCTTAACGAGGTCATTATGGTCAAGAGTCTTTCCGTCTTTGCTGTGGCGGCGATCGCGTTCGCCTCGCTCGCCCAGGAACCCCGTTCCGTCATCATGCTGGACAAGACCACGCTGACCCTGAAAGTCGGTGAAACGAACCGGCTGGTGGCCACGGTCGCCAATTCGGACAAGGCCGTCCTATGGGCTTCGTCCAACCCCGGCTTCGCCACGGTGAGCGCCGACGGGTTCGTTGCCGCCGTGCATGAAGGCAGCCTCGCTGTCACGGCCACGCTTCCCGGCGACGCCGCCGTCGCGGAATGCAAGGTGACCGTTGCGAGTCCGCAGCCCGAGCCGTCTGCGACGAATCGCGCGCCCCGGGAAATCACCGGAATCGTCATCGGAAATGAAATCGAGGAGATGACCGTGGGTGACGACCTGGGGCTCGTCGCCACCTGCCTGCCGTATATGGTCTTCGAAGGCAACCCCTATACGCTTGAGACCAGTAACACCAATGTTCTCCAGACCAGTCCCGCCAACATCGTGACCGCGGTCGGCACGGGCATGGTCACGGTAACCGCCCGGACGCCCAATGGCAAGACCGACAGCATCACCTTCGAGGTCAAGCCGGCCCCGTCCAGGGACATCGCGTCGCCGGAGGAAACCTACCTCGTGGAGTTGGAGAAGTTTGGCATTGTGCTGGGCGCAGTCGAGCCCGGCCAGGCGCGCAGGAACTCGTTCGGCGTGAACCAGGTCCTGCTTTACGCGCAGCGGTGGGGCTACCGGAAGGTGGTGTTTCCGCGGGGCCTGTATCTGCTGGACCCCGCCGAATCCATCTCCATGCGGAGCAACCTGCGGGTGGACCTGAACGGCTCCACCTGGCAGATCATGCCCAACGCCTACCCGCGCTATGCGATGATCCGCTTTCGCGAAATGAACGGTCCCAACCTGTTCGAAAGATACGACGTCCAGACGGAGAGCGTCACGCAGAAGACCTTGACGGCCGGCCCGGTCGGCAAGTTCGTGGTGCGGGAAGGGGACACCTCCATCCTGTCGCTTCCGATTCCCGTTGGCAAAGCGCCGGACCGGTCGGCGCCGGACCAGGCGGTCCGCATGCTCCAGACCGGTGCCGCATGTCTGCTGACAAGCCCGATTGGCGTCGACAAAACCGTTATTGATCCGGCCGGCCACCAGTGGATGGAGGTGCGGCTCAAGGTCAATTATTACAGCAATTCCACCCTCCGCGCGGCCAAGGATCTGGGCCCGCTCTGGCTGCGGGATACGACGGCCAAACTGTGGTGCGACCGGGTGTCCAGTTATACGTTGCGGGCCTCGAACGATTACGATTCCATCCGGCTGGAACTGGCTTTCTCGCTTCAGAACTGCGAGGCCGACATCTATCTGGACAAGGCGTCGATCTGCCAGGTCATCGCGACGAACCTGGAACACGCCGCGCTGTGCAACGGGGTCATCCTGGGTGAACGGGAGTTCAAGGAGGCCCTGTATCCGGGCTGGCACGGCGATCCGAATACCGAGGGCGCGGTGGCGATCTCGTTTGAGGAAGGCGTCGAGAATGGCATTGAAAACCTGACCGTCCGGAAAAGCATCGGCTTCAACATGGGCGCGCGGCTGGGGCAGCAGGCCAGCGGGGCGGTCGGGGCGGGGCCCATTCCCGTCAAGTTCACCGCCCTGGAGTGGGGCAGCCTGGATGAAAGCGGGAACAACCTGGCAGCGTCGAACGTGCAGCGGACCGCGTCTTTCCTGGATGTGCGCGCGATCAAGGATACTTACGAATTCGGGCTTCCCCTCGGCTATATGGGCTACAACATCCTGCGGGCGCGGATCTATGACATCTGCTTTTACGATGCGAACAAGGTTTTCCTGGAACGGAAGTGCGGGCGGATGACGTTCCGCAAATACCGGAAGCCCGCGAATGCCGCCTGGGCCCGGCTGGTGCTGCACTGGGAGGCGCCCATCACCGCCGGCCATCCGGATTTCAACGGCGCCATCGGTTTCCTGACCGAATACAAGCCGCCGGTCCGGAATTTCATCCGGAATTGCGTGATCGAGGACAATTACTCCACGGGTTTCGCCGCGTGCGGCGGGGTCAACTGGCGCATTGAAGGGAACATCTTCCGGCGGAACGGCGGCCGGATGCCCGGATGCGACATTGACTGGGAAGACGGGTGGGAATACTCGCAGGACGATGTGATCCGGAACAATGCATTCGAGTCCCGCAGCGGCCTGATCGTCTGCGCGGGCATCAATCACGTGTTCAAGAACAATGCGCACAAGGGCAACATGACAGTCTATGGCCGCACCCAGGCCATGAAATTCCAGGGCAATACCTTTGGCGAAGCGGGCAAGACCGTGACCACGACGTTCGGCACCCAGTCGGATTCCTATATTGTGAGCAATACGTTCCTGGGCGGAACCGTGAAATTTGAAAAGCAGCATGGAGACAAAGGGCGCTACGGGTTCCTTTGGCAGGATAACAGCTTGGCAACCAATGTCGTTCTTAAGGGGTTGTGAGGGGGGGGAGTGGAGCGAACGTTGAACATCGAACATCGAACATTGAACTTCGAACATCGAACTATGATCTTTGAATTTGTTCAACGTTCTGAGTTCAGCGTTGGATGTTCGACGTTCG
>CAYZVY010000003.1:25359-34767 GCA_964481675.1 uncultured Verrucomicrobiota bacterium
GTTCGCTTTATATGGCAAAACGGCATCGAACCCCGGGCGTCGAATCAAGCTTGAGAACGCTCTCCTTCCGGTGCTATGCTTTCCGCCCAACTGAATCGCTCCCGGTGACGCAAGAAGGAATGTATCGATGAAACATTTTGGCTGTCTGCTCCTGTCTGTCTGTGCCATCACTGTCGCATGGGGCGCTCCGACGCCCAAGCCTGCTTCCGGGCGCGAGGCCATCCCGGTCCGTTCCGCCAATCCCTACCTCGGCGCCATTGTCGTGGATGCGGATACGGGTGCGGTTCTTTATGAGAACAAAGCGGACGAGCAGGGCTATCCCGCCAGCGTGGTCAAGCTGATGGATCTGCTGATCATCGAGGAGCGCATCGAGGCCGGCCTCATGTCGCTGTCGAACCGGGTCCAGATCACGGCCGAGGCGGCCGCCATCGGCGGCTCCCAGGTGTACCTTGACTCAAAGGAAATCTTTCCGGTCGAGGAGCTCGTGGCCGCCATGACCATTCATTCCGCCAACGATGCCGCGGCGGCGCTGGCCATCCATGTGGCAGGCAGCCGGAGCGCCTTTGTCGAGCTGATGAATCAGCGGGCGGCGGAACTGGGGATGACGGCCACCCGGTTCAACTCGGTGCACGGGCTCCCCCCGGCGGCGGGTCAGCAGCCCGACGTCTCGACGGCCCGGGACCTGGCCTTGCTGGCGCGCGAGGTGTTGAAGCACAAGGACGTCCTGCGGTACACGACGGTGCAGAAACGCCCTTTCCGTAACGGCGCCTTCGAACTCCGGAATCCGGATCATCTCATTGGCAACGTTCCCGGCGTCGACGGCCTGAAAACCGGATACTTCAAGGCGGGCGGCTTTTCGATCGTCTCAACCGCGCAGCGCAACGGCCGGCGGGTGATCGTTGTGGTGCTGGGGAGCGTGGACAGCAAGGTCCGGGATGCCACCGCGGCTGACTATGTGGCCAAGGGCCTGCTGGCCGCGGAAAAGATTCCGCTGCCGCCTCCGCCGGTTGTCGTCTCCACCAACGTTGTTGCCGCCGTGCCGGCGGAAAAGCCGGAATCGGCGGCTGGTTCGTCCCGCCTGCGCGTCATTCTTTTGGTATCGGGTGTCGCTCTTGTCGTGCTGCTGATCGGCGGCGTCCTCTGGAAGGTCAATCACCCGCGGATGTAGACTTATTGCACGACGATGTTTTCCACGCCGCCGGGCAGGCTTTCGACAACCCGGATTAACTTGCCATCGGTATTGAAGTGGACGGAAATCGTCCTGGAGCCCCGGATATAGCGCCAGATCCAGTAGGACGGATCAGACTTTGTCGCGGGCCCGACCGCTGTGACGACTTCGCCCGTTGTCATGCCCGGGCGCAGCGCGGTGAAATCCTGAGGCGCCTGGACCTTTCCGGCGTCATCGACTTTTCCGAATGCGATGGACCCGATGTCGACCATCTCGCTGGGCTTGTCGAGGCGGAGGGTGAGCGTTTGCAGTTTGGCTTCAGCCCGGCCCCAATCCGTGAAGACGGTGGCCGTGACCGTGGCCGGGCCCACGACGGTCTGCTGGCGGGAGCCGTAATACTTGGCCTTGATCGCGTAGACCCCCTGCGGGGCGGCGTGGATGAGATACTCCTCGGGGCCATAGCCGTCGGTAACGTCCCGGGAGACGAGCCCGCCGCGCGTGGTGCGGTTGTGGCTGAAGAAGGCCTCTTCGCCGCCGGGTTCGACCACGTGCAGGTCAATGTCGGTGGCGTCCGCGTCCCACGACATGACGATGCGGATGTCGGTGTCGAGATTGTCGCGAAGTTTTTCGTCATAGGCGGGGATGGCCGGCTTTTCGCCTGATTTCCATTCCTGGCGGTTAACCCAGGCGACGAGGGCGTTGAGTTCCTCCAGGGCGAAGACCGGGATGGTGTCGCTGTGGCGCGCCCAGGGGGTTAGCGCGACCTTCAGGAATAGGGCCATGGCCTCTTCCAGGGAGGCCTTGCCTCTGGACGCCTTGCCCTGTTCGGCGAGGGCCAGCGCGAGGTCGCGGAACGACTGGGGTTCTTCGGCGCGCAGTTTGGCCACGCGGCGCAGCAGGGCGATGGCGCGGTCGAGATCGCCCGCCTGCCGCAGGCGCCAGGCGAAGACGCGCAGCAGGGCGGCATCTTCGACTTTCATTTCAGCCAGGTTTGACAGGATGCGGAGACCGAGAATGGCCTCCTTTTGCTTGAGGAATACGTCCGAGCAGTCGAGGAAGAAGGCCGGGCTTTGCGCCCAGGTTTTCCGTTCGGCCAGATACGCGGCGTAGCGCGAGTCACCCGTGGCCCCCCGGATCGCCGTGAGATAAGGGGTGTCCGGGCTCCACTCCTTGATCGTGATGGCGGATCCGGTTTGGCCGGCCTGCCCGGCTTTTTTTTCCGTCCGGGCATCGGCCATGGCCATATCGGCAGCGGGCATTTCCGCGGCGGCGCCGAAGGCGACACTCTCGTCGCCGGCCGGCCTCAGGCTTGGGGCGGGAGCCGCAGAGCGCGGCATGATTGCCCATCCGCGCACAGCCGAATTCCCACCGGCCGGTTCCGGTGCAACCACTCGTTTCCCGAGCGGAAGAGGGTTTTTGGCAAAATCGCATTTCCACCACTCCACGCGCGCTTTCCACAGGCTGGCGAGTTGTTCGAGGTGGCGGGCGCGGGCGTCGCTATCGGACTGGCCGCGATTCTTCAGCGCCTGGAGCCATTGTTCGCGCAGGGCGGGCAGGGAGGCGGGCGGCTCGATTTCATGGCGCACCCACTGGTCCAGCGACTCGAGCACCAGCAGCGAGGTGGCGGGGCTCACCAGGCCGTATTTCCGTCCCAGGTCGAGCAGGTCGTCCTCGAATTGCCCGGCGCGAGGGGAGAGCTGCGCCACGCGAGCGGCGGCCCATGCCGTGGCGAGCGTGCGGCCGGGGCGCGCCTCTGCCGCGCGCAGCGTGAACGGCGCGGAGAGCGTTCCGTCGGCATATTCGATCTGGACGGCGGATTCGGGCGCGGTCAACTGCCCCAGCAGAACGACACGTCCCCGGGCGGGACGGCCGATGCCCTGGACATTTGCGATGCCGGTGCCTTTCAGGCCAGCGATGCGCGGCGAGGGCGCGAGGATTTCCCTGAGCGCGGCTGGAATGTCCGTGGTCTGCAGGTCGATGAGCGCGCCCGCGCAGGCCTGGCGCAGGGACTCGCGGTCGGCGATCGTCTGCGAGACGATGGCAACGGGTGGGGCGCCGCTGAATTCCATCGGCTTGTCGGAGAGCGTGTCGAGGCCATCGGTGAAAAGCAAGACGGTGGCGCCTTGGCGCGGCAGGGCGGCGGCCAGGGCGGCAAAATCGGAGCCGCCGTCGAAGGGTGTTTCCTTCAGGGCGGCAATCAGGTCGGCGGCGGTCTTGAATTCGCGCGTGGCTTCAGGCGCATCGCGAAAAACAGTCAGCCGCAATGTCGCACGGGCGGGCAGGGCCGCAATCAAGTCATATTCCTTTTTCAGGTCGGCCGTGCCGCGACTGCCGGAGGCATCCCAGGCGATGTGAAAGGCGGAGGGCGCCGACTGCGGCCGATCGGACAGGGTGGGCGGCGCCAGGGCCGAGAGGGAAAACCAGACGGACCCGTCGGCGGTTTTTTCGAGGGATGAAAAGGAGGCGGGCAGCTTCGGCAGGGCCACCCAGACATCCGAACCGGGCGTGACGTGGGCGGATGACGACTCCACGCGCCAGATGTTTTCGGTACGGGTGAAGCGGAGGTCGCCGAGCCCGCCGAGTTCGGGGGCGGGCACGTTTTCGGCGGCGACTTCGATTTTGACCGTAAGCTTGCCGATGGCATCGCGGGGCATGGGAAGGAGAAAGGCCGCATCGCCGTTGGGCGCGGTGGCAAGGGGGGCCGTGTAGGTCAGGCGGATGGTGCGCGACCCGCCGGCGGGCAGGGGATAGATGCGGGTGCGGTAGAGGTTTCCCTTGACGTGCTCGACGAGGCCGGGATCCACGCGGCGGCGGGTTTCGGTCTCGAAGGCGACGCGGGCTTTCTCCTTTTTGACCACGACGCCATCCGTGAGGACGCCGTTGATGTCGAGGGCGTAGCCGCAGACGGCGGCCCCGTCGGGCAGCGGGAAGACGAGTTCGCCTTCAAGGAGGCGGCGGTTGGGGTTATGGAAAACAAGCGTGGTTTCGACCGTGGCATACAGGCCGCGCAGGGAGGCGGCAACGGACATTGCGCGCACCTCCATGGGCGTGGCATTCGTGTCCGCGAGCTCGAGGCGGGGGGGCGGAAGGGGGATCAGGATGTCGGGTGGAAAGCTCTGGGCGAGGGCGGCGGAAAGCGTGGCGAGCAGAAGGGCGAGGGAGACGGTTGCGCTTTTCATGACAGGACAGGTCCTTCCATGAGAGAGGATCAAGACCGCAGGGCAAGTGACCGGAAATTGATTTTCGGGCGCTGCGGGCATCGGCCCGCCAAGACCGTGCAGAACGGATTCCTCTATGCGATGGAGTCTGACGAAATCCGGCCGGCGAGTCAAGTTCGGGGAACAATGCCCGCGGGCTTGGGGACCTGAAGCCGCAGGCGTTTTTCGCCCTAACGCAGGATTATCACGGTGCCGGGGGCGCCTGTGCGCCGGATCTCCAGGTCCAGCGTTCCATACGCGACTCCGTTGGAGACGCCTGCGATCGGCGGGAGATCCACATATCCATAGCCGCTGTCGCCCACGACCGCCGCCACGTTCGTGACGCACACGAAGGCGTTGGAGTCGGACGCATACCGGCCTTCCACGCGGATCGTGGCCATGTAGAGGCAGTCGGGTTCGGGTCCGGGCAGGAAGGCGAAACGCAGCCGGTTGGAACAGGTCACGCTGCCCCCCGTTGTGTCGACGGCGGAAAGCGTGGCGTGGAACGCCGACGCGTAAGCCGGCGGGCGGGCATCCTTTCTCAGTTCCGTTCCGTCCGGGGTTGTGGCGATCTTCAGCCATTTCGGATTCGGGTTCGCGGGCGCACCGGACCAGGGCAAGTCGTGCCCGTCCGCCCCGGATTGAGCCGCGCCATCGGCGCGGCCCGCGAAAAGCACGCCCACGCCGATGCCGCTGCCGGGAGTCCAGTCGCTGAGGGCCATTTCGACCAGGGAGAACGGAGACGGCGCGAGCGGTTCCGCCAGATGGGCGACGGTGCCGATCGAGGCCCTGGCGACGGCCGTAAAGTAGCCCGGGTTCAGATTCGTGACGGCATCGTTTATCGTGTGGTAGTAGGGATTGAAGTCGGCGGTGCCGTAATCCTCGATGGCGCACAGCCCGGGATAGCCCCGGTCCCAGAACGACTTGTGGTCGCTGTAGCCCATGCCGTCCGGTTTGATGACCGGCGTCAGGCTGTCGGACAGGCCATACAGCGAGACGACATTCGTGAGCAGCTGGGCGATGGCCAGGTCCAGCGCATAGCCGGCCGGGTCGGAAGGGGTCCGGATGTGGAGCTGGAGGTTGGGCGGGGCCGTGCCGTCCCACGCGATCATGTCCATGTTGTAGACGGCCACGATGTTGTCGCCTGCCGCGAGGGCCTCCTGGGCATAGACGGCGCTGCCCAGCAGGCCCTGCTCCTCGCCGGTCACGAGCAGATAGCGCAGCGTGCGGTCGAACTGGAAGGGGCGCAGGAGTTCCGCGGCCAGGAGCAGGGCGGCCGAGCCGCTGCCGTTGTCGTCCGCCCCCGGGGCACGACCGCTGAAGGGCATGTTGTCGAGGTGGGCCAGCACGATCACGATCTCGTTTGACCGGATCGCCCCCGGCTGCGTGCCCACGACGTTGCGGCCGGTCCGGCTATAGCTCCAGGTGTGGAAAGCGGGGGCCAGTCCCAGCGCCTCGAAGTGGTCATAGGCGGCCTGGGTGGCCTTGCCGATGGGTGTAGGTGTGCCGTTCCCCGTGTAGCGGGTCAGGATCGCATACAGGTCGCCGGCGGCGATGGCCGGCTCATCGCCCGTCAGCCGCTTCAGGAGTGTCATCAGGCGGCCGGTCCGGACATGGTCCAGGATGGAGGCCACGCGCGGGTCGTAGGCGGCTATTCCGGTGAGTTCCTGCGTCGCCTGCTTTCCGGCCGGGGCGACCTTGGGGAGCGTCCACACGATGGGCTCCGCCGGCAGGCGTTGCAGCGCGAAGCCCAGGGCGCCCAGCGCGTCGGCATCGTCCGCCGTGGCGCGGACGATCCATTGCGCGCCATCGTCGTAGACAACCCGGAAACGGTGTGCCGCGGCGGCGCGCGCGCCTGTCCGGACGGGGCGGGCCACAAGATACTCCGCCGGGGCCGCTGCCGGCTCGAGCGCCGCGTAGTTCCACCCTTGGCGGCGCAGCTGGGTTTCGGAGGCCACCACGAGCACATATTCGGCGCCCGAGGCGTCGCTGAGGTGCGCGTAGGCGGGTAGGCTGAGACCGGTCACGGGAGGCACGACGTCGACCCGCGCCAGCAGGGCCGCTTCCTGCGCGGTTGCGAGTCCCGGCGCGGCCAGCATCACCCCGAGCAGCACCGCAACGACGCGCCCGAGGGTGTGGCAAGCCCGGTCGCCGTCCTGGCGGGGCGCTATTGGCATCGGGGATGAGTCCTGAGCAGGATTTTCTCCGGGTTATCCGGACAGGCCTGGGAGCGCAAGGCAGACACGTAGGCCAGGCAATGGGGCGATTCCGCGGTGGCGTCCCTCTCCCGCCGCGGATCGTTGATGCGCTTTTCGCACAGGAAGATTTCCGAGAGAAGATCCACAAGAAGGAAGACCCGCGTGACATTCTGTTGGGTTTCAAAGTGCTGGTCTTCCAGCCGGGGAAAGGCCAGGTGCCGGTTGAAGTGGTTCCGGGAGGGTTCGTTTTCGAAGTGGCGGGACAGGTGGTCGCGAAGAATGGTGTCCGCGGCAACGATCCAGGAGTCGTAAAAAAGCGGGAGCAATGGCGCCGGCTGACGTGCCGCCAGATCCCGCACAAACGCCAGGGTGGTCGCGAAGGAGGGCTTTTCCCCGATGGGGACGGGATACCCTTGCCAGCGGAGCAGCAGCCCTTCGACAACCGGGATGATGGTCATAAAGGCCGCCGGGAAATTCCCGCGATAAAAGCTCAGCGTGGCGGCGTCAATCAGGTAGGCGAATTCATCGAAAGGGGCAAGCTTCAGGAACAGCTCGGCGAGCTGGCAGGCCCGTATCCGGGGATTCATGACCAGGGCAAAGATGATTCTCTGGACCGCGGCCATGTCCGGCGAGGGGAGGCTCATCAGCTTGTTGACTTCGTGGAGTTCGCCTGCCGTGCCGCAAGGGGGGAAATACAGGGCGTGCCCGGCAAGAGCCCTGTTCACCGAGGCGGCGATAATGTCGTGATGCGCCGTCAACGACGCGTTCTTTTTGTATTGGACCGCCAGTTCCTGCGCGCATTCGGCCCATTCGGCCGAGGACAGGGGGAATTTTTGCAGGATGCCGCTCAGGCCCCGTTCTTCAATGTCGCCTGCCAGTTCAAGCAGGTTGACGTGCCGGGGCTCGAGCCATGGATTCTGGTTTCCATCGTATTGAATGGCCATGTCGGCTCCTTGGTCAAACGATGTGCACGGTCCGGTTTCAGGCGGTGAGAAGCATGGGGGGGATTACCGTCCAAGCTGATGGCAATAGTATGCGGGCGAGGCGTTCCAGTCGAGTCTTATTGCATAGGGGGGTTATTGGAGCCTGTCGTGTTTGCGGATCCGGCCGGCAAGGCGCCGGGCCCGGCCTGGACGGCGAGCAGGTGCTCGGCCCTTTCGTAGGCCTTGTTGGTGGAGGAGTAGATCGTGCCTTCTTCGGGGAAGATGTTCTCCTCGCCGATCAGCCGGGCCAGGCCGATCCGGCGCACGAACCGCCCCATGGCGGGACTGACGCCGCACAGGATCACATGCCCGTTCCGGGCCAGCGTCTTCTCGATGAAGCTCTCAACGATCTCGAAAGCCGAGACGTCCACCACATTCACCCGCTTGAGCCGGAGGATGAAGACCCTCGCCGCGGTGTGGTCGGCGACCTGCCGCAACTTGTCCTGCAGGTCGCTCGCCGAGCCGAAAAAGAGGTCGCCGTCGAGGTGGACGATGGCGATGTCCGAGGTCCCGTGCGCCTGCGCGCCTGGCTCCAGGTCGTATTCGCGGAAGGACGCGCCATGCGGCTTGAGCAGCTTGACCCGGATTTCCCCGGTGTTCCAGACATGGACCAGCACGGAGACGGTGATGCCGGTCAGGATGGCCCGTTCGAGGTCGGGCATGACCACCGTCGCCCCGGCGGTGATCAGCATCACCCACAGGTCGTTCCGGCTGGCGTTCACGATCCGGCGGATGGCATGCTGGTCCACCATGCTGTAGGCGACGAGGACGATCACGCCCGCCAGGCTCGCCATGGGGATATACTGCGCATAGGCGACCAGGCCGACCAGCGTGATGGCCACGAGAACGCCGGACAGGATGCCGGCCATCCTGCTTTGGGCTCCGGTGCTGTAGTTGATGGCCGAGCGGGTGAAGGAGCCCGAGGCGGGGAAGCACCCGAAGAAGGAGCCGGCCACATTCGCCAGGCCCTGGCCGATGAATTCCCGGGTGGGCTCGATCCGCTGCTCCGAGGAGAGGGAAATGGACTTGGCGATCGCGATCGCCTCCACCAGGCCGACGATGGCAATGGCGATGGCCGCCCCGAACAGGTGCGTCACCGCGGCGAAGTCGAAATGGACCATCGCCAGGGTCGGGAGGTGGTCCGGAATGAGGCCGACCAGTTTGACGCCCCTGTCCCCGGCTCCCATGAACTTGGCCAGCAGCCCGCTCAGCACCAGCGCCAGCAGCGCGCCCGGGATGCGACGGTTGATTTTCTTCAGGCCGAGCATGAGGATCACCGTCATCGCGGCGATGCCCAGCGCGTAAAGGTTCGTCCGGTCGAGAGACCCGAGCGTGAGGAGCACCTTTTCGTAGAGCGGGTGATAGCCCTTCGGCAGCCCGATGCCGAGCACCTCGTTCAGCTGCCCCAGGCCGATGATGATGCCGGCCCCGGCCGTGAAGCCGACGATGACTGAATGCGAGACGAGGTTGACGATCTTGCCGACCTTCAGCAGCCCCATCCCGATCTGGATGGCGCCGACGAGGAAGGTCAGGAGGAAAAGCAGGGGATAGAAATCCGCCGAGCCGAGATGGTCCTTCATGGCGCCGGCGATCATGAGGGCCAGCGCGTTGGTCGGCCCGGTGATCAGGTGGTTGGAGCTGCCGAAAAACGATCCCACGATGGCCGTGACGATGGCGGTGTAGAGGCCGTAGATCGGGTCCACTCCGGCGATCATGGCATAGGCCATGGACTGCGGCAGGACCACGATGGCCACCGTGATCGCGGCGATCAGGTCGCTGCGGAAGGTGGACGCACGGTAGGACCGCATGTCGTCCAGGAACGGGACGGCTTTTCGCACGGCGGCAAGCATGGTTGGCATCAC
>CAYZVY010000003.1:34867-49701 GCA_964481675.1 uncultured Verrucomicrobiota bacterium
ACCAGGACAATTCCAGAAGGCGGCTTGGGTGGATACCGGGTTTTCTGTTCGCGCTGGGTTGCATCACCCATCCGATGGCGGCCACGGCGGTTCCGGGCGCAACCAATCATATCTGGGCCACCGGCGGCCAGATCGATTACTCGACCGTCGCGCTGGACACCAACGGCGTTTTCTATATTGGGTCCAAAGACAACCGGCTTTGGGCGTTCAACGCGAATGGCACGACCAGTCGGTTCTGGCAGACGCAGGGGATTGTGCAGGGCTCGCCCGCCCTGGGTGCGGACGGCACCATTTACTGCGGCTCCGAGGACGGCAATCTCTACGCGTTTAATCCGGACGGCACCACCCAGCATGTCTGGCAGACGGGGGGCGAGGTCTACTCATCGCCGGCCATCGGCCTGGACGGGACGATTTATGCCGGCTCCTATGACGGCCATTTCTACGCCTTCAATCCCGACGGCACAACCCAGCATGTCTGGGAAACCTCGGGCGGCATCGATTCGTCCCCGGCTATCGGCGGCGACGGCACGATTTATGTCGGCGCCCACACCGTGGGCCTCGGCTCGGGCGCCCACGCGCTTTACGCCTTCAACCCGGACGGCACGACCCAGCATGTCTGGCAGGTGGCCGGGAACGTGTTTTATTCCTCGCCGGCCATCGGGTCGGACGGCGTGGTGTATGTGGCGTGCGTGGACCCCGGTGCCGGCACGAACGGGAAGTTGTACGCGTTCAACCAGGACGGCACGACCGGGCATGTCTGGACCGCCGGCGGCGGGTTTGTCTCCTCGCCCGTCATCGGGACGAACGGCTCGATTTACATCGGCCGGGCCGATGGCGCGGTTTTTGCGTTCAATCCGGACGGCACGACCCAGCATGTCTGGTCTGTTCCCGTTTCATCATTTTATCTGCTGGCGTCGCCCACGCTCGGCGCGGACGGCACCCTGTACATCGGCTCCAACGGCGACCGCTTCTATGCCTTCAACCCCAATGGCTCCACGGCGCTGGTGTATAACGTGGGCGGCTGGATCTATTCCGGTTCGGCGCTGGCGGCCGACGGGACCGTCTATGTGGGGACCCGCGACGGCAGGGTGTATGCGTTTGCCGGAACGGGCGGAGGGCTGGCCAACAGCCCCTGGCCCAAGTTCCGCGGCGATGCGCGCAACACGGGCCGCACGCCCCTCCTGGCGCCGGCGCATGTGGCCGCTGGAAAAGGGGCGACGTCCCGCCAGGTCACCATCACCTGGTCAAGCCTCGCGAACGCCACGGGCTACGAAGTCTGGCGCAGCGCGACGTCCAGCCTGGCGCAGGCCGTTCCGATTGCGCAAACCGCCGACACCAGCCTGGTTGACGATATCGGCTCCGCTTCAAATCCCGGGTTCTACTGGGTTAAAGCCCGGTATGCCAGCGGGAACTCCTGTCTCAGCGGAGGCGGCGCCTGCACGATCTGGAACGAGTCCGACCCGGTAACGCCGCCGGGAGCGGGCACGGCGGAGTCCCCGTACCGGATCAGCCAGTTGGGCCATCTGGTGTGGATGGGCGATACGGTGGGGGCCTCGGGCGGCGCGTATTATGAGTTGCAGAACGATATGGACGCGGCCGACACCACGAACTGGAACAGCGGAGCCGGGTTTGCGCCTATCGGCTCCGATGGGACGCCGTTTCTGGGGACCTTCGACGGGAAGGGAAACGTGATCCGCAGCCTGACGATCCGCCGGCCCGGCCAGAATTTCGCGGGACTGATTGGGTTTGCCGGCAGCGGAAGCGTGGTGAAAAACCTGGGTCTTTCGGCGGGTGAGGTTGTCGGGGCTTCGTATGTGGGCGCCCTGGCGGGGTACAACGCCGGGACGATCCGGGGTTGCCATGCGGCGAAACCGGTGACAGGGGCCAACAGCGTGGGGGGACTGGTGGGTTTGAACCAATACGGGACCCTGAGCAACTGCTTCGCCACGGGAGCCGTGAACGGGAGCGGTACCTATGTGGGCGGCCTTGTGGGGGGGAACGACCAGGGCGACGGTACGGTGATTAATTGCTATGCGCGCGGAAGCGTGACCGGGACTACCTATGTGGGGGGATTGGTGGGGGCGAACAGCAATGGGGGCCGTGTGGACAACGCCTACGCGACGGGGTGGGTGACGGGGTCGTCGGGTGTAGGAGGTCTCGCGGGATACAACGATTCGCAGGTGAACGATTCCTACTGGGACACGATCACCTCGGGCCAGGAGGGGTCGGCCGGCGGGCTGGGCAGGACCACGGAAGAAATGAAGCAGCAGGCGACTTTCGCGGGGTGGGATTTTACGACTGTGTGGCGCCTGGCCGAGGGGGTGAGCTACCCGAGCTTCGGGGTTGCCGCTCAGACGCCGGCCGGTGAGGGGACGGAGGCGGACCCGTATCAGATCAGCCAGCTCGCGCATCTGGTGTGGGTGGGGGAGACGGTTGATTCTTCCAGCGGCAAGTATTATCTCATGCAGAATGACATCGATGCCTCGGCCGCCGCGTTCTGGAACAACGGGGCCGGCCTTGCACTCATTGGCGTCGGTTATGACGTCGGGTTCATGGGCATCTTCGACGGCAATGGGAAATCGATCAGCCAACTGACGATCAACCGGCCCGACCAGGACGAGGTGGGCCTCTTTGGCTATGTCGAAAGTAGTGGAGTGGTGAAAAATCTCGGCCTGGCCGGGGGATCGGTGACGGGGGGAGGCTATACGGGCGCCCTGGTGGGGTGGAATCGCGGCACGGTGAGCGGGTGTCACGCGGCGACAGCCGTGACGGGGACGTACGACGTGGGCGGCCTCGTGGGACTCAATCAGAGTGTCGGGACTGTGAGCGTCTGCCACGCCACGGGCGTTGTGAAGGCGAATAACTACGCGGGCGGCCTGGTGGGAGAGAATTCCGGCGCGGTGGACCGGAGCTACGCGGCGGGCGCCGTGATGGGAGGCGCCCGGTCGGGCGGCCTGGTGGGGTCGAACGACGGCCTGGTGAGCGCGTGTTATGCGACGGGGGCGGTGAAGGGGTTTGATACCATGGGCGGCCTGGTGGGGAATAACTACGGCATTCTGAGCGATTGCTATGCGGCGGGGCCGGTGACCGCGACCTGGTATCCACGCGGCTTGGTTGGGTCGGGCGGGGGCACGGTGGACCGTTCCTACTGGGACACGAACACCACCGGGCAGGCGCTTTCAGCAGGCGGCGTGGGCAAGGGTACGGCGGAGATGAAGCAGCGGGCGACTTTTGCCGGATGGGATTTCACCAACGTGTGGCGCATCACGGAAGGCGTGACGTATCCGCTGTTTGCCGAGGCTGCCAGGGTCATCGGGGTGTCGGGCAGCCTGGCGTTCGGGAATGTGACGGTTGGGCAGACGGCGATGCGTGACCTGACAATCACCAACAGCGGCAACATGGCGTTGACGGTGACGGGAATCACCTGTCCGGCCGGGTTCAGCGGAGCTTGGAACGGGACGATTGCGGCGGGCGGCAGCCATGCGGTGCCGGTGACGTTCAGCCCTGTTGCCCTGCAGGCCTACGGCGGAACGGTGACGGTGCGGTCGGACAAGACGGCGGGCGGGAACACGATCGTGGCCTCGGGGACGGGCGTGCAAGCTCCGCAACCGGGCCAGATCTGCTTGAACGCCAGCGCGTATACGGCCCAGGAGGGAGTTAAGCGGAAGGTCCTGGTCAGGCGGATTAACGGATCGAACGGAACCGTGTCGGTGACGTATGTGCTGAAACCGAAAACGGCGCTTGCGGGGCAGGATTATGTTGTTGCGAGCGGGACGCTGACCTGGACCAACGGGCAGACCGCGGCCAAGGTGCTGAAACTCGTCATCCCGGCTGACCGCAAAACGGAAGGGAACGAGACGTTCCAGATTCTGCTCCGGAATCCGGTCAATGCGACGCTCGCTGTTCCCAATAAGGCAACTATTACAATCCTGGCCAACAGCAAGGGCGTCAGGCCGGCTGCGGAGACCATGTCCATTCGGATAGCCGGGCTGGCGGAGGCGCTCGAGGCCGAAGGGCTGCCCTGGTCAACCTCCACCCGCTTGCCGTGGGCGAGGCAGGCGTTCGTGACCGCGGACGGCCTGGATGCGGCGGTCAGCGGCCAGGGGGACCCGGAGCGGGCGTCCTGGCTCCAGACGGAGGTGGAAGGGCCCGGCATGCTGGAGTTCGACTGGCTCGTCCGGGGAGCGGGGCTGGACGCCTGCCTGTTTGTCGTGGACGGCCGGGTTTTGCGGACGCGGGGCCCCGGCTTTGCGTGGACGCATGAATCGGTCGCCCTCGGGGATGGGGCGCATACGGTCCGCTGGATCTTGACGGGCGAATCCCGGCTCATTCCGGGGACGGCGTACGTGGACCAGGTGAAATGGATGCCGGGGCGGAATGATTCCCCGCCGGTTGATGAGGGATCCGCCGCCGTCAAGACAGACGGGCGTTGACGCGGGTGTACCGGCTTATTGTTGAGGCCGGGGTTTGTAAAAGAGATCGGACCGCATGAGCGAAACACCCAAACCGGATAACGCGTCACGCGTTGCGCGGTTCACGTTTGCCGGGACTTGGGCCGAGCAGCAGGCGCAACTGGCGGCCAACCCCATGCTGGAGCGCTTCCGGCAGTCGCGACAGCGGCTGGCCCTTGATCCGTATCGTCCGCTCTATCACTTTGTCAGTCCGGAAAGCGGCTTGAATGATCCCAACGGTCTCTGCTTCTGGCAGGGGAACTGGCATCTCTTTTATCAGACCAATCCTCCGGAGGAGCCTTCAAGGCCGCATTGGGGCCATGCGATCAGCGCCGACCTGATTCACTGGCGTGACCTGCCCCATGCAATACATCCCAACCCCGAGCGCATGAGTTTTTCGGGTTCAACGCTCGTCGAGGCCGATCGCGTGATCGCCATTTACCATGGCGTGGGCGCGGGCAACATGGTCGCCATCGCCCGGGATCCGATGCTGCTGAATTGGGAAAAGCTCACGGGCAAGGCCGTCATCCCGGAGCCTTGCGGAATGTGGAACACGATCACCGGCAAGGAGGTCACTCCCGGCCTGGGGGGCAATCCGCCTCCTGCCGGCGCGATGAATTTCATGTATGACCCCTGCATCTGGAAGAAAGAGGGCTTTTACTATTCGCTCTCCGGCGGGATCCTGCCGCACGCGCCCAGCGGGAAGCGCACGCGGGCGGAGTTCCTCTTCCGTTCCCGGGATCTCACGTCCTGGGAGTATATGCACTCCTTTATCGAAGGCGATCTCTTCGGCGAAATCGGCGACGACGGCGGCTGCCCCTATTTCTGGCCGATCGGCGACCGCCATATCCTGCTGCATTACAGTCATCGCAGCGGCGGGAAGTATATCCTGGGCGATTATGACACGCGGCGCGACACCTTCATCGCCACGGCCGGCGGCTCGTTCACGTTCGGCAGCTTTTACCCCGGCGGCGTGCACGCCCCCTCCGCCACGCCCGATGGAAAGGGCGGCGTGATCGCGATCTTCAACATCAACACGGCCAAGCCCACCCCGGGCTGGGACCAGATCATGAGCCTGCCCCGGCGGCTGACGCTCATGGGAAAAGACGATCTGGGAGTCGAACCGGCCGGCGACATCGAATCGCTCCGGGGTGACCATCGGCAAACCCCGCGGCAGACACTGCCCGCCAACCGGGAAGTCGTCCTGGAATCAATTCGAGGCAACGCCATCGAGATCGTCGCCGAAATCGATCCCAAAAACGCGCCGATGATTGAACTGGACGTGCTGCGCTCGCCGGACAGGGAGGAATTCACCCGCATCTGTTTCTTCAAGCAGCGCGGCTGCCGCAACTGGCAGCGCGCTGTCGGAGGCTTCTGGGACCAGAATGCCATCGACAGCCTCATTTCCATCGACACGTCCCGCTCCTCGCAATTGCCGGACGTCCTGTCCCGGGCCCCGGAGACGGCGCCGTTCTACCTGCCCCCCGGCGAGAATCTGAAGCTGCGTGTCTTCATCGACAAAAGCGTGCTCGAGGTGTTTGTCAATGGCCGGCAGTGCGCGGCCGTGCGCGTGTACCCCGGCCGCGAGGACAGCCTGGGCGTCTCGCTGCTGGCGCAGGGGCAGGATGCGGAGCTGCTCGCCTTGAATGCCTGGCGGATGAAGAGCATCTAGCCGTCGGCGATTGTCCCTTTTTCAGGGCTTTTTCGCGGTCAGCAATTTGTGGATGGCGTCGCGGAGGATGGCTTCGGATTTGCCGGAGACGAACGAGTCGGTGGGCTCGTAGCCGCCTTCGGCGAACGATCGCTCGAGCGTGATGTAGCCCGGCCCCAGATCCCCGTAGCCGGCGACCGCCACGAAGGCGTCCGGCCGTTCCGCCTGCGCCGCGAACTGGTATTCGATGAACGTCTCGCCGGGCAGGTTCACGATGCACGCGCCGCCGCCCAGGTGCAGCGCGGTCACCGGGATCGGCAGCTCCTGGCGCCGCAGATAGGCGAGCATGATGGCGGCCCGGCTGCGGGTGCTGGCGGCGCTGTCCGGCGCCTTCATCAGCGCCTGCAGGGCGGCTTCGTTCATGCCCTCCTTGGGCGGCAGGACGACCGGCTCAACCCGCCAGGCCCACGTTGCCAGCGGCGTCTTCCGCATCGCGGCTTCCGACTCGACCATGGCGCGGTACATCCGTTCGGTCAGGACCGGCCGGTTGGTCGGGTTGCCGTCGTTGTACTTGCCGGCCGTGACGTTGCCGCCGCAGCCGGTGAAATAGAGGCGGGGCACGTTCCCGTCCTCCTGCTGGCGCCGGTTGCGGGCCAGTCCCACGAACTCCGGGGTGATGGTGCCGTCGCCGTCGTAGCTGGTCGGATGAACCGCGTAATAGTGAAGAACCGCCAGCTTCGTTTCGCCGTTCCAGAACGAGATCGTTTTGAGGAACGGATCGATGTCGCCCTCCGGTTCCGCGCGGACCGCCGGATCCCGGGTCTTGGTCCAGCGGACGGCCTTGACCTTGCCGTCGGGGCCCATGATCCGGCGGCTGGAGGCGACCTGGTCCACGCGCGCCTGGCCCGTGCCGATGGCCGTGCAGGGCCGGGCCTTTGCCAGGCCGGCCTTCAGGGCTGCGGCGACGTTGTCCCGCGTCTCTTCGGCCCAGGCGCCGACCATGATGACGTTGGTGAAGCCGGCCGCATCCAGCAGGTTCTGCGCCTCGCGGTCGGGCCACGGCGAGCTGTGGGAGTGGGTGCATTGCACGGCCACCCGGTCCGGCTCCGTGCCGGCCGCGGCCGCGAGCGCCTCGCGCCAGCGCAGGTGCTCGCGGTTGCTGAGCTCGGCCCAGTCCAGCGCGCAGAGTACGACCGGCTTTTCGGCGCCTGTCAGCACGATGCCGCGCGCGGTCAGGCGGTCGGTGATGGCGTGTGCCGGCGCATACCAGCCGGCGCAGAGCGGAAACCCGACGGGCGGGGTGATGTCGGCCTCGAACGTGCTGATGGTGATCATGGGTGCCTCGCGTTTAACGGGTGGAGTTGGATTGTCCGAAGAGCAGCTCGTGGCGGCCAGCATGCCGGCTGCCGCCAGGACGAAGACCAAGCCCCGGGATTGTTGTTGACGGGATAACATGTCAGGCCTTTCATTTTGTGAAGGTCAGTTCCGGCCAGCCCCTGGCATAGGAGATGACGCAGGCGCCGTCGGAGAGTGGAAAGGTCAGGACTGTCTTGCGCTCGAAATCGGTCGGCCCCTTGAGCGTGCGCAGGTCGGGGCTGCCGGGCGTCAGGTATTTCCCGGCGAACAGCTCCACCAGTTCCGTGCGGTTGCCGATGGAATGGCCGCTGTTCAGGATGTTGGTGCCGTTGACATCCGCCTTGCCGATGGAGAGCAGGGTCGCGTCAAGGCCGGCGCTTTTCATGGCCGCGACCACGCGTTCCTTGTCCGCCCAGAGGCAGGAGCCGTCATCTTTGCCGTGGATGGACACGAACGTGGCCCTGTTTTCACGGGCGGCCGGAAGGGCCAGGTGGTTCGTTTTGCCCGGATCGCGCAGTTCCTGCATGCCGAGCGAGAGGAAGGCGGGCGAGTTGCTGTCACGGGTGTAGCGGGCGTTGAGTCCGGATCCTCCCGGGAGATTGTAGGCGATGTCGTCGGTGAGGCTGGCCATGCCGGAGAGGTCGACCACGGCCGCGAAGGTGTGCGGCGCGAATTTGGCGGCCATCAGGCTCACGTTGCCCCCGCCGGAGCCGCCGGTCGTGTAGATTCGCGTGCGGTCGAAGCCGATCCGCCGGTTGGCCAGGCCCTGGAAGACGTACTGGAGCGCGCGCAGGGCGTCGCAGGCCTGGTAGCAGCCGAAGTCATAGGGCAGGGGATCGGTCGGCTTGTCGCCGCTCTGGAAGTAGTCGACGCCGATGGCCACGACGTCATAGCGCCGGGCCAGAGTCCCCCCGTCGGGCGCGCCGCCAAAGCCCGTGCCGCCCCAGTTGTGGAGCGCGAGCATGAGGCCGGTGGAGCGCTTGACCGAGTTGAGGCGGCCGCCCGGGTAGCGGATATAGACCTTCACGGTGCGCCCGGTCTGGCCGGCCGTGTCCTGGGCGGGGATCACCACCTCGCCCGAGACGTCGGGCAGGGGCGGCAGCGGTTCGGCGGCCGCCCAGGAGGACACGGTCAGGAGCAAGCCGCAACGGACAAGGGTGCGTGCAAAGCGAGTCATCATGGTGCCGGTGCCCTGTTAGCGGATTTCCACGGTTGCGTTGGGCGCATAGGTTTTCTTGACCGCGTTACCGCCGGCCAGGGTCACGACGAACGGCCCGTCGCCCACGATCGTTTTCCCGCCCACCGTCACGGTCGCCTTGCCCTCGCTGTTCGCCACGGCGATCCGCCCGTCCTTGAAAAAGCGCACGCTGGCCGCCAGCCCGTCAAACTGGACCCGGTCATCCTTGAAGGTCGAGGGGAACGCGTTCAGGAAGGCGTAGTCGGTGGAGAGCGGCGTCTCCACCTTCACCGCGCTGTCCGACAGGCGTGTGAAGGATGCGGCCGGATCGCCCTCCTTGAGGCGGGGGTAGAGCACCACCAGGTAGCCCTTGGCGGGCGGCTGCCGGAAGCGGAGCATCAGCTGCGTCTCCTGCAGCTTGCCGTCCGGGTGGAAGGCCGGATCGAAGCCGACCAGTCGGCCGTAGGGCGTCTGCGCGTGGCTGTAGCGGTTGGTCTCCGGCACGCAGGTTTCGGGCGTGTTGAGGAAGACGTCCATGTCCACCTTGCACTGCCCGTCGAAATGGAACACGTTGCCCGCCTGTTGCATCGAGTTGGCCAGGAACCAGAAGCTCAGGTCCGTGGGGAGGGTGGGCGTGCCGCTGAAGGAGTCGCGCAGGACGAAGTAGTTCGGACCTTTCGGATCGGGATCCTTCAGGAACAGGGTCTGCCGGTACCAGATCGTGGGGGGGATCGGCTGGATGTTGGTGCCCGTGACGGCGGCCGCGCCCCAGTTCCGGCTCTCATCCTCCGTCCATTTGTTGTTCTTGTCGAGGAAGGGAACTTCGCCGCGGATGGCGCGCACCTGGTCGACCTGCCGCATGGCCCGCGCGTATTCGGTTTCGGGGTTGAATGCCGTGGCCTCCACGCGGGTGATGTTGCGCTCGCTGATCTCGAGCTTGTGGTCGAACGACACCCGGTTGCGCAGCCAGGGCCGGCAGAACATGGGCATGTAGCCGTTTCCGAAGTGCAGGTTGATGGGCTGCCCCTTGGCGTAATACGTGTAGGTCATCTGGTCCGTCTCCCACTCGTAGTGGCCGTCGCAGGTGCCCGCGAAGAGAAGGAACAGCGTCTCGTAGGGCGTGCCGAAACCGTGGCGGAAGGAGACGCCGTAGTCGGGGTAATAGACGCTCTTCAGGTCCGGCACCTTGTCCGCGACCAGGTGCACCTGCAGGTTGGTGGGAAGGGTCTGGTTGGCGAACCACTGGAGCTGGCCGGCCCGCTCGGGGTCGCGTTTGTGGTAGTACTCCACGATCGGGGCGGCAAAGGACGGCGGCACGGACTGGTAGGAGCAGTTCCCGAGCGGCAGGATGACGCGATGGCCCAGGAACCGGGGGTCGGGCGGGGTCAACCAGTCCATCATGAACCGGGTCGAGCGGTCGAACAGCGGCGTGTTGAGCGCGTCGGGAATTCCCGCGTCCATCAGGATCCGGTTGACCTCCAGGATGTCCGCATACGTGACGCCCAGCGAGTAGTGGGGGTTCTCGTAAGTGGCGCCCGACTCCTTGATGAACCGCTTGTTGTAGTCGGAGAGGAAGGCCGATGTCCACTCGCCCCACGCCTTGAACCGGGGGTGGTCCTTGACCAGCAGGGAGGCCTTGGCCCGCGCCTCCATGGCCATCATGGACATGTTGGGGTTGTTGAGGTGGAACCCGGTGCCCCAGGGGAAGCGGTCGTCGGTATGCATGTCGTAAGCCAGGAAGGCGCACAGGCGGCGTAGTTCCGTGCGCTCGGCCGCGGTAAGCGCGCCGGGATTGTCGATGGCCGCCTGGAGGGCGGGATGCTGCCGCTTGGCGAAGTGGTAATGGAAGCCCATTGAGAACTGGGCGTAATGGCCGAGCGCCTTGTAGAAGGCCATCTTGTTGCGCATCAGGGGCAGCAGGTTCGTGGCAGCCGCGGTCGGGCCGTTGGTCCAGGCCGCGCCGGCCAGCGGGTCCGGCCACTCGAGAACCCAGTCCTTGACCTTGTCGAGCGGGAAGGAGCCGAGCTTCGAGCCCTGCGCGAAGAGGGAGGCCAGGGTGTTGGTGGCCTCGTTTTCCGCCGGCGAGAGCATGATGCCGTAGCAGCGCTTCGACAGGGTGGGGGGCACGTACAGCGTCTTGCCGGTGTAGTTGGGGCTGCCCTTTCCGAACCCGTCGGTGGTCCAGTCCACTTTGAATGCCTGGAGGGGCAGTCGCACCTGGAATTCGCCGTTGGTGGTCTCCGCGAACCAGAGGCTCATCGGGTTGCGCCACGTGCTTGTCTTCAGGGACGCGAAGCCCACGGCATCGCGGCCGGGTTCGACCAGGCGGGCGAGACAGCCGACCCGCGGAATGACTGAGGGATAGCCGGTCAGGTGGAAGTCCACCCGGTCTTCGGCATACGTCAGGTTGAAGCCGTTGATGGCCGAGTCGAACCAGTTGCCCTGCACCTGACCCAGTTGTGCCCACTTTTCCGGCACCACGGCCTTCAGGATGCCCTGAAGCTCCGGACGGTCGCTGCGGCCCGTGAAATAAAACTCGCCGGGCTTGAACCCGGCGCCGTTCAGGCGCAGGGTGTAGAACCGGTCGAACGTGTCCGCGCTCAGGCCGCTGTCGCCCGTGTCCAGTTCCTCCTCGATCACGATCATGGGGTGATCTTTGATGACCCGCGCCGTGAAGATCCAGAAGCCGACGTCAAACGTGTAGGTGACGCGGGCCTCCGCGAACAGGGGGCCGGAAGCCGTGAGTTCGGCTTCCATCGATTTCACCCGGAACGGCACATCCCAGCGGCCCGAGCCGGTTTCGCGGCCGGAGGGCAGGAGAAGGGCCTGGATGGGGCCGGGCACGGCGGCGGCGGGGACGGGCCAGTCGAACGCCTGCCGCCCGGCGGGAAGCCGGATGCCGATGCGCCCCCCGGCCGTCGGGGTGGCAAGCGTGATGCCGGTCTTCTCCTGGATGGCGGAGACGTCACCCTTGCCCGAAGGGCAGGCCTGGCCGGGCTGGATCGTATAGGAAACGGCCTGGGTCGGCTGGATATCGGCCATGAACCAGACGGTCATGGAGCGGATGGACTGGTCGGCGTACCGGACCACGTCGCTGACCTGGCTGGGGAGGGGCTGTCCGGTGGAAGGTGTCACGCGGGCCGCAGCCGGGCCGGTGAAGGTGCCCGGCTCGAAGGCCAGGTCGGTGTGAACCAGCTCGTTGGACCACGCCAGGCCCGCCGAATCCCGGATGGTGATGGTCTGCGGCCCGGCCGCCAGGGCACACGTTCCGGACAGGATGGCCGCCGCTACCAGAAGCACTTTGCGCATGATCGTTCTCCCCAATGAAATGGTCACCCTAACCCGTCCGCCTTACTCGTGTCAACTGCAACTGCGATTCTGGCGGAGAAGGGGGTGGATGTTTCTCTTCGCGTGGCGAAAATCACGGCCGGCGAGGCCGGGTCTTGGATTTTCTGGTTGGCACGTTTAGTGTTTCGTTCACGATTTTGAGATAATCAGACGGAGAAACAATCGGAATGCCTCTGAACGTGATCACCGCCAACAGGTGCCCGTCCCCCGAAATGATATAGTCGGCCTTGGATTCCACGGCGCATTCCAGGATGATGTTGTCGTCCGGGTCTGCGGTAACGCGATCAATCCGGCTGGCCGGATTGATCACGTCGCAGACCGTGTGCAACTCCTCAAGGACATGAAGCGCCTGTTCGGGCGCGAAGCCGAACTTGGGGCGTTGGAGAACGTCGCGAAGCTCGTCCAGGATAGCCAGGGACAAGGAGCAAGAGATCGATCCGTTTATGAGTAGCTCGAGGATCGTTCGCGGGGGGCCGTTGAAAAGGATGGCGGATATCAGGACATTGGTGTCGAGGACGATCCGATGCCTTTTCACCGCTTTGTCGCCTTCTGATGACGATGAGCCCGGACCTCGGCCACAACATCCCGTTCCGTGAGTTGTCCGCGCGTCGCAATGGCCCTGCCGTAGGCGAACAGGTTGTCCCAGCGGCGTTTGCGGTCAATGTAGAGCCGGGCGGCTTCCCGGAGCAATTCAGACCGCGAGCGTGATTCTGCGTGCGCAATCCGGTCGATTTCCGACAAAAGACTCCCCTGAAAAGAGATATTCACCGTTGTTGTCTGCATGCTGCCCTCGCTGTTAGCAATCACGATACATACAATCCTTGTATATTGTCAAGCTTCCATCCCGTGACGGCAAGAAGGTGCGACGGGTGGAGAAAGATCGTCGGCGTTGCAGCCCTTGTGTCTGATGGCGCTCTCTGGTACGCTCTTCCCCATGTCCGATCGAAAAGATCCCATCCGCAAGAGTCCCGCCGAGATACTCGCCGACCTTCTTTCCGGCCACGAAGAGGCCCGGATTGGCGGGGCGGAAAAGGCAAAGAAGTACCTCCAGAACTTCATCGGGCGGGCCAACTCGATCCCCAACGCGGTGAAGTTCTTCCTCTTCGACCTGCTGGCGGAAGACGCTTTCCAATGCGGCGATCTCGAAACCTGCCGCTCCGCCTTGGAGACGGCCCATGAGTATCTGCCCGTGGCGCGGGAGGAAACGGCCCAGGGGTTCCGCGCGTATGCGCCTTCGATCCGCCTGTTCGAGCGGGGGATCGGGCTGGCGATCGACGAGGGGGAGTTCGAGAAGGCCCTGGCCTTGTGCGACGAGGCGATCGCCCTCGGGCTGGGCCGGGCCTACGAGGGCAAGCGGGCCTCCATCGAGCGGATGATGTAGCGCCGCGGGCGTTAGCGGTTTTCGGGTTCTTCACTGGTTCGCCCTGCGGACTGGTTGTATGGAAAGCCTAGGGGCGGAAGTGTTCGCCGCTTTATTCGTAATGCGTCCACATGCGAAGGACTTTGACGGTTTTGATTGAATCCAGCACCTGGTAGACAAGGCGATGCTGGATATTGATCCGGCGGGAATAGGCTCCTAGTCTCCAGAAAGGATTGGCCGGAGGGGTGCTGCCATGCTACTTTGTCCGCTGTCCGTGAATAAGCCGCGCGGGAGGGTGAATGGCGAGTATGGGACGAATGTATCGGGGGTTGTCATGGGGGCTGGGCTGCGTCATCGGCGCACTCGGTGTTTCCATTGCACACGGGGCCGAGTCCGCCCTTCGCCCGGACCTGTGGAAGGGGATCAAGGACGCCGTCATCGCCGCCGATCCGCAGGCAAAGGAAAAACGCTGCCTGGCGGCGGATATGGGCCAGCCGGCGGGCCGGGTTTTCGAGGCGGCCACGCCGCCGTTGAGCCCCGGGATCTACCAGGCCGTGCTGCGCCTGAAGCTCAGCACCAACAACACGATCAATACGGCGCCGCTGAAATGGTCGCTGGCGGTCGGCGGGGCCGGGGCTGGCAAGCGCGACTTCGATATCCTCGTGATCGAGCGCCCCGGCGTCTACCAGGAGATTCCCTGCCGCTTCACGGTCACCCGCCAAGGTGTGGCCACGGTCTCCCTGGCTTGGAAGCGCGAGAGTTTCAAGAAGGACGGCGCCGGCGTGCGGCTGCGGGTCGAGAAGTCCGAACTGCCGACCGTGGCGGGGATGGCCGGCCTGGATGACAAGGAGGCCGGGGGCGCGGGGGCCCTGGATGTGCTGGGGGATCCGCTGGAGTCGGAGCCGGTGAGCAGCCTGCGCTTCCTGTGGATGGCCGTGGACCAGGTGGCGATCGAGCCGCTTGGCGACGTGGCCATCGCCCGCCTGGAGGCGGACAAGATCCGCTACAAGCCGGGCGAAAAGGCCCGGATCGACGTGGTGCTGAAAAATGTCGGAACAACGCCCCATACCCTGGCCGTTGAAACCTGTTTCGTCCACGAGCTGGACGACGCGATTCCCGTGGACCAGCGTACGGTCACGCTGGCCGGCGGGGCGGAGCAGGCCTTTACATGCGAAGGGCCGGCGTTCGAGAAGAAGTGGGGCTACGCCGTCCGGTGCCGGGTCACGGAAAACGGCCGGCTGCTGGCCGAGACGAGCGAGCCTTTCACGGTGCACGACAACTTGTGGGCGGTGCTGATCGCGGGGCGCGGCCCGGCCCAGTTCACGGCCCATGTCAACGCCACGAACGCGGCCGCTTCGGCGCGGGCGACCAAGCGGCGCCACCAGAACTTTGTGGAGTCGGGCTTCTGGGCGCCGGACGAGTTCGGGGATTTCACACCCGACACGGAGACCTGGTGGGGCGGGCAGGGCTGTTATTACGGCAGCGTGTCCG
>CAYZVY010000004.1:0-34768 GCA_964481675.1 uncultured Verrucomicrobiota bacterium
ACAAACGCTTGTCATCATTGAGGACGAAAAAGTTGTCAATTCCATGCTTGTCGACTGGATGTCGAAAATTTCCGAAGTGACGGTGACGGGAAGCGCCTTTTCAGGGGAAGAGGGACTCGCCCTGTGCCGGAAATGTCATCCCGATATCGTCTTGCTGGATATTGAAATGCCCGACATGTGCGGGTTCGAAGTGGCGGAAAGCCTGCGGGAAGAAGCGCCTGAAACAAAAATTGCGATCTTATCCGGGCACTGCGACCCGTTTTGCGTGTATCAGGTATCCCGCCTGCACCTGTATGGATTTGTGGATAAATCGAGTCCGCTCGACAATCTGAACGTCGCCATCCGGCAAATCGCGTCAGGCAAACGATACTACGCCGAGAATTTCAACCAGGTGAAAGCCGCCCAACTGAGCGAACCGGATGCCTTTCAGAAAATCCTGACTCCGCGGGAACTATCCGTTCTGATTCTGGTATCGGGCGGAGAAACAGACGAAAACATCAGCGCCCGCCTGAACATCTCCTTGAATACAGTCGCCACGCATCGCCGGAATTTGCGTCTGAAATTGAATGCCCACTCGGATCGCAATCTATTGGCTTATGCCCAAAAGTGGGGCCTGGTGTCGGGCTCTACCGGAAAATCCAAATTCAGGTTCTATTCGCCGTTCGTGCCCCACCCGAACGATGGAACCGCGACCAGCGGTTCATAAAACCGACTGTCCTCTGCTCAACGCCAGCGCGCACCTGCTTCCTCACGCTCCGGTCAGGCCGGGATTCCCGATAGGCCTTCCCTGGACCCCTGAAAGCCCGGGAGGGGGTTTGTCTCGGAAACGGCCCGCTGCCCCGATCGTTCCCTTCCGTGAGACGCCTTTACCGGGAAAACGGAGATGGACGCCACAGGGTCGGACAGCACGCTGACCGCGTCGGACGGCACATATTCCGCAATCAGCCGTTTCAACGTCTGCCGGATCAGCACCGGATCAAACGCATCGGCGGCCCGGATCAGGGCTTTGAGCCCCTCGCGCGCCTGCCACTCCCGCAACGCCTGCGAAAAGGGGTCGCTGTCGCGGCGGAGCACCATGATCTTCTGGTGAGGGGTGGGGACAATGCCCTCGCCGTGCGTAATCAGTTCCTCGTATAATTTTTCGCCCGGACGCAACCCTGTGTAAACAATCTCGATGTCGTCCCCTGGCGTCTTGCCGGACAGCCGGATCAGATCGCGGGCCATGTCCGCGATCCGGACCGGCGTCCCCATTTCCAGGATGAAGATTTCACCCCCTTCGCCCATGGCCCCGGCCTGCAGGATCAGCTGGCTGGCTTCCGGAATCGTCATGAAATACCGCGTCATCTCGGGGTGGGTCACCGTCACCGGCCCGCCTTCCTGGATCTGCTTCTGGAACAGCGGGATGACCGAACCGGACGACCCGACCACGTTCCCGAACCGGACCGCCATGAAGCGCGTGCCCTTAGTCTTGCGCGTCTGGAGCAGGATCTCGACCATGCGCTTGGTCGCGCCCATGACGTTGGTGGGCCGCACCGCCTTATCGGTGGACACCTGGACGAACCGCTCCACCCCGGTTTCCTCGGCCAGGTCCATCATCACCTGGCTGCCCAGGATGTTGTTGTTCACGCCCTCCCATGGATTCAGCTCGACCATCGGGACATGCTTGTAGGCCGCCGCGTGGAACAGCACCTGCGGGCGGTGCATGTGCAGCACGCGGCTCATCAGCGCGCGGTCCTGAACACGGCCCATGACGGGAAAGAGCTCGCACGCGCCTGGCCGGGCGCGCAGCTCCATTTCGATGCGGTACAGGTTGAACTCGTTCGAATCGATCAGGATCATGGCCGCGGGACTGAACCGCGCGATTTGACGGCACAGCTCGGAGCCGATCGACCCGCCCGCCCCGGTGACGGCCACCACCTTGTCGGTCAGATACCGCCCGATCTCGCCTGAGTTGAGCGTGACGACCGCCCGGCCCAGCAGATCTTCGAAATTGACCGGCCGCAAGTCGTTGATCGTCACCTGCCCGTCCACAAGGGCGCTGATGGAGGGGAGGGTCTTGTACGGGACGCCGGCCGTTCCGCAAAGCGCCACGATCTCGCGCATGCGGCTTCCCGTCACGGACGGCATGGCGATGAGAATCTCATCGGCCTTGACCGAGGCGGCCAGCTCGGTCATTTTCGAAATGGGCCCGTAGACGGGAACGCCAAGCAGGGCAAGCCCATTATTGTTCCTGTCGTCGTCCAGGCAGGCGACCGCCAGCAGGCGCGAGCGCGGATTTCCCTGAATCTCGCGGATGATCACGCCCGCGGCCGCGCCGGCCCCCACGATCAGGAGCCGTTTCAGGGGACCGCGGACGGCATCCCCGCCGGCCGCTTCGCCAAAGACCATCCATCTCCGCGCATACAGCATCCGGATGCCGGTTCGCAACCCGCCACAGAGGAAAATGGTGAAGATGGCGTCGGCCATGAACACGCTGCGGGGATACCCCTCGAACCGCGTGAAGAGCAGCAGGCCGGCCATGATCAGCAGGGACCCCAGAAGCGCGCCTTTCCCCAGCTGGAGCAGATCGGGCAAGCTGGTGTAGCGCCACATGCCCCGGTAGGAGCCGGTCAGGAACAGGCAGGCTGTCTTCACCGCCAGCACCAGGGGGAGAACGGCCACCAGGTTCCGGAAGTCATCCGGGGGAATGCTGAAGGAGAAGCGCAGGGCATAGGCCATGAACAGCGAGGCGGACAGCAGGATCGTGTCCAGCGCGAGGAGCGAGTAGAAATTCATGTTCCGAAATTGGTTCAGCATGGCTTCATCCTTGGTTTGCGTGAATGGCGTGTCATCTCGATTTTAAAAATCATGTCAGCAGGCCCCGGACGGTCTCACAGACGGCGGCCAGATCGTCCGTTGTCAGGGAGGGATAGAGCGGAAGCGACACCGTTCCCTGCCAGTGGCGTTCGGCCCGGGGATAGTCGGCCGGCAGCAGACCGTAGCGCTCCCGGTAATAGGTCATCCGGTGCAGCGGCTTGTAGTGGACCGAGGTGCCGATGCCGGCCGCGTTGAGCCGCTCGATGAACGCGTTTCGGGCGAGCGGGCTCTTCGCGTTGAGAACGACCCAGAAGAGATGCCAGGCATGATCGTCGCGCGGGCCATGGCAGAGGGGCAGGTCGAGCCCGGGTATCCCGGCGAGTTGGTCAAAATAATACTCGGCGCACCGCTGACGCTCCCTCCTGTAGGCATCCGCCCGTTCCAGCTGCGCGAGCCCGATGGCGGCCGCCACGTCCGGAAGGTTGTATTTGAACCCGGGGGCCACGACGTCGTATTCCCAGGCCGCCGCCTTGTCCGTGAAGCGGTTCCAGATGTCGCGGTCGATCCCGTGCAGGCGCATGATCTTGGCGCGCCTGTAGATCGCCTCGTCGTTGGTCGCCAGCATGCCGCCTTCGCCTGTGGTAATCGTTTTGTTTGCATAAAAGCTGAAGCAGGTCGCATCGCCGAAGGCGCCGATCATCCGGCCGTTCCGGCGGGCGGGAAACGCATGGGCCGCATCTTCGATAACCCGAACGCCCCGGGCCCGGCACAACTCCAGGATCCGCTCCATGTCGGCGGCCTGCCCCCCGAAATGAACCACCAGGAGGGCCTTGACATCGGGATGCCGCCCCAGGGCCTCCTCCACGATCGCCGGAGTCAGGAGGCAGGTCCCGTATTCAACATCCAGGAAAACCGGCTCGGCATCCAGATACCGCAGCACTTCCGCTGTCGCGGTGAAGGTCATGGTCGGCACCAGCACCCGGTCCCCGGGCCGGAGGCCGATCGCTTCGCAGGCCAGGTGCAGGGCCGCGGTGGCCGAGTTGACGGCAAGGGCATGCGAGACGCCGAGTTTTTCCGCAAACCGCCGTTCGAACTCGAGGCATTTCCCGGCTGTGGTGAGCCAGCCGCTTTGCAGCACCTCGTGGACGTATTCCAGTTCCTTGCCGTCACAGATGACTTTACAGAAGGGAATCGTATGCATGTGTCTCTCTTGTCGTGGGGGTGAATCGTCTAGCGCGTCGCGATCGCGCGGAGCGTATTCACCAGGATCAGGATGTCGCCGAAAAAGGTCCTGGTGTCGACGTACCGTTCGTAGAGCGAGAGCTTGTGGGGGAGAATCTCATGCCGGTATGCCGCTTCGGGGTCGGGGGAGCGGGCCAACACCGCTTCCTCGTGCCGGTAAACGATGGAGGCGGGATCCGTGATGCCCGGCCGAACCGTCAGCACGCGCGCCCAGCGCTCCGGGTAGGCGTCCACCCAGCGGCGGACTTCGGGCCGCGGCCCCACCAGCGACATGTCGCCCGTGAGCACATTCCACAACTGCGGCAGCTCGTCCAGTTTGCTCCCGCGAAGCAGTCGGCCGACTCCCGTCACGCGGGATGTCCGCCCGGCATCGAACGCGCCGTTTTCCGCCCCCTTCAGCACGCTCATGGTCCTGAACTTGACGAGCCGGAACGCGCGGCCTCCGGCCCCGACGCGGGCCTGGCGGAACAACACCGGGAACCCCGATCCCAGCCAGACCGCCAGCGTAATCAGGACGAACAGCGGGCTCAGCAGCGCGAGCCCCGCCAGGGCGGCCAGGATGTCAAAAGTGCGTTTCATTTCCGTATCCAGCAAATCCAGTGGGACCTGAGCAGCGGAACCGCGTTCAGCAGCGCATATAGTCCCGGGTGGATCGGAGCGACCCGGCGCGCCAGGGGAGGCGCGAGCGTGACGCGTTCTCCCGAAATCTTACCCTGGGGAAACAGCTCGGTGATTTCGCGGAAAGGAATCCCCCGGACGTCGGGGTTGCGAGGGTTGTTATACATGAAGTCGTACCAGAGCACGCCGCCGCCCGGCCGAACCAGCCGCCACATGCGGGCAGCGAGCTTTCTGCGGAACGCCACGTCGAGGATCGAGGAAAACACGGTCGACTGGATGACGATGTCGCTCGCCCCATCCGGGAACGACAGTTCTGTCGCGTCACCGCCGACGATTCGAACACCGGCGGGGAGACTCGCCCGCGCCTGGACACAGCGTTCCTCGAGTAAATCGTTCCCCGCGAGATTCCCGGGCAGGAAGCCCATGTCGAGCAACAGGCGCAGATTGGCGCCCGAGCCGCAACCCACTTCCAGCGCGTTCTTGTTGTACACGGGAAGCATGTCCGCCCGGCGGAAAAGCCGGACCATCGCACGGAATTTTTCCTGCTTCGTCAGGATGACATCCGGGGCGAGGGGCGAATACCGGTCTGCGGGAACGCGCTTCCGTCGTTCATATCGCTCCCGAATACGGTCGCACTCCGACGTGGTGGGGGAAGAAAGGTTCATCTGCATTTGCCTTCCGTTGCAGGCCTGTTGCGGGTTAACGTCGTGGCGCCCGCCCAAGGCCCGCGCTTGAGAATGAGGCCGTCCAGAGCGCCGTGCAGGAATCCGATCCCGTAGCCGAAGTGAAACATCGCGAAGACGACGGGCAGGACAGGGAGCATGCGCCACCCGGCTAGGGCGGCTGTCCGAAACGACGCCGCCAGCAGGGCGACCCCGTAACATCCTGCGGCTAATGCGCCCGCCCATCTGAAGGGCCACAGGAAAGGCGCCCCCGCCAGGCAGACCAGGAGGCCGGCCACGAACAATGCCGGGACAACGTGCCGCGGGGATGCGGGCAGGCGGTGTTTCCGGATGACCCGCACCTTCCAATAGCCGTATTGGTAATACTGGCGGAAAAGGGCGCTCAGGGACCCGCGGGGGGAATACCAGCTTTTAATGCGGGCCGATTGCCAGATCCGCCCGCCCGCGCGGCTGATGCGCAGGTTGTGCTCGTCATCCTGATTGCGGACGAGGGTTTCATCGAAATACCCGAATCTTTCAAACCCGGCTCTCGGCCAGCAGCCGTAGGTGACCGTGTCCAGGTAGCCTTCGTACGTCTCGTCGTGGAACCGGGCCCCGCCCACCGAGAACGGGGAGTGATAACCGGCGGCAATGGCCCGCTGCATATAGGTGGTTGCCCGGGTTCGCGCGGCGCCGCCCACGTTGTCGGCCCCCGTTTCGCGCAGCACCTCCACGCAGGAGCGGACATAATCCGGGGCGTAGAGCGTATGCGCGTCCATGCGCACGATGATCGTGCCGCGCGCCTGGCGGATCGCCGCGTTCAGGCCCGCTGACGCGATCTTCGCGGGATTATCGACGATGCATAACGCGGGATATCGGGCGCACAAGGTTTCCAGGATGTCGCGTGTACCATCGTTCGACATGCCGTCCGCCACGATGACCTCCAGCACGAGCCCCGGCGCCTCCTGCGCGAAAACATCCTCGAGACAGCCCCGGATGTGCTCGCGTTCGTTGCGGCACGGGATAATGATGGAAACCGGCGTGAGCGGGGTGGGAACGGGTATCATGGCGTCCTCGACATGCCGTCGGCGACGGCGGCTTCATACGCGGCAATGGCGTCCGGGATCATATGTTTGCGGCACTCCCGCCTGGCTGTTTCCACCACCGCAGCCCGGCCTTCCGTGTCCGACAAAAGCGTCATCAACGCCCGGCCGATGGAGCAGGGTTTGTTTGATTCCACCAGTCGCAGCGCCCCCGCTTCGGCAAGGGACACGGCGTCAGCGCCCCAGTTGGCGGACACGACGGGAACATCGAGCGCCATGGCTTCAAGCACCGAATTTGGAAACCCTTCCACGGCGGACGTATGCAGAAGAACATCGGCGCGGGCCAGCCAGGGAAGAGGTTCGGCGATCCAGCCCGGAAACAGGATCCGGTGCCCCAGGCCCATCTGCTCGACCAGGGACTGGAGGGCCGCCTTTTCAGGGCCGTCACCCGCGATCACGAGGCGGTGGGGGATGCGGGTGCTGATCCCGGCGAATCCATGAATAGCCGAATCGAGCCGCTTGGACGGGACCAGCCGGCCGAGCGACAGGATGTAGGGTGCGTCGGGAGCATGGGTCACCCCGGAGGCCGTGACGGTCGAACGGATCCAGGCGGGATCCAGGATGTTGGGGACCCGGCTCACGGGGGTCCGGCCTCCGGTCAGGATTTTCAAATCGTCCGCGCCGCTCTGCGAGTTGGCCAGCAACAGGTCGGCCCGCGAATAGGCCAGGCGGCAGGCCGTCCGGGGAAGCGCCTTGAAACGGCGCGCGTCCTCGGCGTGCGCTTTCAGGAAAACGGAAACATCCATCAGAATGAGTGGCGTTGCCCGGCTGCAGGCGGACCGGATGGCGAAGGCGGCGAAGGCTGGATACCGGCCGAAACCAAAAATGGCATCGTATCGTTTCTCCCGGCACCGGCGGAGGGCTTCGCGCAGGGAAATCAAGGCTCCGTCACGCAGCGGGAAACACGCGTCCCGGTGACACGGAACGCCAGGTCTCGTGACCAGGAGAACATCCGCGCTTCCGTCGAACAGCCCCCTGGCCAGCATGTTGAAATGCCGCTCCGCCCCGCCGCCGGAAAGGCCGCCGCCCACCAGCAGAACCGCCGTACTCTCCAGTTTCTTAATCATGTGGCGCAAGCCTGCTTCGGATGACGCGGGCCGGATTCCCGCCCACGATGCTGTAAGGAGGAACGAGTTTTGTGACAACCGCGGCGGCGCCCACGAGGCTTCCCTTCCCGATCCGGACACCCGGCAATATGACGGCCCGCGCGCCGATCCAGACATCATCCTCGATCACAACCGGGCGGTACTCGCCATACCCCTGTTCGATCATGGGAATGTCGGTCCGGCTGAAGGCATGGTTGCGCGTCAGGATCAGGACATCGGGGCCCATCATGACGTTATCGCCGATGGTGACATACGGGGAGACCTGAGCGCGGATGCCAACGCCCGAGCGGGCCCCGATACGCACGCCGAGACCGCCGTTCGAAAAATGGGCGCCTGTTTCGATATTCGCTCCTTCTCCAACGGACTCAAGCATCCCGGCCGCAAAACATCTGCGAAGCCATCCCCCGACTGGAAAGGGCCGGAAATAGCTTGGCGGAAGCGATTTCGCGCAGCTGTACAGAAAACCGAACAGGACCCGTTTAGCACCGTTCGTCATTCGTTTATCCCCCCGTTGCATCGGTCAACAGTCCAGGCATGGGCATCCCGCACGGCGGAGTCTGGCGCGACAGGAGGCCACACAACCCCGGCGGGGGCGGTTTCCCCACGCGAAGCGGCCTGCAGGACAGCCTCATACCGGCTCAAAACGGTTGTCTCATCGAAAAGGGCTTCCGCCATGCCCCGTGACTCCTCGCCCATCTTCCTCAAGCTGCCTGCATCGAGATCCGCCAGTCTCCTGATGGCCGCCGCCATGCTCTCGGGAGATGCCGGATCGCAAAGGAAACCATTGCGGCCTTCGTGTACCAGGCTATCGGCATCGCAGACGCGGCTTAGCAGGATCGGTTTTCCGCACGCCATCCCTTCGCAAACCACATTGGGCAACCCTTCAAAAAAGGAGAAGAGGCCCACCGCGGACGCGGCTGCGAATTTGCGGGCGAGATCCGTGACCGATGGGTTCAGGTTCAAGACGCCAGCCAGTCCGTTCTCTTCGATAAAGGCAAGCGTCCGGTTATACGCGGCCGGGTCGGCCGGCACGCTGCCATACCAGTCGACAACGACTCCAGCATAACGGCGATCAGCTCGCAGCAACTTCAGCGCGCTGGCGACCCCGCCCATGTTTTTCTTTTCCTGATAACTGGCCGCCACGACAATGCGGAATTCGGGTTTGCTTCCTTGGACTAAGCCGGGATCGGGTTTGAATTGCGACAGGTCCACCGTGTTGTAGATCGTGGTCAATTTCGGATTGAGAAAAGGCCACCCGTGGCTGAGCATGAGCCGGTTGGTGTGCGAGTTGGTCACCACCGAGTCCGCGAGCCTGTGACCGTGCCGTAACCAGCGGGCCCGGCCCGAACCCATGGCCGGGTCCGCCAGCCTTTCGCCCGCCACCAGGCCCCAGCCTTGCCGGGGCAGGCGCGACAGTTCGGCGTACATACAAGACGCCTCGAGAAAGGCCAGCACGACATCCTGCCAGCCGCGGCGAAGAATTGTCCGGATCGCCAAAAAACGCCGGCCCCAGGAGCAGGGCGGAATGACCTCGCACCCGATGCCCGCCGCCACCAGGAATGGCAGGAAAAATGCGTCCGTATGATAAACCAGGAAGCGCACGTCATGTCCGCGCTGTTTCAGGCCCGTTGCCAGCTTGACCAATTGTCGCTGCGCTCCACCGGGCCCCAGGGAATCGATCAGACAGAGGATCTTCATGGAAGCCTCTCTCCTCTGGAACCCCGCCGGAACGATAAGCCGTTCGCCGGCATAACGGCGGGAGGGGGGGGGGGGCGGGTTGCGGTCGCCGATGTCAAAATGAACGCATACAGGAGCCAGGTGACCTTGTGGTATTCGAGGCTGCTGGAAAGAGAAACGATCGTCCAGATCACGGAAACGGACAGCCACAGGGTTGCTTCCCGGCGGCTCAGGGTAAAGGCTTTACGAATCAGGATCGTCCAGATCGCCAGCATGAAGGCCGCGCCGACCAGGCCGTTTTCAACCAGGACCTGGACAAAGGTGTTGTGGGCCACCAGGTCGCGGCCTCCCTTGGCCGTGACGGCCGCAACAAAGCTGCCGGCGCCGACTCCCGTGAAGGGCTGCCAACTCCAGCACTCCAGCCCGGCAATCCATTGATCCTGTCGAATCGACAATGTCGCGGCGTCCTTTCCCTCCGTCAGCCGGAAGAGGATCTCCTCGGAGACAAACGTGGGAATCAGGGCGGCCATCAGGCTGATCGTGGCAAACATGACCAGTTTGACTTTCCATCCGTTTGTCCGGAGACTGAAAAGCGCGAAAGCAAGGGAAACGGCCAGGGCCATGGATCCCGCGCGGGATCCCGTCAAGACCCCGCCAAAGGTAGCCAGGGGGATGTAGATCCAGTAGGCCAGATTCCGTTTCGTCGACCCGGTGCCGATCAAATACACAGCGATTAGAATGCCGATGGCGAGGAGCAGGGCCATCCGGTTGGGGTTCAGCCCGCTGCCGCTGAACCGTGTGGCGCCCAGATCGGCGACCGATCCTTTGACCACATAATCGACAAAAAGAGACGCAAGCGGGACAAAACAACCCGCAAGGTACGCCTGCATCAGTCGCCTCAGCTGGCGGCCATTCGTAACATAGGCCTGAATCATCCAGACAAAGAGAAACAGGCCGAGATAGGTGAACACTGTTGAGACGGTGTTATCGGGATCGGAAGACCAGAGCAGGGAAACAACGCACCACAGGATGAATCCCCCCGCCAGGATCATTACCGGGGACAGGCGGACAGCCCCGAACGGATGCGTCAGCATATTGACACTGGCGAGGGCGAGGGCGGCAGCCGATATCAGGAAAGGAACGCTCATGATTCCCGAGATCGTAAGAAGCTCCTCGAGCGGGATCAGAAACACGACCAAACACAGGAGCCCGAAAACGAGCTGGAACAGAACGGCTCCCGTCCCAGACGGAGCGGCTCCCGCAGGAGGCAATCCGGCGCGATGACGCGCCGCGCACGGACCTGGATGGGGAAGATGTAAATATCGCAGTGTCATGGCATCGTGTCGCTCAACTCAGCCGGCTATCCGGCAGGTTTCCCTGATAAGGCATGCTTCGGTTTCCAGGTTTCCCCATTCAACACCCGCCGCCGAAGCGGCTTTGAAAATGCCCGAAAGGTTTCCGTAAATCAGATGGCTGAAGGCCCTGGCGGGATTGAGGGACAGCCCCTGTTTCCATGTTCCGGGAATCCGATACCCATGCTGCATCATGTGGATGCACGCGGATTCCCGCATCGCGCCTTCCCAGTAATCGACGATGGAGGGACAATCCTGATACCGGCCATACCGCCAGGTCTCCGGGAAATGGATAAAGCCATGGTCCGGGTCGATAACCCCGAAATCCAAACATTGGCCTTGTTTCCAATGATCGTAAGAATCGGCGATGTATAGAAAGTAGTCCGAAGCCACCTTTTTCGTCACGCCCGGATGGAAGCCCCAGGCTGGCGCAACAAAACCCAGGGGGGTTTTCCCGAACACCTCGCGGATGAACGTGATGTCGCGCGTGATGTGCTCGCGTGTTTCGTCCTCGCTGAGCCCCAGGAATTCCCTGGGTTCGACTTTTCCCGTGGCGAGATAGGTTGCCTTGTTGAGATGGACCATGCCATGGGCGTTGATTGTGATGAGACCTTTGTCCGAACACTCGCGCAGGGCGTTGATTGTGCGAGGCATAACGTCGTCGAAACGAACCAGCGTGCCGTCCCTGCCGATCGCATGACTTGACGCCATGATGTCGGGAACCACGCCGTAGCGTTCGCAAGCCTCCGCCACGTCCATGAAACGGCGGCGCATCCATGCATCATTGAAGCAGCCGTATTTTGCATACATTTCCCCCGAATAGGGGAAATCATCGATCCTCAGGAACGCTTTTCTCATACGGGTTTCCCCAGCCAGCGGGCGACCTGGCACAGCGAACTCGTCAGCCGGTTGCGGTATCCGGTGATGCGGACATTCCCGGCGGCAATTCCCCCGAAGTTGAATTTGTAGGGCTCGGTCCCCCGGAGCATGTCGAGGGTCGAGTAGCCGTTCTCGATGGCCCACTTGATCGACTTCTGGAGCACGACCTTGCCAACGCTAAAATTCTTGAATTCCGACTCCAGCGCCACCAGCATGGTGTGCACGTAGATTGTTTTGCCCAACGCGGCGCAGGCCATCCCGGCGATCGGAACTCCCCCGGCGGCGAGGACGAAATAACGCATCGCCTCCTTCTCCGCCAGTTCCCTGCAGATCTCGATATCCATCGTCTTCGCGTTTTCGCTATTGAACGAACCCTGGTGGCCAACCGCGTTCCAGCGCTGCTGATGGGCCGAATGAAGCGACTGGATCACCGTCAAAAAGGAATCGTCGAAGGCCGTATGGACGGTGAATGTAATGGGATGGCTTTTCTCAAGCTTGTTTTCCTCGTAGTTCAAATGCCGCCGCGTGCTTTTACCAATTTGTGAGCGATAGTCCTCCCAGGTTCCCGGAAGGGGAATGCTGACACAGGTGCTGCTTTTATCCCGGCGAAAGAGCGTGCCCAGTTTTTCCAGGGAAGTCTCCAGCAAGGCTGCGAAATCGCTTCGCATGTCGCACAGGGACAGAACATCCCAACAGCGGTCGGCAACCATGGCTTCGAGGAGCCGTTCGCACGCCTGACGGCGTGACGATCCCGCCCTGGAGACGAATTCGAGATAATCGAGGCCGCGTGACCCGATGAATTCAAGAATCCGGATCGGTACCATTTTCTTCACGGTGGTGATCCACATGGGGGCAACGGCTGTCAGTATGGAATCCTCATAGAGCGCGTAAACCCGCGGCGTGCGGTTGAAGCCGCCGCCGGATTTCCTGAATTTCCAGTGGTTGTACAGATAAGCCGACGTCTGGAATATGGTGCCGCCGGCCGGGTGGTCGTATACCAGATTGTCCCAGTCCTTCCGCAAGGCGGCAAACGATTCGTCCGACGTGATGATCTCGACTCGGTAACTCATGCGGTCCGCTCCCCGCGCCCTGCAACGCGCTTGTACAACCATTCCATTTCCAAGGTCCAATGATCGGCTGAAAAATGCCGCCGGACGTAAATCTCGTTCGTTTTCCCGGTTTGCCGCCTTTCCGTTTCGGGCAGCCGCAACCACTCCACCAGCCGGGCAACCAGGTCGTCGGGCTTTCCATTCACGAAACAGCCATATTGAATAGACGACTTCATCCATTGCAGAGCGGGGATGTCGCTGGCCACAACCAGGCAGCCGCAAGAAAGCGCCTCGATGACGGAGTAGGGAAAACCTTCCCGCCTGCTCGCGGAAAGAAAGATACTGGCGTTCGCCAGATAGTCCGCGATGGTCTCGATGGGAGGAACCACGAACAGCCAAGGAGGTTGACCCTGAGGATAGCGCTCCCGGACCGCCTTCACGGTCTGGTCCTGCCCAACAACGGCCAGCGCGACATCGTCCCTTAGCCTGGCCAGTCGCTCAAAGGCCTCCAACGCAACATCCACCCCCTTGATGGCGGGATGCCAGCCATACATAAGGACGATGGTCCGCCTTTTGTCGCAAATGTGTGCAAACGGATTGCGACCGAACTCCGACCGTTTCAGCCTGGAAAAATCGATGCCATTTTTGATTGTGAAGATGGACGCCTGATCGAACCCGGCAAGTAGCGGCCGTTCGTTCAAGTGTTCGCTGACCGTGCAGATAAACGTTTCGGCGCTCATGAGGCGGAACTTAATAAAGTCCTTCAGCCGTCTGGAAAGGGATGGTTTCACAGGAAAATCGGAGTGGATGTGCCAAATCACGCGGATCGAGCGGCCTTGGAGGAGCGAGACGAACCGCGCGGCAAGCCAGGCCGTAATGTCAAACCGGGTGAAATGGGTGTGAACGAGTTGAATCCGCTGTTTCCTCAGTATTTTGAAAATCGATTTGAAATCGGAAATCATCCCTTTTTCGGGTATGATGTTAATCGGGATGCCGTCTTTTGAAAGGGTCTCGGCCCAGGCTTTGGATTGCGCCCTCTGCGGAAGGGCAAGCAGAATGTTTTCTGAACTCCCTTTATAGACGCGCTTCAACAGGGTCGCTGTCGCGATAAAGTTTCCGCCATAGGCGCCGCCGTAATCGGCGAGAAACAGAACTTTCGGATAATGCTCCGCCGCCGCCGGGATTTCGTCTCGTGTCATGTTCGTGCTCCAAACGCACCGAACCCGAGGCGATGCTTAAGCTTCCGCCTGGCGGTCAGCGACAACACTAATAGCCGACTCGGCAGCGCGGCAAGGACCTGTAGCACAAACCCGTCCTTGCGCGGGCGGATTTGTTTCGCGAGCAAATGCCTCGCCTCAGCACGCCTGCCGTCAAGCAAGAGGGCCCTGGCATACTCCACCACGATCGTGTCGTGATATATTTCCAATTTTCGCGTGAAGGAAAGGGACGCTTTTACAGATGGCAAGGCCTTCCGGATCGTAGACAAAATGAGAGGGTCCTTAGAGACAACCGCCTGGTTGCAGGCTCTGTTCTCGCTGTCCTGGCAATACGTCCCGCCGATATAGTGGCTGAAGGCGACAGGATAATGCAGCGCAACCCTGAGCCACATGTCGGAATCCTCTCCCCGCGAGACTCCTTCGGGAAAGTACCCGACAGCCTCGAACACGCGCTTCGGGATGGCGACGCTGGAAGCGCAAACAGGAGGAGTCGCGATAACCGAATCAAAATAATCGGGAATGATCCCCTCCCAAGGCGCTGCCGGGATCCCGCCATACCGAACGAGATGCTCCGTGTGGTCGGGTTTCCGAATGCTGAACGCGGTCGCATAGGCCCCGGCCCCGGGGTGCCTTTCCCTCAATCGCAGCACGGTCTCCAGAAACCGCGGCTCCCACCTGTCATCCGCATCCAGGAATGCGATAAGGTCGAATTTGGCTTCTCTGACGCCCCGGTTGCGAGCCGTGCTTGCCCCGCCGTTAGACTGGCTGATCAAACGGATCCGCGGATCGGCCAATTCCTGAACCGCCTCGGGACCCTTGTCGGTCGAGCCGTCGTTGACAACAATGACTTCAAAGTCGCCCCGGGTTTGGGCAATGACGGAGTCGAGCGCTCGCCGGATGTGAGGCCCTTTGTTGTAGAGGGGGATGACGACCGATACACTCATGCTTCCAGAACCTGTTTCAACTGTCGGCCCGCCCCGAAAGCGCTGGCGCACATCGCCGGGATTGAGGATTCCAGTCGGCCGACGATGGCCTTTCGGTTTTCCTCCACGCCCGCCAACTGATCGGCCAATAGCGCTGGCTGCTTCAACCGTTTAACGTCGAGGCAATAATCGGAATGACCGAAAACATCTTCATTAATCCCCCAGGCCTTAACGCTATAGGCAAGGCTGAGGGTTGGCACGAGAGAAGACAACGCCGCGATGGTGGCGTGCGTTCGGGCGCCCGCGAACAAGCGCGCCTTGGCGATCACCCCTTTCACCCGAGCAGCTCCGTAGCGGGGCGACAGGACCGAAACCCGTTCCGGCATTCCCGCGATTTCGGCGACGGCCATCAGGAAGGAGAAGTCGTCATTCGTGATCTTGTGAGACGACACATGGGGAACGAGAAGGACCGGGTACGGAAGGCGTTTCAGAACCGCCAGGACGGACTGGGCACACATGCGGGCGAACAGGTTGATGTCTCCCCCGGCGGCGGCGCGCGCCGTCATGGGACTGAAGTTGAGCCCGATAAAATCCTCCGGCAGCTCCAGATCCGTCACCGGTTCGGCCGGCATCACAAAGGCGGGATCCGCGACATGGGCAACGTTCTCCAGTCCCAGGTCCTGCAGGTATCGAAACGATCTTCCTTCGCGTACCGTGATCAGTGAAAACAGAGACAGATGACGGGCCATCTCCTTTTCGAACCGGCGGTCCGAACTGAATGGACCCACGGACGCTCCCCAGAGAACAAGGGGAATCCCGCGCTTGAGCAGCTGACAGTCGAGCTCCATGAATGCGCGCGGATATCCATAGTCGAAAGAATAATTGTCGCCCCCCACTTGCAGTGCCGCACCGGGTTCAGGAGAGAGGGAAACCATATACGTGCAGCAGCATTGTAGCCGCGTTCCCAGAAACCGATTCATCTGGTACTTCACATAATCGCTGTTGCATCGTCCCTTGGGTTTCAGCCAGTCATGCCGGACCCGGGCAAAAGGCTCCTGGAGAGCCTGCTCGCGAACGGCATCCTCGAGACCGAAACTCGCCGTTTCGTAAAGAGTCTGTTCCCCGAACGTTTCGTCCAATATCCGGATGGTACCCCTCACGATGGCTTCGCACCCCCGGTTAGCGAAAGGGCCATTCCCGATAAGCAGTATGTTCCGGGTAGCGGCGCCCTTCATGATCGCCTCACAAGGAGGGATAGCCTGGAGGCCGCAAGCCAAGCGTACCGCCAGCAGTTATGCGGAAACATAAGAATGGCCAGTCCGAGCCGGGCCAACCGCATTTGAGAATGATACCGCCTCAGTCGTGCCTCACCGCCAGCCATCGGGAGAAGCAACGCCTGATGGCTTGTTTTCCGGACCTTTTCGCGAGCCCTCACGATCTGGCCCGCATACCAGCCAGGCCGCACCGGCAAGATACGCTTCCCCAGGCGGCCAGCCCGGCGACCCGCCAGCCAAAGGCGATAGGATAGCTGGCGGCCTTTGCGCTCAACCACGCCAGCTTGACTGCGAATAAGATCTTCAATATCAATAGGCCGAATGGCGGCCTCGCCATTTTTGATTCCCTGTTCGATATGCCTCTGGGCTTCTTCCGACCGCGTCAGCACGAGACTCGTGCCACCTCCGTCCCGGACATATTCAAGCAGCCAAGCGTCCATGAATACCACATCCGCCGTCTCGGCGAAAACGTCATCGCAGATTTGGCAGCAAGCCGGTGTGAATTCACCGCTCGCCCAGGTTTTCCCGTAAAGCCCTTCCCATGGCATTGCTACCGCCTCGACTGCTGTCCGGATCAAGGCTTGAAATTGATTCGCCGCTTTATTCGGAGGCTTTTCCCTGAACGAAACGGACGTAACGGAAGCGGGGTCGATCCCGTTAGACAGGGCGAGATAGTCGACGAAGGCGCGGCTTTTGTTCTGGCCGCATACCAGCCCGACAAGCATGACGATGCGTCCTCGTAACAGGGAATCCATGAGCATGGCCAGCCGCAGGGCCTTCAGGACGCAAGGCAGCCCGACGATGGCATAACGCTTCGGATGGCGCACGATGGCTTGGATTGCCCTCGACAATTCCACCGGATAATAGACCGACTTCGCGCCCCTTCGCACTTCTTCGGGTTGCGTGGTAAGTGAATAATCGAACAGCCGCCCGGGCGTGTCGTCGGCGCGTACATGGACAACACAGTCGACCTTGTCCTGCTCAAGAAGCGAGGCCAGGAACCAACTGGCCATCCCGCCGGAAGCCCCGCGAGCCCGGTAGCCCGGACTCGCGCTCCCCGCGTAAACATTCAGGAAATACCCGGCCACTCGATTGAACCGGACAGCCGTATTGGTCGAAAAACAGGCGCAGGCCAAGGTTGTTTCGTCCTCCACTCGCGTGCGGGAAGGACAAACGGCGAGGCATCGACCGCATGGAACCACGCAGGTTCCACGGTCCTGCGGGCGCAACAGGCCCGTGTCTGTCCACGCCATAACCAGGTTGCCGGTCGGACATACGCCCGCGCATACGCCGCACCCCACGCAAAGGTCGATCGATGCAGCCGCATTCGTCCCATTTAGCGGGCCGCTGCTAGTCGTTCCGTGGGCCGCTATCACGAAGCCTCTCTCGTTGTCATGGTGCTCTTTTCAGCGGGGTTCCGCGGACAGGATGAGGGGAACGGGCGCTCAATTTTGACATGAAGAGGAAGACCGAGTTCGGATTTCTTCCTAAGATAAAACCGGTTTTCGATGAAACATGTTTCGATATGGTTCGGCTCCCGAACGCGAATCGCCCGGGCCGGGTTCCCAGCCACAATGACACCCGCCTCGAAGCTCTTTGTCACGACAGCCCCCGCCCCGACAACAGAGGCGTCGCCCAACTTGACGCCCGGCATGATGATCGCTCTGGCGCCGATCCAGCATGCCTTCCCGATGGACACAGGCTTCATCCACTCTACGTTGTCATAAGGCAACCATTCTGGATCTGACCAATTATGCATGGAGGACATAACCAAAACATCGGGCCCCAGAATTGCATGATCGCTAATCCGCACTCCGCCTCGGCCGATCACATTCGTCCGGGGGCCGATGTAGACATGGTCTCCGATCTCAATCCGTTTGCAAGAACTGAAGACAGCGCCCCTTAGATGAACGTTTTCCCCGATGCTCCCGAACGCTTTCCGGAAGGCGTTCTCGTCGTCACTCTCCGCGCTTGCCGCCAGGTAGTTATGAATCCGGGCCAGCGCCCACGTCAGGATGTTATTCATGACAGCTCCGCGCGCTTGACCTGCCGAACCATCTCCAACAGGATTTTGTGTTTCCCGGTGATAAATAGATAGACCAGATACCCTATACACAAAAAGGAACCATGGACTGCGAGCGAGGCGACTGGGCTCTCAAAGGTGAAGACTTTCCTGAGGTAACTGCCCGCGACAATGAGCAGCGTCAAGGGTACGGCATAGTCCAGAACCGGAAACATCATATCCCAGAACCGGACATGTGTGCTGCGACTGATGAACAGATAGAAGAGGGGCGTGCGGACGACCAGCCCCCCGAGCGCCCAGCCGAAGGCGATTCCCGCCAGCCCCCATGGCATGCCCAGGAAAATCGACGCCAAGGATATTGCCATGGAGAAAGGAGCCCAGCGCAGAATGACATCCGCTCTTCCCGCGGACTGAAGAATAAGGCTGCCGAGATGGTTCATGGGAAGTGAAACAGCCACAACGGCCAAGGCGCGGAAGACCGGTACGGCTTCCGTCCAGGCGGGTCCCAGAAAGACCAGAACTGTTTCGGGAGCAAGCGCAATGAGGATTCCGGCCAGCGGGGTCACTGCCATCAGGAGAACATTCCCAACCCGCCGGACAGCCGACCGAAACCGAGCGGCGTCAGCCGCGGTCCTGCTTAACGCGGTCAAAAGGACGGCGGTAACAGGCGAAAGCATCTGATCAAGCGGCATCAGAAGCAGTTGAAACGCACGATTGTAGACCCCCAGGGCCGAGGCACCCATTGTCCGGCCGATAACGATCTTGTCGAAGCTTCCAGATATGAACCCGCACACCCCGGCTGCGGTCAGGCAGCCGCCGAACCGGATCATGTCACGAACCCCCTCGTTCCAGCGAAACCATCCGGGCCGCCAGCCATTGGCGATCCAAACGCCGGCACAGTTCACGGCGCCACCAACTAGCGTCATCGCGACCAGCGACCAGTAACCCCACCCAAGCCTGGCGGTGAAAACGCCAACGGCCGCGCTGACGAACGCTGTCGCAAGATCAATGCGGGCAAGCTTGCCAAAACACATCTGCCGCTTCAGCAAAGCGTGGTGCTGAGCGGTCAATCCGCCGAAAAGGAAGGACACTCCGAGGATGACGGTGACCCAGATTGTCCGGTTGTCATGATAGAACAACCCGACCAGAGGGCTAATCAGCATGCAGGCGACAGCGAGAACCGCAGAGGCCAGGACATTGATCCAAAATAGGCTGCTCACCTGTTCGTGCGTGATGTCCACCCTCTGAACGGTCGCGGTCGACAGGCCCAGATCCCTGAACAAGCCCAGAAAACCCGTGATCGGAGCCACCATGGCCACCACGCCATAATCGGCGGGGCGAAGCAACCGAGCCATGATCATCAGAGTCAGAAGATTCAGCAGGAATCGCACCGCCTGCGTGCCGACCGTTAACACTCCGCTTCTTATGGAGCGACCTGCCAAGTCGCCCTGAAGATGGGCCGTGCAGAAGAAACGGGCACGACCAACGGCCGCCTCATCCAGTTTCGATTTCGGGACGTCAATCATGCGAACTAGATTTCCCTGTTCATCGGAGCGCGCGGAGCGGCTACTCGGTGCCCCTCGTATCGCGCGGGGCCGATACATCGTCTTTCTGATACTGGTAATAGGCCGCTTTACCGTAAAAACGCCTGGCGAAATGGACGTCTCCCACCACGGCCGCGGCGTTCATAACGCCCATGTCATAAAGGCGGCGAAGGGTATGCGAAATGGCCTGCCGGCGGCTGGCGTCGACGCGCGTGACCAGCAGGACCATGTCAGACATCCCGGCCAGGACGAAGCCGTCGCTCACCAGGCCCACGGGAGGCGCGTCGAGTACAATGCGGTCATACCGGCTCCTGGCCCACTCCAACAGTTCCGCCGCTCGCCGCCCGGCTACCCGGTCGACGGGGGCACTCGCAACACCGGGCCGGTTGGCCACGACCGAAAGGTTGGGCGTGCCGCCGTCATACGCCAGCTGCTCAAACGAAACCGCTTCGCTTTCCCCATCCAGCGCGTCGGCCAGCGAAAATGCATCCTTCGGCGACGGAAAAATAATGTGGAGCCGCGGGCGGCGCAGATCAAAGTCGATCAACAGCGTTTTCTGCCCGCTGTGGGCAAAGGCGGAGGCAAGGTTGCTGGCGACCACGGTCTTGCCTTCGCCCGGAAGGGAACTGAACATCAGGATCACCTGCGACCGCCCCTTATACTGCGAGGCATCCAGCATGCTGCGCAAACCCGCAAACGCTTCAACCAGGGGAGCGGTGCCTTTGTCCAGGGTGGCCCTCGCCACCGCGATGCGGGTCTTGGCCTTCATGTGGGGCAGCACGGCCAGAACCGGAAGGCCGCTAGCCTTTTCAACGTCTTCCGGACTCGTGATATAATCCTCCAGCGAATCGACGACGAAGACCAGCGCGCCGCCGACGGCCAACCCGACCAGGAGGGCAAGCGCATAGATAATGGTGACATGAGGGGACACGGGGCGCCCGGACACGCGGGCGGAGTTGACCAGCTTGACCGTGGCCGTGGTCTCGTCCGCCGCCAGCCGCGCCTCCTGCATCCGGGTCAGAAGGCCCCGGTAGGCGTTATCACTGGCGTCACGGGCGCGCGACAGCGCATCCAGCCGGATGGTGCGCTCCACGATTTTCAGCTCCAGTTCGCCGCTCAGCTTCGTCTGGGTTTCCGCGATGGCGCGGAGAGCCGCCCCCTGGTGATCCAGCAGTTGAACATTGGCCGCGGCGGTCGCCTGCGCCCTCGCCAGCGCCTCCACGGCCTGGGCGCGGGCGAGCTCGACGAGCCGGACCCGGCCCGCCAGGGCAGGGTGCTGGAGTGTATAGACCGCCAGCATCGCCTCCTGCTCGAGCCGCGCGGTGTTCCATTTTCCGATCGCGGCATCCACTTCCGCGGCCCGCGGCATCGAGCCCGGCAGCTGCCCCGCGCATTCCGGGGAAAGCCCCGGCTTGCCCAGGGCCTCAAGCACCTCGTTTTCCTGGGCCCGCCGGCTTTCCACCGCCACCCGCGTCGAATTGATCTGGACCAGGCCTTCGTCCACGCTCTTGCGCTGCCCTTTCAACGCATCGAGCTGGTTGGCCTGCCGGAAAGTCAGGATCGCCGCGTCCTTGGTCTCCACGTCGCGGCGCTGCGACTCGACCTGGCCCTGAAGCCATTCCACGGCCTCGTCCGACGTGCTGCGGTTTTCGTCGCGCGCGCTCCGCTCGGCCGCCTGCGCATAGGCCTGGCAGGCGTCGGCCGCGAACCGGCGATCCGGATGCAGAACGGTGATGCGCACCAGCCGCGTCCGGCGCAAAAGCGTGTAATTAGCCCGGCCGCCCAGCTCGCGCATCAGCACCTCGTCGCTCCGGACGTCCTCGGGCCGGTAGGCCCGGTAGGCCGCCAGGACAACGGGAAGATTGTCCGCGCTCTGCAGCTTGGAGAGCTTGGTGTTGAGGATCTCCTCGTAGCCCTGGGTCGAATCCTCGATCACCGCGCTTTGCTGCGTGACGATGCGAGGCCGCCGGATGCTGAGCTCGATCAGCGAGGTCGCGCTGTAAATCCGGGGTGCCCGTTTCAGATACAGGTGGGCCGCGCCGCCGAACAGGATCACCACGGCGAGTATGGTCAGACACTTCCGTCGCACGATACGCAGCAGCCCCCACAGGGTGAAGGATCCGGAATCGGACCCCCCGTAGGGCGAGGCGTAGATCGGATCGAACGGGGCGGCGGCGGCCGGCGGCAGCGGCGCGGCAGGGTCGTCGGGACGGAGGGGGAGGCCGGGGGTAATCATGGGAGCTCCTTCGAAACCGGGAAGCAGGGCGCGGACGGAGGGCCGATCCGGACATGAGAGCGGCCGTCGGAAAAGGGCAGGGCGGCGAGGATGCTGGTCCAGGTCATCAGGATGGCGGGACACCGGAAGGGAATATCGATCAGGCTCAGCGCCGCGACCAGGGCCAGTCCGGCCCCCCCCAGAACCATGAGGCTGCCCCCGCGGCGCATCGCCCGGAACGCGGGAACAAGCAAACCCGCCAGGGCGGTCAATCCAAAAGCCGAGCCGATCAGCCCGAATTCGGCCGCGTATTGAAGCGGATCACAGTGGACATTGGCCCATCCCTTGCGCTTCAGCAAGTCCCAGGCTTCGGGTGACAACTGGAACGCGGCGCGATGCCGGAAGCCCCAGCCGCCGACGCCAAACAGAGGGGCTTCACTCCAGACCCGCCATCCCAGCGCGCGGAGCTTTTCGCGGCCTCCCATGCTCAAATTCAAAGCCCCGGGGGGGCGGCTGTCGCCCGCCGCCCGGGAGCCGATTCCAAATTCCCCGAGAATCGCGGCATCGGCCATTCCGGCGACGCCGAGGGCCAGCGCCAGAAGGAGGCCCGCGGCGGCGGCGGCATACTTGACCCGGCGGGCCTTTGAGAGGACGGGCCAGCCGTACCACAAAACGAATCCCGCGGCAAAAAAGGCGAAAACCCAGGACAGGATCACCCCGGCCCGGCTCAGGGAAAGGTTGACGCCGACCAGGCACAACACCAGCGCCAGGACGAGGCTGACCGCCAGCGGCCTGGACACGGGGCGGTCGACCCGGACCGTTTCGCGATACAGCTGGCCGGCCGCGAGAGCCGCAATCATGAGGAAAAACGCGGCGGCGTGATTGGTGTAACCGAAAGAGGCAAAAAAGGGACTGGCGCTGTTTCCCGCCGCAAAAGGAGCCTTCACCCCGGCGGCGAACTGGACCACGCCGAGAAGCGCCAGGAGCCCTCCCGACCAGACGATGATGCGCAGGATCGTCCTGCGAGCCTGCCCGCCAACAAAAGGCGAGCGCAGGGCGAGCGCCAGCACCCAGGGCGGAAAGAACCAGGCGATCATCTGCGCGGTTTCGGAGCGGACAAAGCCAGACGGCAGGCCCGGCACGGGAGGCGGGGCATGTCTCCATTGCGACCAGCCCGCATCAAAATAAAGTATCCGTCCCGAGTTCCACCATTGCAGGGAGAGGTAGGCAAGGAACAGAAGGCCCGCGGCGAAGACGGGGTCGCGCCAAAGGAACAATTGCCGGGTCTGGAAAAAGGCGGTCAGCACCAGCCCGAGCAAGACGGTCGACAGGATCATGGACACGTCGTATAAAACAGGCTTCATTCCGGCCCACGCCCAGGTTGTCACAACAAGGATGACAGGGACAATCCAGCGGATCAGCTGCCCTTCGAGGGCAACGGCAGGCGACAGACAGGCGGGCCTTCCGGTGTTCGACGGGAGAACCGGACGGACCGGACTATGAAAATCAAGCGTCATCTCTTCCTTTCCCGGCTACATGAACAATTGTGCGTCATAGGGAATGGCAACCGGGGGAGGGGGCGGGATCGACATGACGGTCATCCCGGAGCCGGGCTCGGAGCCAATGGTGTGCATGGCCATCGTGTAGCTGTTTCCAAACGAGGACGCCACGTCGGCCGAGGCCCGCGAGTCGCGCCTGCCGACATCGATCAGGGCGAGCTGGATGGCGGAAATCGCGGCCCGTTCGCGGCTGGCGGCGGGGCTGGCGGCCATCACTTCGCCCAGCGCGGCGGCCAGGGAGACGGCCTTGCCGGGAAAGGCCCGGAAGGCCGCGAGGATCACGGCGCGGATCCGCGCATCGCGCTTCGCCGGATCTTTTTCAATTTTCACGACTTGCACGAACACGTCCCGGATAACCCGGGCCGCCTCCTGAACCGACGCGCCCTTGATCAACGGGCCCACGCCCGCGGGCTCCGCCGCCGCCGCCGCGATCTGGACATCGGTCGGTTTGACGAACTCCGCCTGCGCCAGAAGCGCGCTCCCGAAAAAAACCGCCAGCCATGCCGCCATCATGTTGACCCTCATGCCGCTCTCCTTCCTAATACCGGATGCTGAAACCCACGATGACCCGCATTTCATCGTAACCAAGATCACGCAGGGTGGAGTTCACCCACCAGGGGAAAACCTCCGCGTGCACGCGGTAAAAATCGTTAAAGCCGACGTAGTCCAAACGGCATTGGACGTCCGCCCGGTCGTCCACCCGATCCGTTTCCCGACCATCCGCCGGCACCGGATCGAGATACCGGTCCTGCCGGTAGGAGCCTCTTATGGAAGCGATCCACGTCGTACTGGGGCGCCAGGACGCACCAGCCCATATGCTTTTGTAATCAAGGGCATTGCCGGAATAAATGGCTGACATCTGGATGCCGTTGTTGGCGCCGCTCTGGACCAGGATTTTCTGGGTGGCCCGCCAGTCGGCTGACACGTCATAGCTGATCTCCGTGGTGACCTGCGGCCCCTCTTCCACCGAAGGCCGACTATGCCGCATAAGCCCCAGGCCGGCTTTATAGATAACCTTATCCGTGCCCCGGGATTTCAATCCCGCGCGTCCCACGGAATACGTGCTCGACGCATCCATCCCTTCCTGATTCTGAAGCCCCTGGCGGAACGACAGGAAGGCGGACGTTTTTTCCGTGATTTTATAAACGCCTTCCACCTGGGCGTTGTGCCCGTCGAGATCCTGAAACTGCCCGCTCGCATACCGGACGGCCGCATACCGGTATGCCAGTCCGGCGTCGATTTTGTCCGTCAGGCTGCACTCGGCACCCACGCCAACCTGGTGAACGTCGCGCTGCTGGCTCAGCGTGTGGATATCCTGCACCATGTCCGAGGAGGGCCCGCCGATATCGGAGTCCACGCCGCCGCTTTGAAAATCGTTGGCATGCTGATCGACGGCCTGGACCCGCCTGTAATTCTGGGTGAACTCGTAGCGCCACGGGCCGTCGCCGGCCTGCCGCAAGCGAAGGGCATCGCCGAAGGTGTTGAAGTCCCCGTCATCGGCCGCTCCCGTGCGGCGCAAATAAAATAAACTGCCGTCGAAGACCGGCAGCGCCGGCCCCGTCATGCGGCTGAAGCGAAGTCCCGATTCCAGATCGAAATAGGTATCGTCTTTCGGCTGCCGGCGGGTCTGATGGATGTTTGAATCGTACGTCATGGCGGTGTCGACATAGGGGATCAGCGTCCAACTCTCCCATTTGACGCCAAGCCCCGGCTCCGCCAGCGCGACGGATGCGCCAGCCAGCATCAAAACCGCAGCCTTTGAAACCAGCCTCATGCTTCAGCGTCTTTCCTGGCCCCGATGGGCAATCCGTTTTTCAAAAAATCCGTTCCTGCACAAAAACCACATCGTCCGGCTCAAGGAGCAGGTCCTGCTCCCGTTCGCCACGGGCACCGACCTCCTCCAGATTCACGTCGCAGGCCATACTGGTCCCGTCGGCTGCGTGGCGCGTCACCCGGATGGAGGTCTTCCGCGCGCTGGAGTCGAATCCGCCGGCCCGCTGGATGGCGCCGCTGACGCGCAGGTCGCGGGTCGGCGGGATGGCGATCCGGCCGGGCGCGCGCACGGTTCCCAGGACGGTCACGCTTCCCCAGGGGGACACGGCGTCCGGCCGTTCATCGCGGGCCACGTCCACCAGAACCTGGGAAGCGACAAAAAACTTCCTGTAGGCCGCCTCGAGCCGCTGCGCCAGTTCGCCCGTGGTGCATCCGCGCGCATCCATGTCGCCGATAAGCGGGAGGGAAATCCGCCCGTCGTCCTGCACGCGCTTGGCGGGCTCGAGGATTTCCTCCTGGCCGGCGATCATCACCTTGATGCCCACCACCAGCCCCGGCCGGAGCCGCACCGTGCCGTTGGACCAGGCGTCCGCCGCGCCGGCGGCGGACCACGCGGGCCCGACTCCCCCGGCGACGAGGACGCCCGCGCCAGTCGTCCCTGTTTTGAACATGCCTCCGCAGCCGGCCGCCAGAAGGCAACCACCCAGCCACACCGCTTTGAATCGTGTCACGTTAGCCATACCTTTTAAACGGTAGAAGAACGAATCCGCACTCCGTGTCCGTGAATTATGCAGGCCCTTGGAAATCCTTTGCATGCAGACAGTATCGGCTCCCCCCCCCAGGAAAGGAACGGCGAAATTTACCCTTCTTCCGGTAGGGCCGGGAACGGGACAAATCACGCGGCCTGTACCCGAACAAAGGTACCCGTCAAATGCAGCTTTCGATTGGACAAACTCCGCCACATGCTGTTTGATGAAGGGATGCAACCGCCGAACCCAACCCCAAGGCCGGACGCCGACGGAGCGATGACGGCCGCCAACCCGGCCCGCGGCGTCCTGTTTGCGCTGCTGGCGGCCGCCATCCGGAACCGGACTCCGGAACCCGGGCCCTCCCTGTCGATCCCGGAATGGGAACAGCTGACCGGGACGGCCGACGCCGCGAACCTTCTTCCGCTGCTCTATCCGGCGGCGGCGCGCTGCCTCGGCCCCTGGGCGCCCCCTCCGGCCCGGCTCGCGGCCTGGCGGAAAACCGCCTACCAGGCGGCCATGATCGAGGAACGCCGGATGCGCGAAGGGCTGAAGGTTACCGTCGCCCTTGCCCATCAAGGCCTCCCCTGTGTCGCGTTCAAAGGGATGACCCTGCGCGCCCTCTACCCGCATCCCGAGCTGCGCACCATGGGCGACATCGACCTGCTCGTGCGCCCGGAAGACGTTCCTTCCGCGGAAGACACGCTGAAAATGCTGGGATTGCGGCGGGTCGGGGGAAAACACTTCCAGAGCAGCTGGAGCTCCGGCCCGGGTTCGCTGATTGAATTGCATTCGGCTTTGCTGGATGAACCGCAGCCGGAACTCGAGCGCCGCTTTTTCGAACAGGCCGTCGTCCGGCAAACGGCCGGCGGAACGTTCCGCGCGCCAGCTCCCGAGGACGCCGCCGTTTACCAGGTGCTGCACATGGCCAAGCATCTCCGCTACCTGGGCTTCGGCCTGCGCGATCTGGCGGACCTGACGCTGCAGCTGGAGCAAGGCGTGGATGTGGGGCGTCTGATGGAGCGGCTTGATGGCTGTGGCGCCGGCACATTCGGCCGCGCCGTGCTGCTGGTATGCCGCGCCGTGCTGGCCTTGCGCCTTTCCGCCGAAACCACCGCGGCCTGGAAGATCCCGCCGGACACCCTCCGCCGCCTGACGGATGAAATCGTGTCGGCGGGCGTTCATGGAAAAAACAGTCCCGAGCGTGAATGGTCCCGGCGGGTCGCCGTGCAGCCCGGCGAGTCGCCCGGGCGCTTTTTCCTGGCCCTGGCCTTTCCGCCAACGAACGAACTGAGGCACCGCTACGGGTATTCGCGCTCCCGCTCCTGGCTGCTAGTCGCAGCCTGGATGCACCGGCTGATACGCGCGGGGGCCTTGTCGCCGCGGTGGACGTTCCTGCACCTGCGACTGGCCCTCCGCGCCCGGTTCGGGACCGATCAGCGGCGTGTGCTGCTGGCGAAGCTCGGGCTGAAGGCCTGCTGAGCAGCGGACTCCTTGTCGTGCACCCGGCGGGCCATGTCGCACAGGTAGGGCGTCACCGTCGTGAATGAACCGGTCTCCGCCTGCAGGCGCCCCGGGCAGACGGCGCAATGGGCGCGATCCCCGCACCCCTGGCATGCGTCCGCGCCGGGAATGAGGTCCGTCTCCGCCGTCAGCGTTCGCCAGGCCGGCGCGAATCCGTCCGTGAAGGGCGACGAAAAAGGGCGGTCCATCAGGGCGCAGGGGAGCATGCGGCCGTCCCAGGCAAGCCAGAAGGAGCTCCGCCCGCCCGCGCAATACATCGGGGGAAGTGCGCCGTAATCGGTCGCCCCGGCCTTGGCAGCATCGATCGCGCCGGACAGCCGCGAAACCGTCACGCCCTCGCCCGCCTCGTCCGCCCGCCCGGGATCAGGCTCCCCCAGGTCGTTCCCGTGATCGAGGGCCGCCATCGCCGCCGGAGACAGGCGGCGTTCTGCCGCCCGGGTGCAGGCGCCGCGGACGGGCGGGGACAGCATCATGCTGGTTTCGATGCCGCGCGTCCCGGTCAGCTCAAAGGCCAGCCGCCCGAGGGCGTCAAGATCCCCGACATTGTCGCGGCTGATTGTCGCGCGCACCCGGGTGTTCACGCCGGCCGCCACAAGCCGGCGGATGCCGGCCACGGCGCGCTCGAAGGCTTCCGGATGGCCGCACACGGCCCCGTAGGTTTCGGCGGACGCGCCATACAGCGTGACAACCGCCTTGGCCGGCGGCCGCCGCTTGAATTCCCGCGCCTGCGCCTCGCCGATCAGGGTGGCGTTGGTATACAGGGTCAGGATGAAGCCCATCCGGCTCAACGGGCCGTAGATGGACCAAAAGTCGGGCCGCAGGAGGGGCTCCCCGCCGGTCAGCAGGAGAAACAGCGTCCCCTCGCGGCGCGCCTCGTCGGCCAGCGCCGTCCAGGCCTCCGCCTCGGACTCGAGAGCCGCGGCCTGCAGGTCCGCCGCATCCCGCCGGACAAAGCACAGGGAGCACGCCAGGTTGCACCGCGCGGTCAGCTCGAACGTGCCGATCAGCGGGATCCTCTTCTTCCCCGCTTCGATCCGCAGCCGGTTCGTCGTGTCGAACCACAAAAAGCGTTTCCGGTCGTCCGCCGCGTTCATGACTGGAGCAGCCCGGCATGCTCCACGGAGGCGATAAACGCGTCCAGGTCCCGCGCCGCCGCGTCCTCGCCCACGTCATACGTCTCCATCAGGACCGCCAGCAGATCCTCCCGGCTGGCCTCCGCCTCCGCCAGCCGTTCCCACAGCCGGGCGGCCGATTCGCTCAATGTCAGGATGCCGTTGAAATCAACCACACGCTCGCCGAGGGGAACCACGATCCACACGTCCACGATTTTCCTGACCATGAAACCATCTTTGATTTTCATCCGATGCTCTCCTTTTGGAAGCCCTCTTCCTCGATCCGGCCGTTGATGACACGAAATATCCGGTCGCAGCCGGCTTGCGCCTCCGGCCGGTGGGAGACCAGCAGGATGGTCCGTGCGGGCCGGAGCGCGCGAAGATGATCCAGAACCAGGCGTTCCGTTGGCAGGTCGAGCGCGGAGGTGGCCTCGTCCAGCACCAGCACCGGCGCATCCCGCAACAGGGCGCGCGCCAGGGCGAGCCTCTGGGCCTGGCCCTCGGACAGACCGTCCCCGCCCTCGCCGATCAGAGCCCCATACCCGCCCGGCAAGTCCCGGATAAACTCCTCGGCGCACGCCAGGCGCGCCGCCGCTGCAAGGGCGTCCTCCGGAGCGCCCAGCCCGCCGTTCCGGATGTTCTCCGCCACGGTTCCGGAAAACAGGGAATTCCCCTGCGGCACATAGGCGAAGAAGCCGCGCGTCGCGCCGGAAGCCACATGCGTCCGCCCGCCGGGCGCCCGCTCCCGGATGAGAACCTCGCCGCCGTCCGGCCGGACCAGGCCCAGCAGAAGACGCAGGAGGGTCGTCTTGCCCTCGCCGGAGCCTCCCATCAGGACCGCGGTTTCCCCCGCGCGGATCGTAAACGTGGCCCCGTCCAGAATCCGGGTCCCCTCATATCCAAAGGCCACCCGGTTGAATTCCAGGTCAACCCCCTGCGCAAGGGCCGTCGAAACCGGAGCGTCCCCGCCGTCCTTTTCCCGGGGGAGCCCCTCGGCTTCCATGATCCGTTCGGCCGACGCCAGCATGGCGATCAGGCGGGGGGCGGCGCGAGCCATGCCCTGGAAAGGCCCCTGCACCTGGCCGACCAGCTGCAGGAAGGCCGTCAGGGTGCCGAACGTCGCCTGGCCGGCGCGCATCCGCAAGACGCCCGCCGTCAGGGCGGTCAGGTAACCGGCCCAATAGCCCAGCGACAGCCCCGCGCCCGGAATGGTCGAAACCCAGGCCTGCCGCCGGGAAAGGGCCAGCGTCTCGTCTTGAAGCCCATCCAGGCGGGCGCCAAACCAGGCTTCCAGGCCGAAGGCCTTGACCACGGCATGGCGGCGCAGGGATTCCTGGATGAACCCGCGCACGCGCCCCTCGTTCGCGCGCGCCTCCTGGTTCAGCTTGCGAAGGCGGCCCGCAAAGAGCCGGCCGGGAAACAGAAACAGCGGTCCGGCCGCCAGGGCGACCAGCACAAGTACGGGATCGAGGAACGCCAGATAGGCAAGAGCCGCGGAAAACCGGACCAGCTGGGCCAGCAGGTCGGGAATGACCCCCGTCACGCCACCCGTCACGGCCGCCACATCGGAGGTCATGCGGGTGAGCAGGTCGCCGCTGTGATGCTGCTGCAGGTCTTTCCAGCACACCGCCTGCAACCGGCTGAACAGGTCCGCCCTCAACCGGGTTTCAAGGCGCACGGCCAGGCGCGCGGCGTAAATGCCAAAGACCGCCTGGGCGGCCACCTGAACCAGCACAAGCCCCGCCATCCAGGCAAGGGGTACCATCAGGCCTCCCAAAGCAGCCCCCGAGGCCCGGTCCACCAGAACCCGGGTGATCCCGGCGAAGGCCACGCCGAACAGGGACAGCAGGGCGCCTCCGCCCGCCAGGGCCAGGAGGCCGCCGCGGAAGCCCCGGGTGCGGGACCACACCCAGCGGCCTTCGCGGAGACGGCGGCGGGGAGCATCCGGGATCGATTGCCGGCATCGCCAGACCCAGGCGAAAAGCCGGGCGCGGAAAGAGGTCATCGCCACAGGCCCGCCCGCCCTCACAACCTCGTCCACCACAGCCATGACCTGCCCGTCGGCCCAGGGCCCCTCGACCGCCCTCTGGGCATCGCCCCGCAGCCAGACGGCGCGGTTCGCCCGCCGGACCACGCGGTGCAGCACAAATCGGCCGCTCTCTCCCCGGGCGAGGACAATGTCGCCCCAGCCCCAGCGCCGCTCGTCCGGATGCATGAGAATCACCTCGTCAACGCCGTCGCGCAGCCAGGGGGACATGCTGTCGCCCTCCACGCGCAGGCGGACCCGGCCGCCAACGGAAAGGATCTCCGTGATGGAGCCGGCCATGCCCGCGAATGGAACTTTTTTTACGGGCCTCAAGGGGGCTGCCCTTTCACAAGTTGAGAAGCGCCTTTTCAAGGCAATCCACCGCCTCGACGTCCGGCCGGCACGCCAGGTGCAGGACCCGCACGTTTTTCAGCAGGCGCTCGATCGTGGCCAGGACGGACGCCATGCCGGTTTCGCACGAGTAGGGGAGGAAAACGCGCGGCAAGAGTCGCGAAAGCGCTTCGGCGGGGGGAATGTGCCGGGCGGCATTGTCCGGCGCCTGCTCCAGGAAAACCAGCGCCTGCAGCGAAACGGAGCGGGCCATCCGTTTATCGGAGATGCCGCTCCAGGGCGTCCCGTGCAGTATGGGCCCCCGGCTTTCCATCGTCACCGCGGGGCGGTCGTCATTCAGCACCACGGCCCCGCGCAGGCCCTCCCAGAGCCGGGCCTGGGTCGACTTTCCCATGCCCGAGGGGCCCACAAACGCCAACCCGTAACCGGATTGCGACACCCCGGACGCATGCAGCACCAGGCCCCGTCCCTGCCGGGACAGCATCATGCGGAAAAAAACCTCGGTCAGGATTTTCAGGATGGCGACATGATCGCAACCCTGGCGGATGTCAAGCGTGGCGGATTTCCAGAGCGGGTCGCACGTCAGGCAGCCGAGGATGGTCCCGTCTCCGTCTTCAAGGACAATCGAATCCTTGTCCGCCTGGCGCCAGAAGGACAAGGCTCGTTCACGGGAAAGCCGGACACCCGGTGGTTCGACAACCGGTTTGGTGAGTACAACGATCGAGACGGGATCGCCGGACGGATGATGCGAGGCAAAGGCCTCGAAGGGGAGGGGGAGGGGAAACTCACAGGAGAAAACAAACTCCACTCCCGCGATCGAAAGCGCCCGAAGGGGAAATCGCGGGGCGGGTTTGCAGAGCTCCTTGACCGGTTCCGAGTTCAACTGACCGACATCGTGGTCGTCATAAGCAGGCAGGTGGCCGGACTTACATCCTCAAAAAACGAGGTCCGGCAACCTCCGCCTGTCAGGCCTGTCTTATAGAAATAATCGCATGTAGCCAACCGTTCCTCGGCATTCAACTCGATGCGTTCCATCTCCGGCTTTACGTATACCTGCTTGCTCATGACTCATCTCCCTCGTTTGCATTATTCCTTGTCTTTCCTTTCATCATGAGGGTGCAAGGGCGCGGAAGAGAGGCCAAATTTTACCCTTTTTCAAGTAGGGTTCCGGGCGTCCGAATCCTCCCGGACCCAGCCTGTAAGGGGGGTCAGCGCGGAGCTCGAAAAGTACGGAAGCATGACCCCGTCCCGGCCGGCCAGCCGCGCGGCCACATGCAGAATGGCCAGCGGCTCCGGCCGATTGATGTCCAGGACCGGGGAATCGCCCGCCGTGAACCAGCCCTCCCGGACATGCTCCCGGATCAGCATCCCGGCCAGCCGGGCGGCGGCCTCCAGGTAGCCGGCGCCGGGGAGCGCGCGGTCCAGCTCGAGAAGCGCGAAGCAGGCATCCGGCGAGACAGCGCCAGCCGCGAGGTGAAGCTCCGGCCCGGCTCCCGGTATCGCTCCGATATCGCCCAGGCCTTTGTGCAGCCCGATGTTACGGGCCACCGCCCACAGCAGGGGCGACGCGGAATACCGCCAGGCCGCGAGATGAGACCAGAAGAGCCGCCAGCCCGCGGGCCGCGCTTCAAACATCCGGCCGGCGGGCCCGTAATACCCGTCCCGGGCCATTGCCAGCCCGGTCAGCCGGAACCCGTCCGTGAACAGCGGGTGAAACGTGTTATCCCCAAAATCGTAAGCATGCCGGGCATACGCCTCGACGTCCTCCACGGCGGACTGGCCGAACGGTTCGCCGGCGGACCCCGCCGTGCGGGCCACGTGAAGCCGGCAGAGCGCGGACGCGCCGGCGATCATGCCCATGCAGCCGGCGTTGGTGAGCGTGCCTTCGAGCGGGCGGTGTTCCCCGAATTGATCCTTGAACTGGACCCACGCGCGATCTGCCGACCGCGTCTTCTCCGGGTCGTGCTTGTCGTAGATACTGCTGTAGACGTACCCGCTCATCCCGGTGCGGGGGTCGCGCGTCTGTGCATACCGCGTCATCAGCCGCTCCGCCCACAGGAGCGGGCCGGGCGCCCCGGACAGGCGGGCCAGCTCCGCACCCGCCAGATACAGGTCGCTGCCGGCGTTGACGAACGTCAGCCCGCCGCCGATGAAAAACACCGGGCCGCCTGCATACGCGGCGCTCCACGGATCCGCCGGAAGGGGATAATCGGGCAGGTCCATGCGCCCGTGCCGGCTGAAATCGAGCCGTGACCAGTCATACATGTGCCCGTGCCAGTGATAGGCGATCGCCGAGGCAAGCGCGACGGGATCGGCCTCCCACATCAGATCATAAGGCGGATAGTGCGCCTTCAGCTCATGCACCTTGCCCTTGATGCTGAGGAAAACCGGTTTCTTCGTGAGGAGATCGAGCCCGGCGTGATTGCCCCATAACAGCATCCCGCGGCGACGGCCGTGGCGCAGCATGTAGCGGATCATGGCCAGCGCGCGGTCCCGATGGGAGGATTCGCCCGACAGAACGGAAAGGCCGTGGAACATCCGCAGGACGTTCAGCTGGTTGGCAAGGTTGCACAGGACCAGCTCGCCGCCCGCCCCGTCCGGCAGGCGCGCCGGCCGCAGGGTTCCGGGGTCCAGATAGGTCGCCAGCAGGGGCGTGGGCTCGCCGAACCGGTCCGCTGCCGACTCGATCACCCGGTCGGCATATTCCAAAACCGGCTTCACCAGCTGCCGGGACAGGGAAAGATCCAGTTTCATGGGGATTCACTATACCGGCGCCGACAGCGGGCGTCCACCCTAATGACGCGCGCTATAAAATCAGGATCAGGGAGCCGGCTTTGAATCGCCAATTGACATTGTTTCCCAGGTTGAATGAACCCGTGCCCTGCACCACAATCGCAGCTCCGCCTCCGGCATGACTGTCTTTCACCTCGACCCGGCTCACGGCCTGCGAGCCCGTGGCGGGATCCAGGTTCAGGTACCACCAGCCGCCGTCCGTCATCGACAGCAGGCGGGCCTGATAAAGTAGCAGCCTGCCGCTGACCGAATTGGTTTTTCCGGCCTCGAACCGGACCGTTTTGACAAACGCGTTGCTCACGGTGAAATGCGAGGCCGCCGCGCCGCCATATGCGAACGCGTCGTTCGTGCCCGTGAACGCCAGCGTGCTGCCGGCCCCCGCCACAAACGAAGCGCCGTTGCTGAAAACCGTTGTCACGGCCAGGGTCCGGTTGGACACCATCTCCAGCGTCGTGTTTTTCACCCGCACGCGATCCAGGGTCAGTAACGCATTCGACCCGAAGCAAGCCCCGTTCAACAGGGTGGAGGTGTTGGTGGCCGCCGTATTGTTCAGGGCCAGAAGCGTAACCGGCGCGTCTTCCGTGAAGCCCTCGAACAGAACCACCGTTCCCGCCGCCCCCTTGTTGGTGATGCTGGTCCCGCCAAAGGCGGTCACGCGCCCGGCGTCCACGGGATTGGGATCCCCCTTGGCTCCATACCGGAGCACCAGCCTCCCGCCGCCTCCCGCATTCCGTCCGGACGTGGCGGCCGGACCGCCGTCGGCTGCGATCCAGCCCGCACCCTGGAGCGTGCCGCACTCGATCCAGAGGGAGCCGCCCGAACCGCCGGAGCGATTGGCCGCGGGAAGGCCCGCGACACAGGAGTGGGTGCCGTCAACCGTGAACGTTCCGCTCACGGTCACGCGCAAGGCGCCGCCGCCGCGGGTGGCCCCGTCGCCGCTGCCCAGCGCCGTGATGTTGGACAGGCCACCATAGGTGAGGCCGGAACCCTGGCCCCCTTCGCCGCCGTAGGCGCCCGCTGCCATGCCGGCGGGGAAGGCGGCGTTCGTGTAGAAGCCGGGCCCGTAGAACGAGCTCTGGCCGTCTGCGTTCAGCGAGCCGCCGGCTTCGATCGTCAGCGTGTCCGCCTGGAGAATCACGCCCAGCCCGTAAGGATCGTTCGTTGAGCCGCCCGCCTCGGCGTTGATGTCCGGCACATTGCCCAG
>CAYZVY010000004.1:34868-38566 GCA_964481675.1 uncultured Verrucomicrobiota bacterium
AAGGATCGTTCGTTGAGCCGCCCGCCTCGGCGTTGATGTCCGGCACATTGCCCAGACAGCGGACCACGCCGCCGCTTTGGATCGTCAGGGAGCTGAACATAAACGTGTTGTCGCCCGCGTTGGCATCAAGCGTCACGACCACGCCGTTCCGGACGACAACGGGTTCGGAGAAGGTCAGGCTGCTGCCGAAGGCGATATTCGTGCCGATGAAGTTGGTCATGGTCGCGCCCGTTCCATAAAGCGGAAGCACGAGCGATCCATTCTGCCCGCGCGCCAGGCTGGAACCCTGGACGAGGCTGGTCTGGATCAGGCCGGTGAAATGATTCGTCGTGCCGCTGATGTCGATGCGGCCGCCCCCGCCAGTTCCATAGGCGGCCCCGGCCAGCGTCCCGTTGGCGGAGAGGCGCCCGTTTCCTTCCAGCGTGCCGCCGGTGATCCAGAGCGAGCCGCCGGCCCCCGGATACTTTAACACGAAGCGATTGGCCGCGTCGGCGGAAAGTCGGCCGTTAACGGTGATCGTTCCGACGACGTTCAGCTTGATCGCGCCGCCGCCGGGATTGTTGTCCTGCTCCGAGGGCGCCTTGTAACCGCTTCCGAGCGACGTGGGTCCGACCGCCGATCCGTAAGTGGCGGGGCGGAGATTCACGGTAAAGAGATTCGGCTTGTCGGGCCCGCCGCCCTGGCCGCCATGGCTGGGGGCGCCCTTGCTGGCCAGCTGATAGCTGCCGCCGGGGCCCGTGCCGAAACCAAAGCCCATGCCGTCGGCGTTGATGCTGGCATTGGTGGCGATGCTGACGTTAGCCACGGTCACGGTATAGCCGGCGCCGAACTTGACGGTCGGCGTGCCGCCGCCCACCGCCAGCTGATCGGAGGTGAAGACCAAGTGGTTGCCGTTCTGAACCGTCACGTCTCCCTGCACACGCAGATCCATGCCGCCTTCTACCGCGTTCTTGCTGAAGGTGACCGTGTTCCAGTAGCCCTCTCCCAGGGTCAGGGAGCCCAGGTCGTTCGAGACGGCGTCAGCCGTGCAGGCCGCGCTGGAGCCCCAGTCGAACAACACGTTGTCCCCTTGCAGGGGAACGCGTCCCAACGACCAGTTGGCCCCGTTTGACCAGCTGCCGCTGCCAATCCAGCGGTTGTTCGTTTCCGCCGTGTTTTGCTGAAACACGTAAATGGCCTTGTTGATATTCGTAACCTGCCAGGTTCCGGAGGAGGCCAGGAAGGCGTTGGTGTCCAGCTCGACGTCCGACGGATCGAGCGCCTGCGGCGTTGCGAACGCCATCACTCTCAGGCTGTAATTGCGGTTGGTCTGGACGGCCAGGGCGATGCCGCGTGAACTCAGGCGGAGGACAAGCGGCTTCCCCGACGGCGCCGCGGTAAACGCGCCTGTCACCACCAGCTGGTCGTAATCGATTCCGCTGCCATACACGCTGTTGGCGATGTTCGTCACCTCGCACTCATAGACGCCGCCGCCCTGCCAGGTCATATTGGAAACGGTCAGCGTCCCGCACGCGCCATTGGGAAGCCCGGGCTGGAGAAGCGCCCCGTCGTTAACCGTCAGGGATCCGAGACTTCTGCCGGTTCCCTGGAGCGCCGCACCGGCCGCGATCTCGACGTCGCCCGGCCCCGTGGCGGACCCGGCGGTGTTGATCGCGCGAAGCGCGCCAGCCTGCACCGCCGTCCGCCCGGTATAGGTGTTGGCCCCGCCGAGGATCAGCGTGCCGTCCTCCACGGTGATTCCGCCCCTCATGGCGATCACGCCGCCCAGCGTGATCCCGCCTGTCCCTGTTTTTGATATAGCCAGGACGCCAAGCCCGTCGCGGAAGACGTTGAGGGACGTGCCCGTCGCGTTGCCGTCACCGATGGTCAGCGTGGCGCTTCCCGCGGAGTTTGTCACGGTGCCGGAACCGGTCGGCACATTGATTGTTTCATTGAACCCGTTCAGGTCGAACAGGCAGGTCCCGGCCGTGGTGATCACCAGGTTGCTCTTTCCAGCTCCGTTGGGGATCACGTCCGCGGCGCCCAGCTTCAGCGTACCCTGGCTGACCGTCGTCAGGCCGCCGTAGGCGGTCATGCCGGAAAGCGTCTGGACACCGGTGCCGGATTTGGTCAACGCCACGAGGCCGGACGCGTTGCCGATCGATCCGCTGAAAGCGCCATTCTGGTTGTTATAGCCCACAGTCAGCGTATAGATCCCGGCGCCGCGGGTATTGTCAACCGTCCCATCGCCGTTCAGCGCGCCGACCGTCTGGCTGAACGCGCCCAGGTCGAGCCGCCCGGGCGACCAGATGACCACGTTCCCGGAATTTGTCAGGGCGGGCAGGGCGTTGGCCACGCCGGCCCGGAGCGTGCCGTTGCTGATCGTGGTATCGCCGCGGTACACGTTGACACTGTTGAGCGCCACCGTCCCGCCGCCTGACCGGTTGACCGTCAAGCCGCCCGGCCCGCTGATCACGGAGGACGCCCCGAACACGATGGGGCCCGCGCCGGCGCCGTCGAGCGTCAGCAGGAAGCCCGCATTGGTAACGGTTCCGTTATTGGTAAGGACGGACGCCGACTCGTTGCGCCAGCTCTGGTCGGCGGCGAGGATGAATCGGGTCGTATTGAAGTTGACGTGTCCGGAGGAGGAAGCCGACAGGATGCCGATGCCGCCGACGCCATACAGCGTGATGGGAATCGCGTTGGCGTTGAACGTCAGCTGGGTGGAGCCGATAATGTCGATCCGGCCGACCGAGGTCGTATACGGGGTGGGGGGGAAGGCATACGGCGCCACGTTAGTGAATGCGGCTGTCTCGCCGGTCGAGGGCACATGACCGAGCGACCAGTTGCTCCCATTGGTCCAGGCGCTGTTGCTGTCACGCCAGTAGTTGGACTGGGCGGACAGGTCCGGCGACGCCAGCAGAGAAAAGAGCATGAAAACCGTCAACCAGCGAAACACCGAGTTCATCGTTCTCCCTCCCGAGTAACGACACACCGACAACAAAATATGCACGGTAGTATTTTCAGCGCCTCAAAACCGGAATGCAAGCTATTTAGAAAGAACCATCAACGAAGCAGAATCACGTCGGCGCATTCCAGCACGGGGACGGTCACTCGAAGGCCGTCGGCCGATACCGCGAAGCGCTGTCCCGTGACGCCGGATACCGCCTCGCGCACGCGCCTGTCCCGCAGCACCACGGTGAGATTGTGCACGGGCAGCAATTCGCCACTGTTGAAAAGCGTCCGGTAGCGCCAGATTGTTCCGGGCGCGTTGTGCAACGCCACGGCCCAGGCGCCGTCCGACTGCTCCCGCACGTTCAGCGTGACCTGGAGCGGCCCGGCCAGGGTGATGGGCGAAGGCGCCAGCCGCTCCATCAGGGTCCTGAACAGTTTCACCTGGAAGGTGGTCGGGGTGAGCAGATGCGCCGCAAACAGATCCAACCCCGCATAGACAATCCACCCCTTGCCACGCCGAATCCGCCACAAATAGGGGAGCCGCGGCATGGGCTCGTTCCCCCCTTCGCGGTTATCCCAGCTCTCCATCCCGTGAATGACGCCATCCGCCAGGATTTCCGCTTCTTCCGCGGGAACGGCATCGACATGCGAAGCTTGCCCCGAGACCCACCGGCCGCACGCCCCGACCAGTTCCGGGTCGCGCAATTCAAGCGTGACCAGCTTCGTCCCGGGCTTGCGCGAGCGGATGCCGAGCAAGACGTCCA
>CAYZVY010000004.1:38666-47379 GCA_964481675.1 uncultured Verrucomicrobiota bacterium
AGCGTGACCAGCTTCGTCCCGGGCTTGCGCGAGCGGATGCCGAGCAAGACGTCCAGCGGCGGCGCTTCCCAAGGATGCCCCATTTCGTCATGTGAGGCAAAATCGGCACAAGCGACCAGCACGCCGCCCTCTTCCACGTAGCGTTTCACCTGCGCGGCCTGCGCCGCGCTCACGCAGGCGGTGTTGCCGGCCAGGAGCACGGGATGCCGGAACAGGGCCGGATCGCCGCCCGCCACGGTGTCGTCGAACACCACGGCCGACGGCACATGGGCGTGCAGGCACAACTCGTTGGCGCCGTGCCAGCCGTTCCACGTCTCCTCGCCGTTGGCCTTGCCGTAAAAATCCTGCGTCGCCTGCCCGACCCAGATGGCCGCGTAGGGCACCGGCTCGCCCCCCGTGAACGGCATGAGGGGCGCGGTGGTCTCCTGGGCCATCCGACCCACCTGGGGCGTCAGGCGAAGGTCCACGCCCGTGCCCATCCACATCACGCCGCCGGCGGCCGCGCAGGCCGCCGCGGCCTGCCGCACCGGGGTAAGCTCCACGTCCGGCACCCAGATGTTCCAGTGATCGCACAGCGCCTGCCACGAGTCCTGCCCCCGGGCGCAGCGGCAGGCCCGGTGCATCTTCATCTGGAAATCGCCATGGAACACCTGGAGGTCGAGTTCGCCGGACATCAGCGCGTCCCAGCCCAGGGTCTTCAGCGGAATGCCGGTCTCCCAGGCGCCGTTGCGGCGCATGCGGCGGTAGTTGTTGAAGGCCACGGTCGCGCGGGGATTGACCGCCAGCACCGCGTCGAGGCAGCGCTTCCACAGCCCCATCAGGATGTCATACCGCCAGTTGACCCAGGCGCGGAAATCGTCGGACTCCCAGTCGACGCGCACGGGAAGCGGGCGGCCCGTATCGACGCGAAACCGCCCGGCGCACCACCGGCACACGCAGCCGGGCAGGCTGTTGCCGGCCAGGGCGAACGTGGAGCCATCGAACCAGACGCCGTCATACCCGACCGCGCCGACCACCTCGGCGGCAAAGGCGGGAAGAAGCTCGCCATAAGGGGAACATGGGCAGACATAGAAATCGCAGTCGGCCGCGGGGCGGGCCGGCAACCCCTCCCCGGGAATCGGGATCATGCGCCAGTCGGGGTGGGCGCGGATGACGCTTTCCGAGTGGTTGAGGGGCAGCCAGCTGAGCACGGGCCGGCCAATGTCATGCAGCGAATCGAGCAGGTACCGGAAGGAGGCGAAGTCGGCCTTGGGGTGGGGATGGGGAAAGACGCGGGTGGGGAAGAGCGGAACGCCTGCCTGGCTGACGGCGGAGTGGATCACCGCCTCCACGCCCATCTCCCGCACGGCGTCCACGAGGCCGTCCGTGTACTCCCGGGTGGGAGGATGCCAGCCCCGTTGCTCCAGGCGCGAAGCGCATTGCTCGTAGGATTTGACCATGGGCTTGTTCATGGCGGAACGGTATCCCACCCGGAACGACAGGCGCAATTCTTTTTGTTAACTCCATTGCCAATATCCTCATGGGCACGCTACAGTGACCTAAACGAAAGGTTACTGCCCATGAGCAGCACAACACTCTGGTTCGATCAGCCCGCCGCCGTCTTCACGGAAAGCTGCCCGCTCGGCAACGGCCGCCTGGGCGCCATGCTGTTCGGCGGCGTGGCCGGGGAGCGGATCGTGCTGAACGAAAGCAGCGTCTGGTCCGGGGGCCCCCAGGACGCGGACCGCCCCGACGCCTTCCAATCGCTTCCCGCCATCCGCCGGCTGCTCGCGGAAGGCAACAATCCGGCCGCCGAAGCGCTGGTCAACCAGTCCTTCATCTGTCAGGGAAAAGGTTCTGGACACGGAAAAGGCAAGGACGTGCCCTTCGGCTGCTACCAGACACTGGGCGACCTGCGCCTCGCCTTCGCCGGGAGAGGGGCGCCCACCGGCTACCGGCGGGAGCTCGATCTCGAATCCGCCGCCGCCACAGTTGTCTACCGGCAGGGCGACACGACGTTCCGCCGCACCTGCTTCGTCAGCGCGCCCAGCCACGTCATCGTGCTGCGGCTGACGGCAGACCGGCCCGGCGCCCTCTCGTTCACGGCAACCTTGTGGCGGCCCGAACGGGGGACCGTGCGGGCCGAGGGAAACGACCTGCTGCTCGAGGGCCGGCTGAACAACGGAACCGACGGAAACGGCCTCCGCTTCCAGGGCCGGCTCCGCGTGCTGGCCGAGGGCGGGACCGTGCGAACCTTGCCGGACGGCATCCAGGTGGAAGGCGCGGACGCCGTCACACTGCTGGTGGCGGCTGAAACCGATTTTAAGAACAGCGCCTATCCGGCCCGGACCCGGCGGGATCTGGACGCGGCAGCCGGCAGGCCGTTCGAAGACCTGCTGCGTGAGCATACGGCCGACTACCGCTCCTTTTTCGACCGCACACGGCTGAGCCTGGCATCGACCCCGAATTCGGAGCTTCCCATGGCGGCGCGTCTGGCCGGCTTCGCCGCGGGCGCGCCGGATCCGGCGCTGGCCGCGCTCTATTTCCACTATGGCCGCTATCTGCTCATTTCAAGCTCGCGCCCGGACAGTCCGCTGCCCGCCAACCTCCAGGGGCTCTGGGCGGAGGAGCTGCAGACCCCGTGGAACGGCGACTACCATCTCGATATCAACGTCCAGATGAACTACTGGCCGGCCGGTCCCACGGGTCTGCTGGATTGCCAGGACCCGCTGGTTCGGCTGATCGAAAGCCTGGCGGAGCCTGGCCGCCGGACGGCGCGTGCCTACTACAATGCCCGCGGCTGGGTGTCGCATGTGATCACCAACGTATGGGGCTTCACGGCGCCGGGCGATCACGCCTCATGGGGGTCGACCTGCACAGGCAGCGCCTGGCTCTGCGCCCATCTTTGGGAGCAGTATCAGTTCCGGCCCGACCGGAAATGCCTGGAGCGCATCTACCCGGTGCTGCGGGAGGCCGCGCTGTTTTATCTCGATATGCTGGTCGAGGAGCCCGGCCACGGCTGGCTGGTCACCTCGCCCTCCAATTCGCCGGAAAACAGGCTGCGCCTCCCCGACGGCCGCGAAGCCACCACCTGCATGGGGCCGGCCATGGACCAGCAGCTGGTGCGCGAGTTGTTCGGCCATGTCCTCGAGGCGGGTGAACGGCTGGGGGTGGATGCGGAGCTGCGCGCGGAGCTGGCGGCGAAACGGGCGCGGCTGGCCCCGGACCAGGTCGGGCGCTTTGGCCAGCTGCAGGAATGGCTGATGGATTACGAAGAGTGCGATCCGCGCCACCGCCACACCTCGCACCTGTATGGGCTGTATCCCGGGGACCAAATGACGGAAGCCACACCGGCCCTGTTCAACGCGGTGAGGGTTACCCTGGAGCGGCGGGGCGACGAGGCGACCGGCTGGGCGCTGGCGTGGCGGGCGGCGCTGTGGGCGCGGCTGCTGGACGGGGATCGCGCGCACCAGCTGCTGGCGCGGGTGCTGAAGCCGACGGCGGCAACGGGCATCAACATGAGCAACGGCGGAGGCAGTTACGCGAACCTGTTCTGCGCGCACCCGCCGTTCCAGATCGACGGCAACTTCGGCGGCTGCGCGGCCATCGCGGAGATGCTGCTGCAGAGCCACGAATTCAAGAACGGCCGTCGCCTGATCCGCCTGCTGCCCGCGCTGCCGGCAGCGTGGCCGGACGGCGAGGTGACGGGATTGCGCGGCCGTGACGACATCACCGTGGATCTCGCCTGGCGCGGCGGCATGCTGCGGAAGGCAACGCTGCAGGCCGGTCAGCCCGTGACCGTCCTGGTGCGGTATGGCGAAAAAGAGGAACAACTGAATCTGCAAGCAGGGGAGCGGTTCGACCTGCTGTATTAACGGTTCGCGGGACACGATCGCGCATGATTACGCAAGAAGCTGCGGGGACTGGCCGGGATGGATGAAGACGAGGGCGGGCTGAGGCCCCTTGACCTCCAGAAGCCAGCCGTGCTCTTTCCGGACAAGCTGCGCATGCAGCGCGGATTCCGCCGTTGCGGGAATAGCCTGAAAAACGGTGATGAACAAAGCGGTGCGCGACGGGGTCGCGTTTGAAATAGCCAAACAATCAATCTCCCGGTCAGGATACGCGGGCGGATGCGCCAGCACTTGGTCCTTAAGCGCACGGCCACGGCAGTCGCCGGGGCCCGCGGTCACAACCCGCAACGCGCCCCCGGCGCCTTTCATCAGCCATTCGTTGAAGCCAGACGGAACAAACGGCGCCGGCCCGTGAAAGCGCTGCTCGAAGGTCGATTCCTTTCCTGCCTCCAGCTCGTCCACCACAATCCAGAGATTCGGCCGGCCATATACCACGTGGCGCAGGAACGTTTTCAACTCCGCCCCGGGCTGGTAGGCCGGCGCCGCATCGCCCGTCACCACCACATACCGCGGATGATGCTCCGCCCGCACAATCCGGCCCTCAGGCTTGCCACGGCGCATCTCCAGATCCTCGAACCAGAGCCCGCCTTCCCCGGTCTGCCCGACGCCGTTCACCAGCACCGTGTTCTGATACGACGTCATCTTGAGCGCATACCCGTCGTCGCGCAGCAGCCATTCCCCGAACGCGTGAATCATAAGGTGGCCGGCGTCGGGATGCATATGCCCGCCCGCGATATTGTGGCGGTAGCGGCGCGCGTGATACCCGGAATTGGGCCCGCACTTGAACACGGCCAGCGAGGCCTCCGGGCCCCAGCCGCTCCGCATCAGCACCAGGTCCTTGTCCGTGAAATGAGCGAACGGCTCCGTCTTCTCCGGCGGAACCGGGACAACCGTGTCGTCGTGACACAGCAGATTCAGGAAGCAGGAGCTGTCGGCGCAGACACCCGCGGCCGCGGTCTCATTGGCCAGCCATTGCGCGCGGCCGTCCCCATATCGCCTGGCCACCACGCGCAGATGGGCGTCGGGCCCATGCCAGTGCACCTCGTCCGTGTCGCTTGTCTGGACAAAGGCGACGGGATAGCGGGAGGCGGTCATGGGTTTCCATGCGCTCCGGGGAAGCATGCTGTGGATCATGTAGCCGGGATAATTCCGCAGGAACGTGTTGCGCTCGAAGAAGTCCTCGCCAAGGAGGCCCTCGGCCAGCAGCATGGATTTGAGGAGAAAATCAAGGTGATACTGGCCATAGGCCATGCCTTCGGCGGAGGCGCCGTCGGGGCCGAGCGCCTCGCTCATGAGACGGAGCTTCTCGAGCCCCATGCGCAACCATCGGCCCGGGCCCTTCACCTCGCCCCACAGCGCGCAGCCCGCGGCCACGAGCCCGCCTTGGACCACTTCCATGTGATTCCAGGCATAACAGAGGGAATAGGAATCGGCAAAGGACACAAGATGCCGGTAGACGCGCTCAGTCCGATCGGCCAGGGTCTGCCGGATCAAGTCGCCGGTCTGGTCGTCCAGTTCGTCGTAAAGCCAATCGTAGGCCAGCGCCATGCCGTGGGCCCAATGGCCGTATTGGAGGCTGGTGGTCCAGTCGGCGCGGGCGGCCATGGCGGCGATGCAGGCGCGGGCGGATTCAAGGTAGCGCGGTTCGCGGGTCATGCGGAACGCCACGGCCAGGTGCGCGAGCCAGTCGCCGTAGGGCCGGAGATCGCCTTGAAAATCGGGAGCGGTTTTCGCCTGGGCAACGCGGATAACCCGTTTCAGGAAGGACGCCCAGGGCTCCCGCAAGGTTTTGGAGCGGATGGCTTCGATTTCGGCTTGAGTGGCGTAGAGCCTGGGATGGATCCCCTCGAAGCGGATTTCCAGAGGCGTGGCGGAATTGACAATATCCATCTGCCCGAAGGGAGTGGTGCTCATGGGGAAAAGATGGCATAAAGTGGAACGGGGGGCAAGGGATCAATGGAGGAGGGAGGGAGGGTTCAGGGTTCAGGGAAACCAGTAATCAGTGATCGGGGATCGGTGATCGGTGATCAGTGACCAGTCCAGCGGCGCCAGATGGAATGGCTGAGGAGACGCGAACGTCGAACATCCAACGTTGAACGTCCAACGTCGAAGTAAGAGTCTCTTGTGTTGGACGTTCGGTTCTCAGATCAGTGCCCCGTGTTCGGGGTTCGGGAAAATTCGATGGGATAAAGGAGGGAATATGGGTATGCTTCGGCGAGATGTGAACCTGGGGAGAAAGTCATGGCTGAACCGGTTATGCCCTTCGGGGCCGCGTATTATCCCGAACACCGCGATCCCGCCCGCTGGGAAGCAGACCTCGACCTGATGAAGGCCGCGTCCGTGAACGCGCTGCGGGTGGGCGAATTCGCCTGGACCCGCTTCGAGCCCTCGGCGGGGCATTATGATTTTTCCTGGATGGACCGGTTTGCGGGCCTGGCCCTGAAGCGGGAGATCCGGCTTCTGCTGTGTCCCCCTTTCCGCACCGCCCCCGCCTGGCTGGTGGAACAGGACCCCGACATCAAACTGGAAACGGAGACGGGCCTCCGCCTCGAATTCGGAACCCGCTACAGCTTCTGCATCAACCACCCCGGCTACCGGAAAGCCGGCGTGGCGCTGGCGGCGTTGCTGGCCGAACACTATGCCGCATCGCCCGCCATTCTGGGCTGGCACCTCGACAACGAATTCGGGGACGAGCCGTTCTGCCACTGTCCGCGCTGCCGGTCGCTCTTCCAGGGCTGGCTGCGGAAAAAATACAGCTCCATCGACACGCTGAACCGGGAGTGGGGCAATGTCTTCTGGAGCCTGGAATACGACCGCTTCGAGCAAATCCCCACGCCCCGCCTCTCCAAGACCATGCACAGCCCCGCGCTCAACATCAACTGGCGGCGATTCCGGAGCGACTGCACCAGCGGCCTGATCGGCCAGCTGGCCGGCACGCTCCGCGCCCGAGGCGCGGCCCAGCCGGTCACCACGAACTTCCAGACCTGGAACCACGCCACCGACTACTACGAGGCGGCCCAACATCTGGACGTGTGCGGCACGAACTACTATCCTCCCTATGGCCTGGCCTGGCCGGCCGAGCATGGGCTCGCCAACGTGCGGAGCTACAAGAAGAAGAATTTCGGACTGTATGAACTGCGGTGCGGCGCGCACGCCCTCACGGGGGCGGGGGGGAATACACCGGCGCCCGGCGAGGTTATGCGGCTGACGCTCCACACGGTCGGCCACGGCGCCGACGCGATCTACTATTTCCGCTGGCGGCAGTGCCCGTTCGGCGCGGAGCAGAACCACGGGTCCATCACCGGCTTCGACGGCCGCCCCAAGCGTGTCTACGCCGAAATTGCGGAAACAGGCAGGCGCCTGAAGCGCATCTGGCCACAGCTGGAGGGCACAACCGTGAAAAGCGGGATCGCCACGCTGTTTGACATCCCGACGACCTGGACCGAGGAAACCGGCTGGGCGTTCCAGGGCGACCGGAACCTATATATGCAGCACTACACCCGGATCCGGCGCGCGATCCGCAAGCGGCATTTCAATTGCGATGCGGTGGGGCGTGACGGCGACTTCGGCGCCTATGCCGTGCTGGTGGTTCCCATGCTTTCGCCGGTCGACGATGCCCTGGCCGACAAGCTGGTCCGGTATGTCCGGAACGGCGGCACGCTGGTGTGGCATCCCATGAGCGGCTGCAAAAACATGGAGGCCACCCTTTATACGGAGCGGCTGCACCCGGCGCTGGGCGCGCTGTTCGGCCTCGACGTGAGCGAATTCGCCACCTCGGACGCCAAGGACCCCGTGTCCTTCACCTATAAGGGCGAAACCTATAAAGGCGGCTATTTCTACGACCTTCCCGTCCTCAACGGAGCAACCGCGCTGGGCGCCTACTCCGGAACCTGGTTCGCGGGAACGCCGGCTCTCACGGAACGCCGGGAGGGCGGCGGGCGCGCCCTATATATCGGGACGTTTGCCGACGAGACGTTCTACCCCGATTTTCTCGCAGCCGTATGCGCGGAGGCCGGCGTCAAGCCCGTCCTGGATGCGCCGGTCAACGAGAACCTGGAACTCGTGGAGCGCTCAGCCCCGGACGGCCGCCGGTTCATCTTCCTGCTGAGCTATAGCGGCAAGGACCAAACCCTCCAACTGCCGAAGCCGATGCAGGACATCTGGAATGAAGAAACCGTATCCGCCCGCTGCATCGTACCGCCCTGCGGCGTGCGGATCCTGAAAGCGACATAACCGGAGCAGACGATGAAAATCAACATCGGTAAGGCGGCGACTCTCCCGGAGCGCCATGCGGCGGCGGAGCTGCGGCATCACCTGGGGCGGATCGCATTTCCAGAATCGGAACGGCTTCGCTTCGCGGTGGGGCCGGATGCGGCGGCGGCGGCGGGCGTGAAGCCGGGCGAATGGCGCGGGCTGGGGGACGAGGGGTACGTGATCCGCCGGGCGGACAACACGGTGATCCTGTCGGGAGCCCCGGGCGCGAAACGCGGAACCCTCTATGCGGTTTTCGTATTCCTGGAGCGGATCCTGGGCTGCCGCTGGTGGACGCCGGACGCATCGTTCATTCCGTCGAAAGCGAAACGGATTCCTGACTCGCTCGCCATTCGCGAAGTCCCGGTGTTCGAGTACCGGGAAGCCCTTTACAAGCAAAGCTGGGAGACCCGCTGGTCCGTGCGGAACCGGACCAACGGCCTGTGGGAAATCGATCCCGACGGCGTTCCCCCCGAGTGGGGCGGCAGCCGCCGGTATGCCGGCTTCGTGCACACGCTCATCGGCCTGGTTCCTTCGGAAAAGGTGACGGCGCATCCGGAGTGGCAGGCGGT
>CAYZVY010000005.1:0-19307 GCA_964481675.1 uncultured Verrucomicrobiota bacterium
GCACGGCCACGACCTGCTGGCCGAGGTCGGCGGCCAGGGCGCGGGCCTTGCCCAGCAGTTCGAAGGTGACGCCCTGGAGCTCCGCCCCGCTCCATTCGGCGTAGACCCAGACGTCCTTGAAGGAGCCCAGCGCCTCGTTCTTGCGGGCCGGCTCGATGGCGATGGCGTCCTTGGGGCAGACGGAGACGCAGGCGCCGCAGAGGGCGCAGGCGGTCATGTCGATTTTGGGGACGGCGCCCTGGTCCTGGCTCAGGGCCGCGTAGGGGCAGACGGGGACGCAGGCGCCGCAGCGGACGCACGTCTCGGGATTGATGCGGATGGGATCGCTCATGGGGGAACCTCGGGTTAGCGGGAGGCTTGCAGGAGGGCTTCGCGCAATTTCTGGATCAGTTGCGGGACCGCGACTTCGGCGTCGCCCGACAGCATCTCCCCGCCTTGCCGGGACGGCGGGGGGAAGACGCTGGCCACGCGGGTGGGAGAGCCTTCCAGCCCGATGAGGCGGGGGTCGCAGGCCAGGTCGGCCGCCTTCCACACGGGGATGACGGCCTTCTTGGCGGCCATTTTCCCCTTGAGGGAGGGAAGGCGCGGCTCGTTGATTTCCTTGATCACGGTGAGGACGCAGGGCAGGGAGGACTCGATCGTCTCAATCCCGTTTTCGAGCAGCCGCTGGGCGGTCAGGCGGGTTTCGTCGATGGCGTCGATTTTCCGCACGTAGGTGATCTGGGGGATGTCGAGGTGGGCGGCGATGCCGGGGCCGACCTGGGCGGTGTCGCCGTCGGTCGCCTGCTTGCCGCAGAGGACGAGGCCGACGTCGCCGAATTTCTGGACGGCCTTGGCGAGGGTGTAGCTGGTGGCCCAGGTGTCGCTGCCGGCGAAGGCGGGGTCGGAGATCAGGACGGCGTCGTCGGCGCCCATGGCGAGGGCTTCGCGGACGGCGGCCTCGGCCTGGGGCGGGCCCATGGTGACGGCGGTGACGCGGCCGCCGACCCGGGCCTTGATGCGGAGCCCTTCCTCGATGGCGAACATGTCGAAGGGGTTGACGATGGCGGTGACGCCCTCGCGCATCAGCGTGTGCGTGTCGGGATTGATGCGCACATTGCCGGTTTCCGGCACCTGTTTGATGAACACCACGATATGCATGGAATTCCTTCCTGTGTCCGACGATCATCCCGCAAATGCGGGGGGAAAGCAAGAAAACCGGTGCAGCAATATTGTTCAACAATAACGTTCCAGCCCGGGCCGGGTGCCAGGGCAAACGCATCTAAATTCTCATAAGCGCGCCTCCCTTTGCGTCCGAGGGCCGGCGGACCGCTCGGAAGCGGAGAGACCGCGAAAGAATGGTGTTTTGAAGTAGCAAAGCCGCTCGCAACCGGTTCAAAACCAGCCGGCCTGGCGGTCGCCGCTAAGCGCCCCTGCCCTCGGGGCGCGAGCGGCTAAAGGGCTCGCCCCCCGGCTCGCCCTTTCCCGCCGCCGGTTGGTTTCGAACCGGGCGGTCTCTACGCTTCGAGCGGTTCCCCCGGCCCTGGTGTCGGTGCATCCAACGTCACCGAAAGACTCAGTAATCGAGGCCTATGTCACCGACCGAATCCGGGAAACGCGGCGTGACCGGCATCAGGAAGCAGCGGACGTGAGAAAGGCGGGCGGGGCGGAACGGAAGCCTAGCAGGCCTCCTCCTTCCGGCGCTCGGCAGGGGAAGGGGCGGAGCCGCGCGAGGGAAGCGCGGCGTAGAGCCGCTCCGCCCGCCGGGGGGCGGGCCTAGCGGCGACCCTTCCCGTGCCAGCGCCGGAAGGCTGGAAAAGGGAATGCGAAAGCCTCTGCATGGGGCCTGCTCGGCTTCCTTTCCGCCCCGCCCGCCTCAGAAAGCGTGGCAGTTTCCCGAGGGTTGGCGAGAATTTAGATGCGGTTGCCCCGGGCCGGGTGCGACGGCGCTTGACGGGCCGGCCGCGCCGGATTAGGGTACGCAAAACAGCAGGAGAGAGATCATGGCGAGAGCGATCAGCAAATTGGCCCCGGGGTGGTGGGATTACACGACGTTGGACAGCGCCATCCTGGAAGACGCCGCGCGGCTGACGGCCCGCGACCTTCCGCAGCTGGCGCGGCCGGGCTTCACGGTGAAAATATTCGACACCGTGGAGGAGTTCTACACGGCCGAGGCCCTGGAATACATCGAGGCGTGGCGGCAGGCCACCCCGGACAACCCCGCGGGCATCTGCGGGCCGATCGGGCCGACGGAACAGCTGCCCCTGGTGGCCCGGATCGTCAACGCCACGGGCCTGTCCCTGAAACATGCCCACTTCTGGGGCATGGACGAGTGGGTGCTGAACGGGAAGGCCGTGCCGGAGAGCCATCCGCTGTCGTTCGCCCGGTGCGACAAGGCCATGTGCTTCAACCGCATCGACAAGGCGCTGCGCATGCCGGCGGAGAACCTCCACTTCCCGACGGACCGGCCGGCGGCCTACACGGCCAGCTACGACGCGATCCGCTGCGTGCTGATGCAGGGCGGGCAGGGCGAGATCAAGCACTGGGCGTTCAACGATCCGCTGCCGCGCGAGGGGATTTACAGGAACAGGCCGCCGACGCCGGCGGAATACCGCGCGCTGAAGACGCGCCGGGTGAAGCTGCACCCGGTGACGATCACCCAGAACGCGCGGACCTCGGGCGGCGGCAACGTGACGCTGGTGCCGACCGAGGCCATGACGGTGGGGCCGGTGGAGACGTGGAAGGCGGAGAAGGTGTCGATCTGGCATCCGGGCCATCACGACAATCCGTTCGGGATCCGGCTGACGGCGCTGATGATCTCGAAGGGCCTGCCCGACGCGGCGGTGCCGATGTCGCTGCTGGCGGATCACCCCTGCGTGCAATTCAATTATCTGCGCCAGGGAATCGGGTCCGTGGCCGTCGACATGCATTGATCGGCCGGGCATAAAAAAAGGGCGTGAATCCGCTTGGATTCACGCCCTTTTGCGTTTACGGCTTATTCCTCGGAGACGGGCAGCAGGGTGATCGAGGCGTTGCCCCAGGAGCCGACGCCCTTGTTGTTGCGGCCCTGGACGCTCCACTTGAGCGCGCCCACCAGGTTGCTGCTGAAGGTGAACGTCTGGCTGAAGGCCACCCGCTTGTCGAAGTCGGAGGCGGGCAGGAATCCGGTGTCGCGGATCTTGTCCTTGCCATTCCAGACTTCGACCTGGAACTCGTTGGCGGCGCCGCTCGGATCCGCCCAGCTGAATTCCACGACGCGGTCCGGGACATCCCCGATCGGCTCGATGAGGTCAGGGCGGCCGGGCACCCGGACCTGGAAGTAGGCCACCGAGGTGTAGTGGCCCTGCTTGCCGGTGTAATCCGTCACCGACCAGCGGTAGGCGCCGTTCGGATCGGTCAGCGTCGGAGTCCAGACGGGGTCATCGCCCCAGGCGGTCTGGTCCATCCAGCGTTCGCGGATCAAGTCGAATTCGCGCGTTTTCGCGTTGTATTTGCTCAGCTTGGCGAGGTAGCGCGTCGCGTTCTTGGAGCGCGTCCACGTGAACTTGGCCGGGGCCTGGTCCAGCGTGACGCTGTTGTACGGCTTCATGAACCGGACCACTTCAAAGGTCACCGGGTCCGTCCAGAGGCCGAGGCCGTCGCTGTTCTTCGGGAGCACGAGGGCCGAGTAGTAGCCCGGCTCGAAGTTGGCGGCGAAACCCTGGTTCGTGTCGGCGATGTTGTCGATCGGGTCGCCGAAGGTGGCGCCGTTGTGGACGAGCTTCAGCTTGTACGAGGTGGCGCCGTCGGCCGCGAACCACGTGAAATCGATGGTCTGGAAGGTGGCCTGGAATTTGGTGCCTTCGGCGGGCGCCGTGATGGCGGTGCCGTCGGGGACGCCGATGTGGAAGAACAGTTTCTTGCTCCAGCCGCTGGTGACGGTGTGATCCGTCAGAACGCGTTTCGACATGACATGCCAGGCGTAAGTGCCGGCCGGCAGCGCGGCTTTCCAGTCCACTTCATAATGGGACGTGCCGTTGGAGGCCACGTTCATCGAGTCCAGCACATCGCCGTCCTGGATCAGTTCGATGGTGTAGCGCGTCGCGGCGGGTTCGTCGCAGTCGAATTTGAAGGTCGGCGTGGTCGGCGCGGTCGGGTAGCGGCCGTCGGGCTTCAGGGCCGTGGGCGTGGCGGGCGGAATGACGAACGGCTCGGCGGGGGACCAGGCGCTACCGCTGAACGCGCCGCCTTCCTTCACGCGCCAGGAGTAGTCGCCTACGGCGAGATCCGAGGCGGGCGTCCAGGAGGTCGTGCCGCTGACGGTTTCGGTGCGCAGGACGTCGCCGTCGCATTTGATTTCGAGCGTGTAGCTGGAGGCCTTCGTATTGGTCCAGCGGAAGGTGGGGGCGCGGGTGCCGGTCACGAGGCCGGCGGGCTCGATGGTGTCGAGCGTGGAGACGAGGAGCTTGCGATAGCGCGACCCGCCGCCGTTGTAATAGACGAGGTGGATGTTGCCTTCGCGGTCGGTGGCGGCGGCGGCGCTGCGGCCGGGGCCGACATCGAAGATTTTTCCGGCCACACCCTTTTTCGAAACGTAGCAGCCGCGGATGTTTCCGAATTTGGTCCAGAAGAAGAATGCGCCGCCGGCGGTGCCGGGAGCGGGGGTGACGGCGGGGGCGTGGCGGGGTTCGAAGGTGCAGTCCCAATCGAGCACCTTCAGGAAACTGGTTCCGAAGACCATCTTCGAGCCGTCCCAGATCTGGGCGCACATCTTGCCGTAGAAGACGGTGTTGATGTAGGCGACGCGGGGATCGGAAAGATCGGCCACGATGCCCGGGTGGTGATAATCGTCGCCCATGATCGGGAAGGCGCCGTAATCGGCCCACGTGACGGGACCCTGTCCGTTCTTGTAGCGGGTGGAGCTCTGGTAGGCGGAGGAAATGGCGCGGCTGCCGTTCATGGCCGTGTGCCAGATGCCGTCGGGGTAGACCTTGTCGTCGCCTTTGGTCGGGAACCGGGGCGCGTAGGAGCCGATGCGGGCGCGCACCTTTTCACCACCATGGCCGGCATTGATGGATCCATCGTCGAGCGACTGCCCGTAGGAGTTCAGGATGTTGTAATTGCCGAATGTGCCGATGACCACGCCCTGGTCCACATACTTGGCGTCGGTCATGACCACGCCCATGCCCTTGTAGACGTTGACATTTTTGAAAAACTGCTCGGGCGGAGTCGGGTCGTTGGCCACATCGCGGAAGAGCCAGATGCCCTGGCCGAGAACGCCGAACTCCTTGGCGCCGAACTTGCAGGAAATCCAGGCGCGGTCCTTGCCGTCGATTTCGATCTGGCCGATGTAGAGCCGGCCCGCATTGTATTTTCCGCCCTTGGTGCCCACGGCGAAGATGCCGCCGCTCCAGTTTTTGCCGACTTTATGAAACTTCATAAAGCTGGGATTGCCGCCGCAATCGGCCACAAAGTGGGGCTGGTTCTTGGAATCGGTGGAAACCGCCGGCCGGTCCATGTACCCGTTCGCGACAAATTCCTCGGCGCCGATCTTGTTGATCTGGGCCACCTGTCCATGCGCCATGAGAGCCGCAAGAGACATGGAGGCTGTTAATCCTATAAACTTATGATACCACAACATGGCGATCCTCTCTTCAACGGGTTCTGGGGCAAAGGTGTAGGACACCTTATAAAATAAATAATTCGGATATTTATGTCAACGAATATGAAACAAAATGCGCAAATTTATCAAACTTTAGAATGTCCAACGCAATCCAGCCCCGTAGCCGACATTGCTCATCGGGAATTTGGCCGCCGTGGTTTCGAAGACATTGCCGCCAAAAGAGAGGTTGTAGGTGACGCCGACTTCCTGGACCTCCATATGCTGCACAAACAGATTAAGATCGAGGTGCTTGGTGATGCGGAGTTCCAGGGCCGCCATCAGGATCAGGGCCGTGGTGTCGTCCAGAATGATTTCCCGCCGGTACCCCCTGTTGGGCCAGGGGGGGCTTCCGGCCGCGACCCAGGCGTCATAATCGGCCTTCCTGTTATCGCCTCCAAATCCGTTGTACCACATGGGATTGTGCTCGAAGTTGGATTGAAACCAGGCATACCCGATGCCGACGGACGGCGTGAACCGCGATTCGTTGGGCAGCCGTCCGATCAGCATGAGTTCCGGGCCCAGCAGGTTCATGTCGCCATCCGAATGATTGTCGTCGCTGGTGGTGCGGGTTCTCGACCGCAACTGGTCCATGTTGAAGCGGATGGCCGTGTAGGGAGTGGCCAGCCACTCGAATGTCAGCCAGGTGATCGGGTCGTAATCGTCGAGCGTTTCCAGCTCCGTGATGCTGCCCAGGAAGGAATTTTCCGCGGTCCGCTTGCCATCGGTCGGATTGACCCGGCGGTACCGGAGCCCCACCCGCAGATGGTCGTGCAGCACATCCGAGGTGGCGACCCAGCCATTTTCCGCCCACACCGGCCAGGTGGCGGTGTCGAACAGGGTCTCGTCGCGCTTTCGTTCCGGCGCCACCACGGGGGGGAGGACGACGGCCGGCGGAGGGGCGGCAATGGCCGCCGGAGGGGCCCCCGTCACAACGGCCGGGGGGGCGCCTGTCACCGCAGCGGGGGGCGCCCCTGTCGCCAGGGAGGGCGCGGGAGACAGGGAGGAGGGATCACCGGGTGCGGCAAGAGCCGGCGCCGCCAGAAGCAGGCCGGTTAGCGTCAGGCAAAGAAAAGCGGACCGCAGGGTGACCAGAGAATCCCGTTTCATGAGCTCCTCTCAAATGGGATCAAGCATACCCGATGAGGACTCAAGCGAACAAGAACAAAGTCCCGGTTCAAGGGGGAGCGGGAGGGTGGCGGCCGGCCGGGGCGGGCGGCGGTCAGGGGACTGTCAGGGTCCGGCTGGTCCACCGGCTCCAGCCGGTCTCGCCGGCCCGCACCTGGATCGTATAGGTTCCCGCGGCGTCGGGCGTCCACAGCCAGTTGGTTCCCTCCAGATCTTCAGCGGCCAGGGTCTGCGTTCCCTGGAGAACCAGCACCCCGTAATGCGAGGCGTTCGGGACGGCTTCCCACGTCACCGGCTGGCCCACCCCCACTTCGCCTTCGGCGTCGTCCAGCGGTTCCGTCAGGGTAGGCGCGGCCAGCGGGGTGAGGGTAAAGGACTCCTGCGCCCAGGGCCCCGAGCCGCTGTCGTTGCGGCTTCGCACGCGCCAGGTGTAGGTTCCGCCGTCCGTGTCGCCGAACGACCAGGTCTTGGTGAAAAGGCCGCCGTCGTCCAGCAGGCTTTGGGCGGCAGTCCAGTCGAGGGCGAATACTTGATCCCCGTTTTTCCATACCTGCGCCTCGAACTCCTCGCCGAAGCCGCTGGGATCGCCCCAGGTGAAGCCCATCTGCCGGTGGCCGGCGACGGCGCCGACGGGCGACACCGCCCGCGGCATGCCGGGGGTGCGGATCTGGAAGTAGTCCACCGACGTATACCCGGCCTTTTTGCCGATATAATCCGTGACGCTCCAGCGATAGGCGCCGCTGGTGAGGGTGATGGCGGGGGTCCAGCGGGGGGTGATGCCGCCGGCGGGCTGCGGGGTCCAGACTTCGCGCAGGGGCACGAACTTCTGCAGGGCCTTGTCATAGCGCGCGAGCTTGACGAGATAGCGCGCCGCGCCTTTCGAGCGGGTCCATTCGAAGCCGCGCGGCGGGCCGGCCAGCGTGCGGTCGTTGCCGGGCGTCATGTCGCGCGACACGATGAACGTGCGGACCGGCGACCAGGGCCCGTTGCCGTAGGTGTTGACCGACTGGACGAAGAGGGAGTAGTAGCCGGGCTGGAAGGCCTTGACCAGCGGGTAGTGGGTCTGGAGGCGGTCCTCGATTTTCTCCAGCAGCTCGCCGTTATACACCACCTTGAGGTTGTAGCCGTCCGCCCCTTCCGCCTCCGTCCAGGCGCAGGTGACGGTCTGCCAGCCGGGCTCGAACGTCTCCAGCCGCGAGGGCTTGGTGAAGGCGCAGGCGCCGGGCACCGCCACCTGGAAGCCGACCGCGGGGCTCCAGTCGCTGGCGACGACGTGGTCCTTCAGGTAGCGCACGGCCTTGATGCGCCAGGTGTAGCCCCCGGCGCCCAGGCGGGCCGTCCAGCGGGCCGAGGTGACGTGGCCGGTGGCGGTCAGGGTTTCCACCAGGTCGCCCTGCTTGAACAACTGGAGCGAATATTGGTTGGCCTTGGGATCGTTGGCGGTCCACTGGAAGGTCGGCCGCACCGGCGCGTCGGGGAGGCGGGTGGAGGGCGTTTCCGGAGCGGGGACAGCCGGTGGGATCTGGAAGGCGATCGACTTGGTCCACCGGCCCGGATTGTCGGGCTTCCCTTCCTTCACGCGCCAGGCGTAATTGCCCACGGCCAGGTCGGCGGGGGGGCGCCAGCTGTTGGACGAGCTCACGTGCGGGGTCTGTTTGATCCCGTCGTGCGTGATCTCCAGCGTGTAGGCTGCGGCCTTGGTGCTGGTCCAGCGGAAGCGGGGGACGCGGGTTTTTTCCACGCGGTTGCGCGGCTCGATGCCCTGGAGGATCGACACCTGGATTTTCCGGTAGCAGATGCCGCGGTTGTAGTAGACGAGGTGGATGTTGCCGAACCGGTCGGTGGCCACGCCGGGCGAGCGGCCCGTGGCGATGATTGAGGGCGGGGTGGACACCCCGTTCTGGGACAGGTAGCACATCTTGATGACGTTGCCGTCCGCGCCCCAGAAAACGAAGGTGCCGCCGGTCGGGACCGGAGCGAAGCGGACGCCTTCGCGGCTGCCGAACGTGGCGTCGTAATCGAGCACCTTGAGGGCGTAGGGATTGAACAGCATGCGATTTCCGTCCCAGACGTTGATGCACAGGCTGCCGCTGCCGTACACGCTTCCCATGTAGGCGATCCGCGGATCGTCCAGGTCGACGCCGATGCCCGGGTGGCAGTAATCGTCGCTCATCCGCGAATAGGACCGGTACTCGGCCCAGGTCACGGGGCCCTGGCCGGCCTTGTACCGCAGGCTGTTCTGGTACTGGGACGAGAGCGCGCTGAAGCCGTTCATGGCCGTGTGCCAGACGCCGTCGGCGTAGGACCGGCCGGGGGCCGCGTCGAAGCGCGGGGCGTAGGAGGCGATCTTGAAGCGGACCTTTTCACCCCCGTTTCCCAGGCCGAGGCTGCCCTTGCCGAGCGTCGACCCGTAGTCGTTGAGCTTTTCCCAGTTGCCGAACGTGCCCAGCATGACGCCCTCGTTGGGATACTTGGCGTCCGTCGAGACCAGTCCCATGCCCTTGTAGACGCAGACAAACCGGAAGAACTGTTCGATCGGGTAGGAACGGGTGGCGACATCCCGGAAAAGCCAGAGCCCCTGGCCGTACATGCCCCCGTATTCCTTGACGCCCAGCTTGCAGGAAATCCAGGCGCGGTCTTTGGAGTCGATTTCAATCTGGCCGATGTACAGGCGCGAGGCGTCGTACCGTCCCCCGCGCGAACCGGTGGCGAAAACCCCGCCCGTCCACTTGTCCTTGACCCGGTGGAATTTCATGAAGCTGCCGCCCACGCCGAGATCGCACACAAAGTGGGGCTGCGCCTTGGAGTCCGTGTCCACCGAGGGATGTTCCATGTAGGCGGACGAAATGTATTGCTCGCCCCCGATCGAGGTGATGGAGGGGATCTGCCCCGAGGCCAAGTCCGCGAAAAGAGCCAGGCTGAATAACGAGGCAAGTATGCGTAACGGCTTCATGCGGAGTTCTTTCCGTGTATTGGACCAGAATTTAAGCGGCAGACAAATTTAGCAAAAAGACCGGGGTTTGTCAATCAAATGATGAATTACAAAGTTTTACACCAATCGATCGTATGGGGGACATTATTTCCGGCGGCTTGACCCGCTTGCGCGCTTCCGTCAATATGGAGAAACAGAAAAGGAATCCGGGTGATTTTGCATGTGACAGTCTGGGACGGGGTGCTGATGGTGGTGGTGACCGCCATGGCCGGCCTGCTGGCGTTCTTTAAAAGCCCGGGCTGGAAGGCGTTCATGCTGAGCCTGCCCCTGCCGTTCACCTGCGCCACGCTGTCCCTCGGCCAGGGGGTGGGCATCTCCAACGTGGCCGGCCTGATCGTCCTGCTCCTCTTCACCGCCGGCGTCCGCTACGGCTACTATCGCCTTAAATGGCCCATCGTGCCCGTGATCGCGCTCTGCGCGGCCGGCTATTGCCTCCTCGCCACCGGCCTGAACCGCCTGCTCCCCGCCGGCGAGCCCGCCTTCTGGCTGACCGTGGCCCTGGTGTTCGCCGTCGGACTCCTGGCGTTCCGCCTCGCGCCGGTCGTGCACGAGCCGCATTACCGGAGCCCCCTGCCGCTCTGGATCAAGATCCCCATCATCGCCCTGGTCGTCGCCTGCCTCGTCATCATGAAATCCCAGATCGGCGGCTTCATGTCCACCTTTCCCATGGTCGGCCTCATCAGCGCCTATGAGGCCCGCAACAGCCTGAACACCGTCTACCGCCAGATCGCCATGTGCCTCTTCGGCATGGCCTTCATGATGGGCGTGATCCACGCCGTGCACCGGCTGCTGGAGCCCGTATTTCCCGGCTTCGCCCTCGCCCTCGGCCTGGGCGCCGGCTGGATCGTCTACCTGGCCCAGATGGCGCTCATCACCCGCGGCCGGTGGACGCTCGTCGTGCCGGAGTCCTCGGCCGGAGCCCCTTGCCCCGGAGGGAGCGACGCATGAGCCCGCTCCGCCCGCTCCTTGCCTTTCTCGGACTGGCCGCCGCCGCCCTGGCCGCCACCCCGCTTCCGGACCCGGCCCAGTTCGACGGGCCCGGCCGGCTCCGGCTGCTGTCGATCGAGGGCCGCGTCCTTCCGCTGAACGGCGAGCTGCGGATCGCCGGGCCCGGCTGGGCCTTTTATGGCGCCGCCACCCCCTGGTCCGTCACCGGGGTCACCTTCGCGGTGACCAACGGCGACTCCGTCTGGACCGGCTTGATTCCCCTCGATAACGGCGGCCGCACCCGCTACGAGCAGCGGGTTCGGCCGGCGGCCGGCGGAACCGTCGTCGACCTGACCGTCACCGCCGAAAACGACTTCGCCACCGAAGGCTTTTTCTATTACGTCCAGCTGCCGATACGCTCTTTTTCGGAAGCCCAGGTGACGTTCCTCCGCGGCACGGCTCCGGTCGCCCGGGCTGCGGCGCCGCTGGAGTATCAGCCCGGCCGGCCGCCCCGCTTCATCGAGGCTCCCGCGGCGGACGGGGTCGCCCTCGAATCGGCGGCCGAAAAATTCAAGGTGACCCTGGCCCTGGGCGCCCCCCGGGAGCTGAGCGTGCAGGACGACCGGGCCTGGGGCACGCCGACGTACTCGCTGCTGATTCCCTTTTTCAAGGGGCTTCAGGCGAAACGGGGACAGACCGCCCGGCTGCGGCTGACGGTGGGGGCGTCGGGCGATCCCGACCGGGAGGCGGCGGAGATCACGCTTTCGGGCGGGGCCCCGGGCCCGGCCTTCGAGGGATTCGGCGGCAATTTCGTGTATGGCCTGGAGAGCCCGGTGGCGGCGCAGCTGATCGAGCGGCTGGCGCCGGTGCGGGCTCGCATCGAAATGCCGCTGTACGAGTGGGAGCCGGAGAATGACAACGCCTCGGCCGCCGAGCCGGACTGGGCCCGGTTCACGGCGCGGGACGCGCCGGGGTCGACCCTGCGGCGCCGGTTCGAACTGGCGCGGGACCTGGCCGCCCGCGGCGTGCCGCTGACGATCAGCGTGTGGGACCTGCCCGAGTGGATGTACGAAGGCGCGCCGCGCGGGCGGTGGGCGTCGCGGCGGACAGTGTCGACGGAGATGTGGCCCGAGGTGCTGGAGAGCGCGGGCGCCTATCTGGCCTATCTCAAGAACACCTACAACGTCGAGCCGGAGCTGTTTTCCTTCAATGAGCCGGAGACGGGGGTTCGCGTGCTCTTCTCGGCCGAGCAGCACCGCGAGATGATCCTGCGGTTCGGCGAGCGCTTCGCGCGCCTCGGGCTGAAGACGAAAATCCTGCTGGCGGACGTGGCGGAGCCGCGGGGCACCGAGAGCTACGGCGTGTATGCGGTGAGCGATCCCGACTGCGCGCGGCACATCGGGGCCGTGGCGTTCCATTCGTGGGGCGGGGCCTCGCCCGCGGAATATGCCGCCTGGCCGGCCCTGGCCCGGCGGTTCGGCCTGCCGCTGGATGTCGCGGAGCTCGGCTGGGATGCGGCGGCGTGGCGCACGCCGCATGACTTGAAAAGCGCGTTCTACGCGCTGCAGGAGAGCCGGCTGGTGCTGGATGTGCTGGCGCACGCCCGGCCGCGGAGCGTGCTGCTGTGGGAGTATGCCGACGATTATCCGCTGCTGATGCCGGGCCCGGACGGCGCGCTGGAACCGACCCTGCGGCTGCGGGTGTTCGAGCAGCTGATCCGCCTGACGCCGAAACCGGCGCAGCCGCTGCAGGCGGCAAGCTCGCGGGCCGATGTGCCGGTGGCCGCCTACCGCGGCGGAACGAAAAAAGTCGTGGTGCACCTGGTGAACGCCGGCGCGGCGCGGAAGGCGTCGGTGCGCGGCGTGCCGGCAGGCGTGGCGGAACTGAAGGCGGCGATCCTGCCGCTGGCGGGCGGAGAGGTCGGGGACGTGACGCTGCCGGTCAAGGACGGCATGGTCGACTTCGAGCTGCCCGCCTGGTCGCTCGTCTCCCTCACGGATTGAGGGCTAGGGCCGCCACCGCCCGGAGGCTGAGCAGAAATCGCGGCCGGTTTTGCCGGCCAGCGCCTCGAGCGGGGTGGACAGGTCGGTCAGCGCGGGGGCTTCGGCTCCCGCCCCGAGCCGCACCAGGAAGAGGCGCGCGAACCGGAAGTCCCGGGGGCCGTTCGCGCCGTGGGTGGTGACCAGCAGCAGCTCCGGCGCCACCCAGTCGATGTAGCTGTGCCGCACCTCGGTCACCGAGGCGAACCGCGTGTCGAAGGCGGCATACGCCGCGGGATCGGCGGGCAGCGCCAGCTCCCCGGGCCGGCCCCAGCCGTCCGCCGTCCGCCGGATCAGGATCAGCCGTCCGTCCCTTGAACGGGTACATGCCACCGCGTTTCCGTCCGGGCTGACGGCGGCGTGGCCGCACCCGTCGAAGGGCGACAGGGCCACGGGCGCGCTCCCCGCCGGGCCGATGACGGCCACTCCCGCGCCCGGGCTTTCCGCTTTTTTCCAGTGGAAGGCCACCGTGCGGCCGTCCGGAAACGGGGACGGATCCTCGGCCAGCTCCGCGCCGAGCCCCGCGCTGTCCGCGAGGACGGATTCGGCGCCCCGCCGGTAGCCGGTTGCCGCCGAAACCGGGGCCTGAAGCAGCGTGTGCACGCCGCCCCGCTCCTGGCGGGAATAGACGACGCGGGCGCCGTCGCCCGAAAACGCGGCGAACCGGCCCTCCGGCGCCCATTCCTCGTCTTCGCCGGTGGCCAGCGCGATCCGGCGCAGCGTCTGCCGCTTCCGCCCGTTCGGGCCCGCTTCCTGGGCATTGTAAATCACCGCGCCCAGGTCCGGCGACAGGGCCGGAAACCACTCGGGCAGGCCCGGCCGGCGGGTGAGCCTGCGCAGGCCCGAGGCCGCGCCGCTGCCCGGGTCGAATTCCGCCTCATAGAGATCGGCGCCTTCGGGGGAATCCCGGAAGCAGGGCGTTTCGCTGTCGAGGTTGGCCGCGAACACCAGGCGCAGCCGTCCGGCCGGAGCCGCGGCCCGGCGGACCGCGTTTGTCGGGGCGGGAGCCGGGGCCGCCAGGGGGGCCGCGCCGGCCAGGCGCGCCGGCTTCACGGTCCAGAGCTGGCCCTGGGTATAGCAGAGCGGCTGGGGCGACACGGGTTTGAACACGGCCTGGAGCGTGTCGGCATACGGGGGGAACAGGCGGGACGGGGCGACGGCAATCCGGGCTCCGTCCGGGCCCGCGAAACCCCGGGCCAGGGCCAGCAGGAATTCCGCCGCGTTCAGGCGTCCCTCCGGAAGGGATACGGTTGCCGGCACGAAGCGCTCCCCGGCGGCGGCGTCCCACTCGCGAACCAGCCGGGCCGCGGCCGTCCGCAGGGAGGCCGGCGTCACGCTGGCCGGCGCCGTCAGCCGGGCCCGGTCGTCTTCCGCGACCGGTCCGTACAAGGGGTGCGTCTCCGCGGAGGGAGGCCAGTCCCGGCCGCCCTCCGTGGCGGCCCAGGCGCGCGCGAGAACCTCGAAGGCGTCGCACAGCGAGACCGTCCGGTCCTTCAGCACGACCCGGTCGGGGGGGCGGCCCGCCCAATCCCGCGCGAGGGCTGCGGCCGTCTCCCGGATTTCCGGGAGCGCCGGGCGCCAGCCTTTTTCGGGTTCGAAGCGGGCGGGAAGCGTGTCGCCGCTCACCCATCCGCTCCCGGGGTTGGCGGGGAAGAATTCCGTTTCGAGGTATTGCACGGTGCGGGCGAATTCCGCTTCGTTGACGTTCGACAGGCCCATCAGCAGCAGCCGCGGCCGGGAGCGGTCCAGGGCGGCCAGGGTGGTCCGGATTCCGCCCAGGCGGTAACCCGACTCGCCGGCGTCATCGCCCTTGCAGGTCAGGCGCCCCATGTGCCAGAAGAGGCTTTCCTCCGCTCCGGCGATCCGCATGATCGCGTCGGCCGATTCGGCGATCTTGAAGATGCGGAGGGCATGAAGGGCCAGCGGGACGGCGGGCTGGTCGAAGCCGAAGCGGCTCATCCGGCGGAAGGCGAAGCCTTCGGGGGCGCTTTCGAGCGCGTGGCTGGGCATCATGGAAATGTCTTTCCCGAACGCCGTCTGGACCAGGGCCAGGCCGCCTTCGCGGGACAGGTCGGTGGCGGAGGGCTTTCGGCGGTCCAGCCTGCGCGTGGCCTCGTCCACGGTCCAGGGCCGGGCGTGGGAATAGCGCTCCGTGACGGCCTTGACGGCGGCGTCCCACGGCTGGCCGGTGGTGAGGGACCAGGGGCCCTTGTAGCCCTGCGCCTCGTGCAGCGTATAGACTTCGCCCAGGAGTTCGGACGCCACGGGGTAGGGGCCGTGCGTTTCCTCCCCGTGATAGCCCAGCGGCAGGTTCCAGTCGCGGATCTGGCGGATCAGGTCGGGCGCCTCCTTTTGCAGCCGCTCCACCAGGATGCCGTCGAAGAACAGGGTTCCGGGCACGCGGTGGCGGACCAGCAGGGCGCCCATGTCGCGGACTTCGGCGGGCGTGGGATAGTAGCCGCCGGGTCCGGCGTAGTGGTGGGTGAACGGGAGGATGAAAACCGGCGCGCCGCCGGAGGCGGGCGCCGTTCCGGCGCGGGCCGGGGAGGATGCCCGGGCCGGGGAGGGCGCGGGCAAAGCGGCAATCGCCTGGTTCAGGAGCCGCTCGGCTTCCTCCTGCTGTCCGGCCTTGGCCGCCAGGAAGGAGAGCCGGTTGAGCCGCTCGGCCTCTTTCGTGTCGGCCTGTTCGGCGCGGGCCGCCGACAGGAGCTGGTTGTAGCGCTCCATGGCGGCGCGCGTGGTCCCGCCCGGGGCCGCCGCCGAAACGAGCGCCCCCGCCAGACCCGCCGCCAGCCATGCCGCCCGGATGCCGTTCCGCGTCATAGGTCCGCCTCCGCCTGTGAGGGTCCTGCGTTGTCCGTTCCTCTTCGCGCGCATTGTTGCCCGATTTTCTCTCCCAATGCAAGCGCTCCTTCCGCCCTTGCGAAGGCTTTTGTCCTGTGGTAAGGTTGAGCGGCAATGAAGAGGAGCCTGTCATGATGAAACGGATGATCGCGCTGGCGTTGGGAATGCTGGCCCTTGGCCGGGTTTGCGTCGCGGCCGACGCGGGGCCCGTCCGCCCCAAGGCGTTTCCCCGGGTGGACCTGCAGCCGGGCTCGATTCCCTACTACGCCCCCGTCATGCTGGACACCGACACCAATGCGTTCGGGTATGTGCTTTTCGACGGCAATGTCTCCAACGGCTACGACCGCATCTACTTCTGGTCGCCCGACGACCCGTCCTACCGCACGCCCAAGATGTTCCGCTACAACGCCGAAACCAAGCGGTTCGGCCCGGTCAAGTTCAGCCCCCGGCACAGCAAGGACGACATCAAGCTCGACTGGTGGTTCGGCTGGGGGCGCCGCGGCGGGGCCTACGAGCATTTCGATTACTTCAGCGGCAAGACGGTCAAGGGCGTCGGCGCCGTGTACCCGGTTTTCATCTTCTACTGCGACTACCTCCGCCAGCCCCGCGGCGGCGCGCGCGGCGAATCACTGGTCGACATCACCATCATCGGCGAGGTCAACGCCTCCGTCTGGACCAACATGCCCGTCGCGCTCCAGCCCTGGCACACGCTGAACTACTACATGAGCGTCAAGCTCGTGCGCGAGAAGGACAACACCCTGGCCCATTTCGCCGGGCATCTCAATTATGGGAACAGCCGCTGCGAGGTCCGCTCCCTGCCGCGCGACACCGTCTGCACGCTGGTCGTGGCCCCGTACATGGGCAAGTCCGTTTACACCAACGATCTCGCCTGGGACGAGGCCCTGATCAAGGGCGTCGACGTGAAGCTGGAGTACGGCTGGTACGACCTGACCTGGAACGTGACGTGCCCCGGCCTGCGCGTCTACCCCCGCCTCGATCCCGCGGTGCGCTCCTCGCCCTTTCCGATCACCCGGTTTGACGACAACTAATCCTTCCCGGAGGCCTCCATGCGGCGCTATTCCGTGATTCTCGGCAACCTTGGAAATACCTGCGACCGGTTCCTGTCCTCGGGCTACAAGGACGTCGTGCCCCAGGAGGAGATGGTCCGCCAGGCCGCCTCCATTCCCGGCATCACGGGCATCGAGCTGGTGGGCACCTGGGACGTGACCGGGAAGAACGTGGCCGAGGTCAAGACCCTGCTGGGCCGCCACAACCTGGCCTGCGCCTCCATCATTCCCGACCATTTTTCCCGCAAGGTCTGGGGTCTCGGCGCCTTCACCTCCCGCGATCCCGCCATCCGCCGCCAGGCCGTGGCCGAAACCCGCGAGATGATGGATGTGGCCGCGGAGCTGGGTTGCCCGCTCATCAACCTGTGGCCCGGGCAGGACGGGTACGACTATCCCTTCCAGGGCGATTTCCTCCGCGCCTGGGACTGGCTGGTGGACGCCGTCCGCGACTGCGCGGGCTACCGCCAGGACATCCGCCTGGCCCTGGAGTACAAGCCGTCCGAGCCGCGCACCCACTCCTATGCCGGGCTTGCCCGCGCCGCGGACGCCCTGCTGGCCGCCCAGGCGACCGGCTGCGCCAACGTGGGCGTCACCATCGACGTGGGCCATGCCTTCGCCGCCGGCGAGAACGTCTCGGAAAGCGCCGCCCTGCTCGCCCGCCAGGGCCGCCTGTTCCATATGCATTTCAACGACAACTACCGCTCCTGGGACGACGACATGATCGTCGGCTCCGTGCACACGGTGGAATACGTGGAGCTGCTGTTCTGGCTGCGCCGGCTCGAGTACAAAGGCTGGTATTCGATGGACCAGTACCCGTACCGGGAAGACGGGCGGGAGGCCATTGCCCGCAGCCTGGAATGGCTTTTCGCGATCGAAAAGCGGATCGACCGGTTCGGTGTGGACCGCCTGACGGGCCTGGTGGAGCGCGGCCTCGCCGTGGAATCCACCAAGGCGCTCCGGGAACTGCTGCTGGGCGAGGACCGGGCATGAGATATTTTTATGTCAGCCCGGAGAACCAGGCGGTCGGCCCCCTCGAGGCCGCCGCCTTGGAAGATCTGAAACGGCGGGGCGTCATCACTGACGCCACGCCCGTCTCCTGCGAAGGCGACGCGGGCTGGCGCACCTACGCGGCTCTCTTTTCCAAGGCCCCGCCCCCGCTCCGGCCATTCCCGTCCGGCCAGGCGGCTCCGGCGGCCCGCCCGACGGCCATCACGGTGTTTGCGATCTGCAACATCGCGTTCGGAATGATCGGACTGCTGTGCCTGCCGGCGAAGGCGATCGGCTCGGTCATCGCCGTTCGCGTCACCGGGTCCCTGTTCCACTCCGGCTGGCTGGTGTTTTCCTCCGTATTCGGCTTTTTCCTGGCCGGGGCCCTGCTGGCCAGCGGTTTCGGGATGCTGCGCCTGCGTCCGTGGGCCCGCCAGCTGGCGATGACCTATTGTTTGTTTGAAATCGCCCGGATCATCGTGGAGTCGGGCGTGAAATGGCAGATCGCGCAGGCGGGAGGCGGCGGGGCCGAAGAGGTGTCGCTGATCCTGTCGCTGGCGACCATCGGGGTTCAGCTGGTTCTCGGGATCGCGTACGAGGTCACGATGTTCGTCATGCTGCGCCTGTCGGCCGCCCGCGAGGCCTTCCAGGCGAAGGATTGACCGCATGAAGGCCTGGCCCGCATGCCTGCTGCTGCTCGGCGCCCTGTGCGCCGGCGCGGCGGGTGAGGCCCGCCTCCGCTTCACCCGACTCGCCGACTTGCCGGACTCCGGCCTGCGCCTGCTCCTGCTCGCGGGCGCTGAAGCCGATCCCCTGCCGCCGCCCGCCATACTCGACGGGTTCCGCGAGTCGGGCGGCACGCGCGAGAAGCTGGAGCTGCAAAGCCCCCTTGAGATGTGGCGGTGGAAGCAGCGCGAGGGCCGCTGGGTCGATGCCCGCGGCAACCGGCTGATCCTGGCCGCGGTCGCCCTGCCGACCCCCGATCGGCTGGTTGACTGGCTGCCGCGCGACGAGGTGGCCCGGCTCTTCACGGGTCCGGCGGCCCCGGCCGCCAGGGTCTGGGCGCCGGAAGAGCTGGCGCGCTGGCTGGATGTTTTCTGGGGCGTCACGGGCCTGAAGGCCGAGCCTCTCACCCGGAGCTGCCCGTTCGCCCTGGCGGAAGCGTTCCTGTTCCGGAAAAGCGCCTCCGGCCCGGGAATGGCCTGCGCGTTCCGGGTCAAGGCCAGCCCCGAGCGCTGGCATGTCGTCCTCCTCGAAATCAATTCCGACATCACCCCGGCCAACGCGGAAAAGGCCTTTGTGGAGGACTTGCTGCCGTCCATCCAGTCCCTGGGCCGCCGGGCCGTCCTGCCCGGGACCCAGCCGCTGGGCGTCTCCCCGCCGAACCAGTCGATCACGCCGCGCGAGGAGAGCCTCCGCCGCGCCCGCGAGAGCATCCGCAACATGAAGGGCTGGTGGGCGGCGGAGGGCTCGAACACGGTGGTGCTGTCTAATATCAAGTCGGGCAAGTCGCAGCTGGTGGATGCCATCCTGGAGGACCTGGAGACGATCCGGCCCCTCTGGGAAGCCGTGGTGCCGCCCTGGGAGAAGGACCGCGAGGTGGCGGTGATCCGCGTGTTCGGCGCGCCGGAGGACTATGTGCGGTATGTGGGGCCGGAGCAGGCCTGGACGGCGGGCCTCTGGGTGCCGGCGCACCGGGAGCTGGC
>CAYZVY010000005.1:19407-41615 GCA_964481675.1 uncultured Verrucomicrobiota bacterium
GCGGCGCCAGCATTACGCGCTGGCGTGGGGGCTGATGTATTTCCTGCAGGAAGGCGGCCGCAAATCCGAGCCGTGGCGCGCCATCCCGGCCCGGTACGCCGCGGCCCTGCGCGAGACCCGCGATTCCCAGGCCGCCACCGCCCGCGCCCTGGCCGGGGTCGACATGAAAGCCCTGGCCGAGGCCATGCGCCAGTTTTACCGGTAATGGCGGCTTTCTCCGCGTTCCCGCTTGTCCCGCCCGCGTAAACGTCGTATTCTCTGCAAACATGATCACGCGCCTTGCCATCCTGATGACCGCCCTTGCGCTCCTGGCCGCTTCCGCCCGGGCGCAGACGATCCTGTCCAACGACGGCGGCGACGCCTACCGGATCCTGACGGTCCAGGTGCTCCTGGCGCGGCAGGGCTTCAGCAGCGGGCTCATGGACAACCACAGCGGCGCCCGCACCCGCGGCGCGCTGGCCGATTTCATGGCCGCTCGCGGCCTGGCCTCCGAGGAGGCCGCGCTGACGGCCCTGAAGGCGGACGCCCGCCCGCTCATGGGCGGCTACACCCTCCAGCCGCGCGACATCGCCGCCCTCGGCCGCGCCCCGAAGGACTGGGAGGAGGCTTCACGGGAACCCTCCATGGCGTTTGAATCCATGCCCGAGCTGCTCTGCGAAACCTTCTGCATGTCGGAGCGGTTTCTTCAGCAGATGAATCCGGGTATCGACTGGGGAACCGTCACCGCGGGCGTCCAGGTCGCCGTGATCAACTGGCAGCCGCCTCCCGCGGTGTGCAATCCGGTGCGCGTGGAGATCGATCCCAACGACTTCCGCCTCCGCCTCTACGGCACGAACAACAACCTGCTGGCGTCGTTCCCCTGCTCCGTGGCCCGCGACCGCACCCGCATTCCCGCGGGCGAGTTGAAGATGACGGTGTTCGCGCCCAACCCCGACTACACGTTCAATCCGGCCAATTATCCCGAAAGCGCCCGCGCCCGCGCCATCGGGCACTCGCTGCTCCTCCCCGCCGGCCCCAATAACCCGGTGGGCGTCTACTGGATCGGCCTTTCCAAAGCCGGCTTCGGCATCCACGGTACGCCGCATCCCGAAACGATCGGCTCGATGGAATCGCACGGCTGCTTCCGCCTGATGAACCGGGACGTCATGACCCTGAGCCGGTTCGTGCGCGACGGCATGCCGGTGCGGATCCATCATCCCGCGGCCCCGGCGGCAACGCCGTAGACGGTATGCCAGACGCCCCCGTCATTCCGCCTCATCCGCACATCTGCGTCAGCTGCCGGTTTACCGGCGAAACCTGCGACCTGCCTTACGTGCAGGGCCTTGTGGATGGCTGCGAGCGGACGGCCGGTCGGATTCTCGTGCGGCTGCGCATGTCGGATGGAAGTGAATGCCGGGTGGCGCTGGCCACGGCGGACCTGACCGAATGGCAGGCCGCGATTCTCGACAAGGCCCTGGACCGTCGCGACGCCCCCCCGGTCATCGGGTTCATGCACCTGTGCGGCGGGCCCGGGGAAAGGCGCTTCACGCGCAACAGCCTGTTTGTGCTGGAGCCCGACTGGCTGTTCAGCGTCAGCGACGCGACCCATTTCGAATTCTGCGAGCGCCAGCGGCTGGTCTCGTTTTTCGCCGCCGACACCCCGAGCCTGCCGCTGATCCGCGGGAACCTGGTGCACGACCTCTTTCCCCTGGTCTGGAAAGGGAGCGACAGCGCGGCGCTGGAGGCGGCGCTCGCGCGCGCGCTGGAGGCGCAGGCGCTCAAGATCGGCCTGGCGTGCCTGGAGCCCGACCAGGTGGCCGCGGACGTCCGGCTGCACGTGGCCCGGCTCAAGCGGTGGGCCGACGGCATGAAGAAGCAGTCGGTTCTGGTGGCCGAAACGTTCCGGCTGGCGCCGGGCCTGGGGCTGAAGGGGCGGATCGACGCGATCTGGGAGCGCCCCGACATCGGCCCGGTGATCCTGGGCGAACTGAAAACGGGGCGCTCGCGCGGCCGGCTGGCGGCGCGGGCGCAGTCCGAGAACGGCGAGGCGGAGCTGGGCCACCTGTTCCAGCTGGTCAGCTATGCCGCCATCCTGGCGGCGCGCGGCGAGATCCGCGCCGATCCCCTGCACGCCTGCCTGCTGTACAGCGGCAACCCCGACGCGGCCGGCAAGCTGGATATCCTGCGCAAGGTGGATCTGACGATCGCCCGGCTGCGCGACGCGGTGGACATCCGCAACCGGCTGGTGCTGCTGGAGATGGGCGAGCCGCCCGAATTCAAGGAGCACCTGAACGCCTGCAACCGCTGCCGGTGCAATGCGGCGTGCGATCTCGTCTCCGGCCTGTCGGGCCACGCGGATCCGCGCGACCTGAAGCGGGCCGGGTGGGACCGCAAGCCGGCGGAAGAGATGAACGAGGCCGACTCCGCCTGCTTCCGCCATTACGCGGGGCAGGTGCACGCGGAGCTGGCGGCGGTGCGGGAGTCGCTGGCCCGCCTGTGGCGCGTTCCGCCGGAGCAGCGGCTGGCCGAAGGCTCGGCGCTCCGCCTGGCCGGCGAGGGAATTCTGGAACCCGTTGATTTGGAGGACGGCCGCCGGCCGGTCCGGCGCTATGCCGTCGAGGGCGGCAACCGCAGCGAGTTCAGGGCCGGCGACACGGTGCTGCTGTCGGACGCCGGGGGGCCGGTCCGCGGGCGCGTGGCCCTGGGCTCCGTGGCGGCGGCGGGGCCGGACGACCTGGCGCTGGCGTGGGACGCGGAGCCGGGGCTGGTCCCGGTCTGGGTGGACGCCTATCCGGACGAGAAGCTGACGCGCCGGCAGCTGGCGTCGTTGTACCGGTTTTTGTCTCGCCCCTCGCGGCTCAAGGAGGTGCTGGTGCGCGGGACGCGGGCGCCGGAATGGGACGCGCACGCGGCGGGCGGGCCGGGGCCCGGCGCCTGGGCGAAGCTGAACGAGAAGCAGCGCGAGGCGGCCCTGGCGGCCTTGCGGGCGCGGGACGTCCAGCTGATCGCGGGGCCGCCGGGGTCGGGCAAGACGATGCTGATCGGCGCGCTGGTCGAGGCGATGCTGCGCCGGACGGAGGGGCCGCGGGTGCTGCTGGTGGCGGCCACCAACCGGGCGCTGGACCAGGCGCTGGAAAAAGTGGCGGGCCTGGATGCGGCGGGATTTTCCGTGGTCCGGCTGGGTGGCGACGGCGCCACCTCGGAGCGCATCCGGCCGCTGGCGCTGTCGGCCCGTTTAAAGAAAATGGGGACAGCCTCCGAGGCGGCCGCCGCGGTGAAGCGGATTGTGGGGGAGGCGCGGCTGGTGGGCGTGACCGCCAGCACGCTGGCGGGCGGGAGCCTGGACCTGGTGCTGGGCGACTTCGAGTGGGTGGTGGTGGACGAGGCGTCGCAGATGACCGTGCCGCTGGGGCTGGGCGCGGCCAGCTGGGGGCGGCGGCTGGTGCTGATCGGCGACGACCGGCAGCTGCCGCCGATCGTGCGGGCGGAGACGGCGTCCGCGGGCGAATGGCCCGGGCTGGGGGTCTCGCTGTTCGAGCTGGTCCGCAACCGGCTGGCCGGGAAGGGGCCCCTTCTGGTGGAATTGGAGCGGCAGTACCGGATGAGCGAGGACGTGGGGTCCGCTCCCGCCGCCGTCTGGTACGGGGGGCGGCTGAACCCCGGGAACGCCGGCGTGGCGGGCCGGCGGCTGAATGGTTTATCAAATTGGGAACGGCATCCGCTTGCGGCCGCGCTGGACCCGGCCCGCCCGGTCCTGCTGGTGGACGTGCCGGGGGCGGTCCGGCCGCGCGTGCACGAAGGCGAGGCGGCGTGGGTGGCCGCATTCGTGGAGGCGCTGGAGGCGTGCGGGATCAAGGCGGCGGCGCCCGATTCCGGGGCGGGCCTGGAGGTGGCGGTCATTTCGCCGTACCGGGCGCAGGTGTCCCATATCCGCACGGTGCTGGGCGCGCGGTTCCCGGGGCGCGAGGCCTTGTGGCGCGCGTGCGTGGATACGGTGGACCGGTTCCAGGGCGGCGAGGCGGACCTGGTGCTGGTGTCGCTCTGCCCGCCCGCGGGCGGGTCCGAGCACCTGGCCGAGCCGCGGCGGCTGAACGTGGCGCTCACGCGCGGGCGGAGCAAGGTTATTTTGCTGGGCGACTACCGGCGCCTGGCCGCCTATCCCGTTTTCCAGCGGCTGTTCGGGGAATACGAGAAGCGGTGGCCGGGCGCGTGGCGGGTGAGTGGGGGCCGTGATCAGTAATCAGTGATCGGTAATCAGTGATCAGTAATCAGTGACCAGTGTTCAGATGGAACAACGATGAGGATCGTGACGCGAAGCAGGTAGGGCGAACCGTCCCGGTGAGCCGCGATGAAATGGTCCGGCGCGCGGCTCACCCGGAGTGTTCGCCCTACCTGAAGAACGACCGGTTCAGATCAATTATCGACGATGGGGAGGCCCGCATGGATGAGTTGGACAGAACCAGTCGTTTGCAGGAAAGCATGCAGCAGGTGATGGGGCCCTTGCCGGATGATGCACGGAGAGTGCCTCTCGATGTGCGGATCGATGGCGAGGAGCGGCTTGGCAAAGTCTTGCGTCGGCGCCTTTCGTTTGCCGTCGAATCCGGCGACCGCGTGCCGGCGTATCTGCTGTTGCCGTTGGATGTGAAACATCGCGTGGCGGCGATCCTGTGCCTTCATCAGACCACGTCTATCGGCAAAGGGGAGCCCGCCGGCGTGGGGGGGCTTGCGAATCTTCATTACGCGTTGGAACTGGCCGAACGGGGGTTTGTGACCCTGGCGCCCGATTATCCGAATTTCGGCGACTATCGGTGCGATCCCTACAAGCTGGGTTACGCGAGCGCCACGATGAAAGGCATCTGGAACCACATGCGGGCGGTGGACCTGCTGCAGTCCATGGACGCAGTGGATCCGGATCGCATCGGCTGCATCGGCCATTCCCTCGGCGGGCACAACACGCTGTTTCTCGGGGCCTTCGATCCGCGGGTCAAGGCCATGGCCACCAGTTGCGGGTTCACGTCGTTTTTCAAGTACAAGGGCGGCCATCTGAAAGGGTGGAGCCATCCCGGTTACATGCCCCGTATCGCAATCGAATATGCAAACAATCCACGCAACATGCCGTTCGATTTTCCCGACGTGATCGCCTCGCTGGCGCCGCGCGCGCTTTTCGTCAACGCCCCGAAAGGCGACGACAATTTCGACGTGTCCGGCGTGGCAGACTGCGTGGCGGTTGCGGCGAAGGCGTATGAACGCGCCGGCGCGGCGGACCGCCTGGCGGCCGTCTTCCCGGACGGCGGTCATGATTTCGGGCGTCCCGAGCGGGAAGCGGCCTATGCATTTTTTGGGACGGCGTTGAAAGCCTATGGATAGTGGCGAAAAGTGGAGGGTCCGGCTTGCCACGCCGAAGCGCTTCGCGAAGGCGGGTTCCACCCGGACCGCGTGCGACCTTCCTGGGTTTTGTGTAGCGCCGGCCTTGTTGGCCGGCGACGCAGTCCGGCCAATCTCCCTGCGCACAATGGGTCTTGTGAAGCCCCGGGAGATGCGAGAAGTCGTGCGCTGGATAGTTCCGCCGGCCAACAAGGCCGGCGCTACATTGCCTTGCGCGTTAGAGAAGGTGCGGGGTTGCGGGCTCGAGCCGTGATGGCCCGGCGGTTACGCGGCCGGCGGCCGCATCCACAGAAGAGCATGGGGTGTGACAGGCCATTCGCATCGTGTGACGGTCCGGCGGTTATGCAGCCGGAGGCCGCGTAAGAAGATTAGGCTTGAGTCTAATTTATACATGTATATATTAGAGTGTAGTCGAATATATACATGAATATGAGGCGGGCATGGAACGGTACCTGAAGGCGGTGTTGCGGGAGGATCTCCAGGAGAAAATGGTTTTTCTGGGAGGTCCGAGACAAGTGGGCAAAACGACGGTTGCCTTGAGTCTGCTCGAGGGCGGCCATGAGCGGCACCCCGCTTATCTGAATTGGGACGACAGGGATTCCCGTAAAGCATTGATCCAAGGCGCCCTGCCGAGCGGCCAGAGCCTCCTTATTCTCGATGAAATTCACAAGTACAAAGGATGGCGAAACCTGGTCAAGGGTTTCTACGACCTGAACAAATCGACTTGCCAGTTTCTGGTCACGGGCTCAGCCAGATTGGACCACTACCGAATGGGAGGAGACTCCCTTCAGGGCCGATACCACTATCACCGCCTGCATCCCCTCTCGCTCTACGAAATCAGCAAGACCCCTACGAAGGCGGATGTTCAGCACCTGCTTCAGTTCGGCGGATTCCCCGAGCCATTTCTAAAAGGCAGTGCACGGCACTGGAAACGATGGCAGCGCGAGCGACAGAGCCGGGTTATTCAGGAGGACCTGATCGGCTTGGAGCGGGTCCATGAAGTATCGCAACTGGATCTGTTGGCGCAGGTCTTGCCGTCGCGCGTCGGCTCCCCATTATCCATTAACAACCTGAGGGGGGATTTGGCCGTGGCGTTCGAGACAGCCGATCGGTGGGTTGGCATTCTTGAAAACCTGTATTTCTGTTTCCGTATCCAACCGTTCGGCCTTCCCAAACTTCGGGCCGCCCGGAAAGAACGGAAGTTGTATATGTGGGACTGGTCGGTCTGCGAGAACGAAGCCGCTCGCTTCGAAAACCTGGTTGCCTCCAATCTGCTGAAACACTGCCATTGGGTGGAGGATACGGAAGGCGATCGCATGGAGGTGCGGTTTGTTCGGGATTCCCTGGGACGAGAATTGGATTTCGTGGTCGTGCGGAACGGCAAACCGGAGTTCGCGGTGGAATGCAAAACGGGCGAACAAAATCTGAGCCGGAATATCGCCTATTTCGCCGAACGCACGGGTATACCGCGGTTTTACCAGGTCCACCTGGGTGAACGGGATTACGAAATGAAGGCGGCGCGCGCGCGCGTGCTCCCCTTTACCGCCTTTTCCCGGGTCCTGGCGATTTGACCATTCGCGTGGAGAACGCGATGTTGCGCGGGTTTGCGCCGTGATGGTCCGGCGGTTACGCGGCCGGCGGCCGCATCCACAGAAGAGTAAGAGAGAGGGGCTGGAAAGTGTCGCCCTTCGACGGGCTCAGGGCAGGGCCGGCCAACAAGGCCGGCGCTACATTAACTTGCGAGCTAAAAGATTTCCAGGTCGTCGGCGGAGGGGAGGGCGGGGAAGGGCGCGGCCGGCGCGACCTGGTACCAGTAGGCCACGGAGGCGATGTCGTCCTGCAGCGGCAGGTAGCGGCCGTCCTTGCGCCAGCCCAGCGCCTGGATGGTCACCTTCAGATCCTCCTCGAACCGGACCGGATCCGGGATGTGCCACCGGTACATGCTGAAGCGCATGTTGGACTCGTAGACGCCGTTGGGGCGCACCACGTGCGGCACGCCGGTGTAGGGGCCTGTGAATTCCTGGTACTGGCCCGTGGCCTTGTTCTCGAAGTTGTAGGAGCCGCAGAAGTAGTCTTCCGTGCCGGTTCCGCAGATCGTGGGGAAGCCGGTGGAGCCGGCCACCACCTTGCCGTCGGACAGTTTCGAATCGGTGTCGCCGTCGAGGTAGAACTTGATCTCGCCCTCGCCCCACCAGCCGTTGTTGTTGACCTGCCAGGCCATGTAGGTGCCGGCGTAGTGGCCCTTGCCCTTGACGCCGTCGAGGAGGGTGTAGACGTCGCCGGCTTTGAGCGGATTGACCCGCCGGAACTGCGCGTGGAAATAGGCGGCATCGGCGGGCACCTTGTTGAGCGCGTAGTCGATCTGGAAGAAAACGCCCTTCTTTTCCTTGGGGCTGAGGTTCTGCAGGGTCAGGCGGATCCGCTTGCGGAACGGCATGGGCCAGTAGCAGTTGAAGGCGTTGCCCGGGTTCACGCAGACCGCCAGCGAGCGGAGCGGCGCGAAGACCTTGAAGCTGGTGTAGGCCGAGGCGAAGAAGTCGCCGATCGGGCATTCGACCGCCGGCTGCTCCGAGCCGTCGTAGTAGATGCGCAGGATGGTGGTGCGGTAGTCGCCGGTGGGCGTCATCCAGATGTGCTGGATGCAGCCGGGGCCCTTGATGTCGGCCAGTTCCAGGGTCTGGCCCGGTTCGATGTCGTCGCAGGGATGGACCTTCCAGCCCTGGCCCAGCGCGCGGGCGACGCCGGTGGGTTTTCCGTTTTCGTCCACGGGCGGGAATTCCCGCGCGCCGCCGGACTTGGCACCGCTCCGGTTCTCGCTGCAGATGGAGCGGGTTTTGGCGTCCGAGAGGAGCGCCAGGCTGGACAGGTTGCACATCAGGCCGTCGAAGGTCGGGTTCATGAGCGTGGTCTCCTTTGATCCGTTATGAAAGAATCTGCTGCATGTCCATTTTTCCGCTGACCGTTTCCACGAACGGCTTGCCGTCCTTGATGCCCGCCGTGCCGTAGCCCGCAGCCGTGCAGAGGAAGACGCGGAAATCGCCTTTCACCGCCGGCTTGATATGCAGCGTTTTTTCAACGGCGTCGTAGCGGACGCCGCCATAGGCCTGCAGGAGCCCGTAGGACGCCATGGCGCGGGCGTACCAGTGGCCGCACTCGTATTCGTTGAACGGATTGCGCACCCGGCCGTCATACCGGTCGCGGCACACGCGCACCACCTCGAGCCCCTCCTGCACCAGCCCCTGCAGGATCATGTGGCCGGCCGCCTGGTACTCGATGCCGGTCCACACCTCGTTGCTGTAGACGAACGGGAGCGACAGCGCGCCGCCCTTGGGCCAGCTGCACAGCAGCAGACCGCCCTCCGCGCCGGCCGCGAAGGTCGGACGCTGCGGGTTGACGTGGGCCGACAGATCGGTGCGGAAGTTGTGGCGGTGAATGGCGGCGCAATGGCTCTTCTCCTTTTTCGGATCCAGGAAGACCGGCACGCCGCACATATGGCCCATCCACGCGCCGAGCACGCCGTCCGACAGGCAGCCCGACCCGTACTGGTATTTGGGCCCTTCCTTCTCCAGCAGCGCCTTCGCCTCGGTCGAATAGCCCGCGTTGTTGATGCCGAGAGCGGTCGGATCCGCGGCGCGCAGCCCCGTCCACTGGATTTTCTGGATGAAATACTCGCCGTCGTAGAGCGCCGTTTCCATGAACGCCAGACCGCGCGCCAGGAGGTCGCGGTAGCCGGCCGCATCGTCGCCCAGCGCCTCGCCCATGGCGGTGGCCGCCTTCAGGGCGCCGAGATAGAAGGACGTGCACATGCCGTCCGGCCCCCAGAACTCGATGTCGTAGGTGTTGTGGTGCGGCTCGAAGAGCGCGCCCTGCCGCTTCGGGTCCCAGGTTTCGATGCAGTAGTCCAGGCTCTTGCGGACCGCCGGCCACAGGCCGCGCAGCCACTCCGTGTTCCCGGAGATCCGCCACTCGCGGTAGACCTTCATGATGCCGCCGAGCTGGCCGTCGGCCGCGGCGTGGAACGCGTGGTCGGGCGGCCGGATCGGCAAGGAGGCGCGGAACGCCTGGTGGCCCCGGTCATCCTGGCACACGCGGAATTCGGTTTCGCGCAGGCTGCGCTCCAGGTCGGGGAACAGGTGGGGAATCGCCTGTGCGTAGTTCCAGACGTGCGTGCAGGTGCCGTGGCAGCAGCCGTCGCCGTCGCAGCAGCCCTCCCAGGCCCACAGTCGGCCGTCGGCCTGCCGCAGGACGGTGGGCGATTTGAGGATCGTCAGGTTGGCCGCCGCCGCCTCGACCAGTTCGGCGGGGAGCGTGGTGTCGTAGAAGCACCGGCTGAAGAGGGCTGACCCCTTGCGGAGCCTCGCGTAATGGGCGTGGCCGTAGTCCGCCACGGCGGCGACATCGGCGAACCGGCCGGCATACCAGGGCACGTGTGTCGGCTTGGTGATCGGCTTCGTTTTGTCGCAGTCGCAGGCGGCGCCGCAGGCCGCGGCGGGCTCCTCCGCCCCGACGCGCAGCCTGGAAACGGGCACATGCCAGGCCAGCAGCACGCGCACGGTCTGCGAGGCGCCGGGCGGCAGCATCAACGGAACGAGAAGGCTGCCGCCGAAGCTGGAGGCGCCTTCCGTATAGGCGGGCGCGCCGGCGAGCCGGCCGCTTTCCACGTCCTGCCAGGCGACGGTCTGGGAGTCGAACCAGCCGCCGCGGAACCAGGCGCAGTTGGCGGCGGCGCCGGGCGCGTCCGTGCCCATATAAAACCGGCCGCCTTCCCAGGGAGCTTCGGCGGAGCCCTCCTGGCTGAACACGATCCCCTTGCCGGCCGGGTGCGCGGCGTTCGGCAGCTTGTGGTTCGTGACCATCGGGTTTTTGGCATTGAACGAGAAGACGGCCTCGAGGGGGCGGTCGGAGCGGTTCTTGATCCGGTATTCGAGCGCGGCCAGGGGCAGGCTGGAGTCGTCGGCGTTACCCGGCAGGAAGGGGCTCCAGCCGGTGAGCTCGACGTCCACCGGGAGCTGCGGATCGCGCAGCTTCACGGTGCCGAAGGGGAAGCGCGCCTGGAAGGTGGCCGACGCGAAGCGCGGCAGGCCGTAGGTGCGGGTTCCCAGCCCGTTGCCCGCGCCGGCGGCGCCGAACAGCTTCCACGCGGGCACGGGCCCTTCAAGCACCCGCGCGAGGTTGGAGCCGGCGGCGCCGGCGCCTTTCAGGCAGAGCGCGGCGAAGACGTAGGGCTCGTTGAACACCTCGGGCTTGTGGCGCACAGAGACGTGGGAGAGGGCGCCCGTGCCCTCGAGGGCCACCATGCCCGCGCCCAGCCCGCCCAGGGGGAACGCCACGCGGCTGAGGGACTCGCCTTTGTAAACGCCGTTATAGTTTCTTTTTTTCATAGGGCTTTCCATTCCGTTCCGGCGGGCCTGGCGCTATGAGCCTTGCGCGCTCGGTCTTGAAATAGCGTCATCAAGTTGACTAAATTCATATTAATTCGGTCCGTATACAAGCTGTTTTTTATTTTCTGGCTTAGATCGAGTACGCGTACTCGGTCAGCGCGGGTTCATGGCGACAGAATCGACGATTTTTGAAAGGGAGACTCAGCCAGGCACCCAAACCAGCCGCTGTGTCAGAATCAGGCTCGACAAGGGCGGCGATTTCCGTATCCTGTTTAGGCTTGCATAAAAGCTGGAAAAGAAGCGCAAGGAAGAGGTTTCGAATGAACGATTTCACGCAGGTTGCCAACGCCATTCGCGGGCTCGCCATGGACGGCGTGCAGAAGGCCAAGTCCGGCCATCCCGGCATGCCCATGGGCATGGCCGACGTGGCCGCGGTGCTCTATCTTAAGCATCTCAACTACTCGCCGGTCGACCCGAGCTGGCCCGACCGCGACCGCTTCGTGCTCTCCGCCGGCCACGGCTCCATGCTGCTCTACAGCCTGCTGCACCTGGCGGGCTACGACCTGCCGCTGGACGAGCTGAAGAAATTCCGCCAGTGGGGCAGCAAGACGCCCGGCCATCCCGAATACGGGCATACGGCCGGCGTCGAGACGACCACCGGGCCCCTGGGCCAGGGCATCGCCAACGCGGTGGGCATGGCCCTTGCCGAGAAGATGCTGGCCGCGCGGTTCAACACCTCCGACTGCGAAGTCGTCAACCACCGCACCTACGCGATCTGCGGCGACGGCTGCATGATGGAAGGCCTTTCGCACGAGGCGTGCTCGCTGGCCGGCCACCTCGGGCTGGGCAAGCTGGTGCTGATCTACGACTTCAACCACATCACGATCGAGGGGGCCACCTCGCTGGCCTACAGCGACGATGTGCGCAAGCGCTTCGAGGGCTACCGCTGGAACGTGCTGGAGATGGACGCGCACGACCTGGCGGCCATCGACCAGACGCTGGCCGAGGCGAAGCAGGAGAAGGAGCGGCCCACCCTGATCATCGCGCATTCGACCATCGGCAAAGGGGCCCCCAAGCTGGCCGGCTCGCACAAGTGCCATGGCGAACCCCTGGGCGAGGAGGAGATTGCGGCCGCCAAGACCGCGCTCGGCCTGCCCCCCGACCAGTCGTTCTATGTGTCCCAGGACGTGCGCGACACCTTCGGGGCCCGCGCGAAGGAGATGGAGAAGCGGCTGGCGAAGTGGAAGGACCTGATGCGGATCTACCGGGAGAAGACCCCGGAGCTGGCCGGCATGTGGGAGGTGTTCCAGAAGGGGCGCATCCCGTCCAACCTCGAGCAGCAGCTTCCCGTGTTCGATCCGGCCAAGCCCGCCGCCACCCGGAACGCCTCGGGCCTGATCATGCAGAAGCTGGCCAAGGCGCTGCCGTTCTTCGTGGGCGGCGCGGCCGACCTGGCGCCCAGCACCAAGACGTATATCGACGGCGGAGGCGACATCGGCCCCGGCTCGTTCAAGGGCGTCAACGTCCACTTCGGCATCCGCGAGCACGCCATGGTGGCCGTCATGAACGGCGTGGCCCTGCACGGCGGCTTCCGGATCTTCGGCTCCACGTTCTTCTCCTTCCTCGACTACTGCAAGTCCTCGGTCCGCCTGGCCGCCATCATGAAGCTGCCGGTGATCTATGTCTTCACCCACGACAGCTTCTACGTGGGCGAGGACGGGCCCACCCACGAGCCGGTCGAGCAGACCATGAGCCTGCGCCTGGTGCCGGGTATGACGGTTATCCGGCCGGCCGATCCGACCGAGACGGGCGCCGCCTGGATCGCGGCGCTCAAGCACAAGGAGGGGCCGGTGGCGCTGCTGCTGACCCGCCAGAACGTGCCCGTGATCGACCGCAAGCAGTTCCCGCCCGCCAACATGCTGGAGAAGGGCGCCTATATCCTGTGGGACAGCGCGCCGGGCGCGCCCGAGCTGATCCTGATCGCCACGGGCTCGGAAGTGTCCCTGGCCATGGAGGCCGCCCGCAAGCTGGCCGCCCAATGCCGCGTGCGCGTGGTCAGCATGCCCTGCTGGGAGATGTTCGAGAAGCAGGACGAGGCCTACCGGGCCTCCGTGCTTCCCCCCGACTGCCGCAAGCGCGTCGCCATCGAGGCCGGCTCCACGCTGGGCTGGCAGAAATACACCGGCTGCAAGGGCCGCATCGTGGGCCTCGACCAGTACGGCGGTTCAGCCCCCTACCAGGTGCTGGCCGAGCAGTATGGCTTCACCCCCGAGCACGTCGTGGCCGTCGCGCAGGACCTGCTCGCCGCCCCCTAACACAAGGCCGTGCCATGGCCCGTTTTGTCATCGAAGGCGGCCGCCGGCTGTCGGGAACGTTTGTCCCCGGCGGCAACAAGAACGCCGCCCTGCCCATGCTGGCCGCCTGCCTGCTCACCGATGAGCCGGTGACGCTCCACCGCGTGCCCCGCATCGAGGATGTGCGCGTCATGTTCGACCTGCTGCGCGCCCTCGGCGCCACGGTGGAGGAGCAGGGCGAGTCGGTCCGCGTCTGCGCGAAAGGCGTCCGCAAGAGCCGGCTCGACCGTACCCTCGGCTCCCGGCTCCGCGCCTCGATCCTGTTCGCCGGCCCCCTGGTGGCCCGCACCGGCCGCGCCACCATCGCGCCGCCCGGGGGCGACGTGATCGGCCGCCGGCGGCTGGACTCCCACCTGATGGCCATGCAGGCCCTCGGCGTGGAGGTGAGCGGAACCAAGGATTACACCTTTTCGGCCAAGAAAATGAGGGGGGCCGACATCCTGCTCGACGAGGCCAGCGTCACCGGCACCGAAAACACCATCATGGCCGCCTGCCTGGCCGAGGGGCGCACCGTCATTTCGAACGCCGCCTGCGAGCCGCACGTGCAGGATCTGTGCGAGCTGCTCAACGCCATGGGCGCCAAAATCGCCGGCCACGGCACGAACCGGATCACCATCGACGGCGTGGCCGCGCTGCACGGGGTCGCGTACACGGTGCAGCCCGACAACATCGAGATCGGCAGCTACCTGGCCGCCGCCGCGATGACGGGCGGGGAGCTGACCATGGAGGGGGCGGTGGCGGAGCACCTGCGCCCGATCCGCCAGGTGTTTGCCAAGCTGGGCGCGGACTTCAAGGTGGAGAACGGCGTCCTGCGGCTGCCGGCGCACCGCAAGCTGCGGATCACGCACGATCACGGCTACGCGGTGCCGCGCATCGAGGACGGCATCTGGCCGAGCTTCCCCTCGGACCTGATGAGCGTGGCGGTGGTCATGGCCGTGGTCGCGGCCGGCACCGTGATCTTTTTCGAAAAGATGTATGAAAGCCGCCTCTTTTTCGTGGACCGCCTGATTGAAATGGGCGCCCGCATCGTGCAGTGCGACCCGCACCGCGTGGTGGTGGTGGGTCCCTCGCGCCTGCACCGCTCGCACCTGGTCAGCCCCGATATCCGGGCCGGCATGGCGCTGATCCTGGCCGCGCTCTGCGCCAAGGGGCGCAGCACCGTGGACAACGCCCAGATCGTGGACCGGGGCTACGAGCGCATCGAGGAAAAGCTGCGGGCCCTGGGGGCGAACATTGTCCGGGAAGGCTGAGCATGCTGCACACGTTGGATCTGCTGGGCACCTTTGTCTTCGCCGTCTCAGGCGCGTTCCGGGCGGTCAAATACGAATTGGATATTCTGGGCGTGCTGGTGCTGGCCGTGGCCACGGGCGTGGGCGGCGGCCTCATGGCCGACGTGCTCGTGGGCCACCATCCGCCGTTCGTTTTCCGGGACGAGAGCTATTTCCTGGCCTGCATCGCCGGCGGCCTGCTGGTCTTCGTGGGCGCCCGGCGGATCGCCCCCTGGTGGGACGGCGTGATGACGGCGGACGCGGTGGGGCTGGCGGTCTTCACCGCGCTGGGCGCCGCCAAGGGCGCCGACGCCGGCCTGGGCCATGTGGGGGTGCTGCTGGTGGCGGCCATGACGGCCACGGGCGGCGGCGTGGTCCGCGACCTGCTGGTGCGCGAGATTCCGGCGGTGCTGCGGGTCGACGTCTACGCCACGGCCTCGCTGGCCGGCGCCGTCGTCTTCGAGGTGGCGCGCTGGCGCGGCCTTTCCCTGAATGTCCAGCTGTTCGCCTGCATCGGCGTCACCCTGGTCCTGCGCCTCCTGGCCATGCGCTACAAGATCGCGCTGCCCCGCGTCCACCGCCTGCCGCAGTCGCCGTCGGCCCTGAAGCGGTCCTGATTTAGAAATGGAACGAGAGGCCGGCGTAGGGGCCTTCGAGGGAGTCGGTCTCGTTGCGCAGCCACCGGTAGCCGGCCGTCAGGGATCCGAACTTTGTCCCCAAAATCAACCCCAGGCTGTGCTCGGTCAGGCTGTCCGACCAGGCCGGCCGGAATTCGAGGCCGCAGCCGGGCACGGGGTGGAACAGGAGGGGGACGGTGAACGACGTTTCCTCCAGAAGGCTGTTGCCATCCAGGGTGAGCTGGCCGACGCCGAGATCCACTTCAAGCCCGCCGCCCAGCGACATGCGGTAGAGCGCGTGCCACCGCGTCAGGATCAGTTGGTCGTCAGGATCCTCCTCGTCGAACTGCGTCCGCTTGAACTCGACGGCGAACGGGCCGTAGCCCCCTTCGATCCGGCCGGACACCGCCCCGATGTCGCCCTCCACCCACTGGTAATCGGCGTCCGCCCGGATGACGGGAAGGAGGCTGTCACCCCACTCGCGCGGCGCCATGCCGGGCATGTCGATGAGGTCCGCGTTGAGCGGATCCATGCGCGACCAGCTGGCGATGCCGCCGTAGGCCAGCCCGTAGAACGCGAGGCGGCCGCCCAGCTCCCAGAGGAGGGGATCGGCCAGGCAGTCGTCGCCGATCCCGGAGCCGCCGCCCGAGGCATGGGCCCCGGCTTCGAACGACGCGAGCGAGCCGGCCCGGGCCGGCGCCAGGCCGAATCCGAGCGCGACGGCCGCCGCGATCAACCGCATCCTGGACATGGGCGCTCCTTTCGGCGTTAGCGGGCCAGCGCCTTGAACACCTCGCGCCGGGCCGCGCGCAGGACGGCGGCGTCCTTCGTGTAGCGGTCGAAGGCCGTGAAGGCCTTGGCGATGATGGCCTCGGCCCGCTTGGCGTTTTTCGCGCGCAGCAGGCGCAGCAGCTCGTAATCCTCGAAGCCCTCGCGCTGGGCTTCCAGCCGCACGCTCGACCAGGGGGCGCCCGCGCCCGGGTAGACGATGTGCGTGTCGCCCGCCGGCAGGAAATTGGTGCCGCCGTGGCTCACCACGTTCTGCTTGAACGGGTCCTGGTCGTCCTTGTAGTGGTTCAGCCCCCAGTGCAGGAAGCCGTCGAGCTGGAACTTGGCCGCGCCCCAGCCGAACAGGGCGGGGCGGAGCAGCTCCATGTCCATCAGCCGGTTCAGCCAGGGCCCGCCGGGGAAGCAGCAGGTATAGAACCAGATGCGGTCGCCCCAGGCGCGCTGAGCCTCGAATTCCTTGCGGTGCGTCTGGTATTCCTGCGCCTGCGGGCACCAGATGTCGACCGAGCCCACCAGCTTCGGGTCCATGGTGGCGTCGAGGATCGGCAGGCCCGGCATGTGGCGGCGGACCATGCCCACGAGGATGCGGTAGTCGACGGCGTTGGCCGCGGTCGGCTCGTCGGTGACGTGCTGGATCCAGCGGTCGCGCCAGCCGTTGCGGTCGATTTCGTCGACCAGCTGGCTGCACAGGTTGGCCAGCGCGGTGTTGCCCTCGGGCGCGGTGCCCAGCGCGTTGCTGATGACGAGGCTGAAGGTCTTGGCGTTCCACTCGCCGTCGGTCCGGTTGGCCAGATGGCCGCCTTCGATCCAATACAGGCCGGCATCGGTGAAGATTTTCACCAGCCGCCGCAGGCGCGGGCGGTTGAGAACGGGGATGGGGTCCTTGGAGAAGAGGTCGCCGAGCGGCAGCCAGAAGGTGTTCTGCCGGGCATGGGCCATCAGCTCCGCGTAGCGTTTGATCATGCGCCAGTGGCCCTCGCTCCAGGGCGTCAGGTCGTGGCGCGTGGCCATCATGCCGAAGTGGAACCAGTTGGTGTAGGGCAGGCTGGCTTTTCCGGTCGGCGTGACCCGCACCGGATGCACGGCCAGGGAGAAGGGCAGGTCAACCGTGTCCGTTCCGCTTTGCAGCCGGATCGCGTAGTCGCGCCGGCCCGCCTTGCCTGCGGGCACGTGCAGGCGCAGGGCCAGGAGCGGCCCGGGCGGAAGCACGGTTCCTCCGATCGGCTCCATGGCGTCGAACACGCGGAAGGGCGCGCGCCTGGCGACGAAGCGGTTGTGCTCGCCGTCGTGCTCGATGAAGCCGACGGGCCCGGTGTTCTTTTCGACCGGCACATCGATGAGCCGGAACCAGCTTGCACCGCGCACGGGGCGGCCGCCGGAGAGGAGGGAGAGGCGGAGCGGCCGGCCGGGGGTCAGCCCGTCGGCCAGGATTTGAACGCTGCCGGTGCCGTTGAGGGCGACGTCCAGCACGGGCGGCCGGGTCCGCTTGCCGGAGGGCCGGGAGTCGGTGTAGAGGAATTCCAGGGCATCTCTGAGTTCCGCGCGCATGGGGGCGTCTCCTTTGAGCAGAGAATAGGATATGAAGAATGGGGAAACAAGGGGAATGAGGGGGAAGAAGAAAGGGGTCAGGGTTCAGGGTTCGGGGTTCAGGGGGCGTGGACAATAGGACCTATAAGTCCTATAGGACCTATTTCCCTCTTCCTGAACCCTGAACCCCGAACCCTGAACCCTCTGATTGCCGGACGCCTACCCTTTGCCAAAAAAGGATAGGATTAGGTGGCCGCGTTGTGGCACGATGGGAAACGCCATGTTTACATTGAAATTCGGAATCACCGCGATGGCCGTCACCTTCATCGGGTTGGGCCTGTACGCCATTTTCTTCCCCGCGCCCATGGCGATCCCGCATGCGGCCTGGCGTTATGGCGGGCCCATCACGGAAATCATTTCGGCCGACACGGCCCAGGTATATGGCTTCCTCAGCCTGCTCATGGGGGTCGGTCTACTGTTCCTGGCGCGAAAAGAGCGTTGAACCGTTGAACCGTGAACCGCTGAACCCTGAACCCCGAACCCTGAACCCTCTCTCTTCCAGTTCTTATTGCATTGGGGGGCTGGGGGTCTATAATGATCTTTTTAAATGGAGGTGGACTATGGACGCCTGGTTTCAAAGTCTGTCATTGATTCAAAAGGTTTTCGCCATCTGCGCCATTGTCGGGGGGACGATCTTTGTCCTCCGGACGATCATGCTGATTCTCGGGTTCAGCCATGACACGGATACGAGCGGCATGGAGGCCCACGGTGGCCTTAACGACACGGATATCAGTTTTCACTTCATCACGCTCACGGGGATTACCGCCTTTTTCCTGATGTTCGGCCTGGCGGGGCTGACGGTGATGAAGAAGGCGGATTCCCCGGCCTGGCTGGCCATGCTGGCCGCCGTGGGAGCCGGCCTGTTCACCATGTGGATGATCGCCCTGATCTTCTCCGGCCTGCGCCGGTGCGCGAGCGAGGGCACCCTGGTCATGAACAACGCCGTGGGACAGGAGGGCGTCGCCTACCTGAATATCCCCGTCGGGGGCATCGGCAAAGTCCAGATCACCATTCAGGGCGGGCTGAAAATTTTCGACGCTCGCTCGGAGGATGCCGCGATCATCAAGACCGGGGACCGGGTCACGGTCAAGAGCGTTACGCCCGAAAACATGCTGATTGTCGAGAAACTGATTTCGTAGAAGGTCCGAAAGAAAAACAGGGGGAGTTATGCCAGGCGCGCCAGGTCTCGTGATTGTGTTGATCGTGGTTCTGTTCGTCATCGCCATGTTCGTGATGGGCCGCTACAAACGCTGCCCGTCCGACCGCATTCTCGTCATCTACGGCAGCGTGGGCAAGGACCGCTCCTCCCATTGCATCCACGGCGGCGGCACGTTCGTCTGGCCGCTGTTCCAGGATTACGCCTTCCTGCGTCTGACCCCGATGACGATCAGCATTCCGCTGCAGAACGCCCTGTCGTTCCAGAACATCCGCATCAACGTGCCCAGCACGTTCACCGTCGGCATCAGCACCGACCCGGGCATCATGACCAACGCGGCCGAGCGTCTGCTCGGCCTGCAGCCGCCCCAGATCGAGGATATGGCCAAGGAAATCATCTTCGGCCAGCTCCGCCTCACGGTCGCCTCGCTGACCATCGAGCAGATCAACCAGGACCGCGAGAGCTTCCTGGAGTCGATCCGCAAGAACGTGGAGCCCGAGCTGAACAAGATCGGCCTCTACCTGATCAACGTGAACATCACGGACATCACCGACGAGTCCACCTACATCGAGAGCATCGGCAAGAAGGCGGCCTCCGAGGCCATCAACCGCGCCAAGGTGGACGTGGCCGAGCAGGTCAAGGTCGGTAACATCGGCGAGGCCGAGGCCCACCGGGAAATGACCATTCGCGTGGCCGAGAACGTGGCCGCGGCCGAGAAGGGCAAGAAGAAGGCCGAGGCGGACCAGCGTATCTTCGTGCAGGGTCAGGAAGCCTCCGCCGTCACCGGCGAAAACATGGCCAAGGCCGATATCGCCCAGTCCCAGGCCGGGCTCGAGGTCAAGCAGGCCGCCTTCCTGCAGACCGCCGAAGTGGCCAAGCGCAACGCCCTCGTCGAGATCCAGAAGGCCCAGTACCGGGCCGAGGCCGAACGTCTGAACGCCGAAGAGGTGGTGCAGAAGGAAATCGACAAGAAGAAGATCGAGATCGCGGCCGAAGCCGAGGCCGAGAAGACCCGGCGCGAAGCCAAGGGCCAGGCCGACGCCATCCTCTTCAAGTACGAGGCCGAGGCCCGCGGCTTGCGCCAGGTGCTCGAGAGCAAGGCCGCCGGCTACGAGGCCCTCGTCAAGAGCTGCGCCAGCAACCCGCATGCGGCCGCCACCCTGCTCATGATCGAGAAGCTCGAGGCCATCGTCCGGCTCCAGGTCGAGGCCATCTCCAGGCTCAAGATCGACAAGATCACCGTCTGGGATTCGGCTGGCGGCGGCGCCGACGGCAAGGGCTCCTCCACCGCGAACTTCGTCTCCAGCCTCATCAAGTCCCTGCCCCCGCTGCACGACGTGGCCGCCATGGCCGGCGTGGAGCTGCCGGGCTACCTGGGCAACGTGAAGACGGGCGAAATTCCCGCGGTCAAACCGGCCCCGACGGCCAAGGCCTAGCGGGAACGCGCGCGGATCGAGCCGTTTCCAGACGATCAGGAACACGCACATGAGCGCTTCGAACATTGAAAAGATCGACCCCAACCTGGCCTCGCCGGGCGCGGGCGACGGGCTGAGATGGTATGATATCCGGAAGCTCGGCCTGGAAGGACAGGGGTGGGCCGAGGGGATCCAGCCGTTCACCCGCTTTCCGGACCGTGCCGAAGCGCTCATTCCGCCGAACGTCTGGGGGCTCAGCCGGCACTCCGCCGGCCTGGCCGTCCGGTTCTGCACCTCCTCCCGAAGCCTGGCGGCCCGCTGGACGCTCCGCTTCGAGGGTCTGGCCATGCCGCACATGCCCGCCACGGGCATGAGCGGCGTGGATCTGTATGTGCGCGACGGCGGGCGGTGGAAGTGGACCGCCACGGGCATTGCCCGGGCCAAGGAGAACAATCAGGCGCTTCTGCAGGAGCTGGAGCCGGGGTCCCTGCGGGAATACCGCCTGTATCTGCCGCTGTACAACGGGTGCGAGTCCGTGGAGATCGGCATCCCCGAGGGCGAGTCGCTGGTCAAGCCGCCCGCCGCGTCCGGCAAGCCGATCTGCTTTTACGGCACCTCGATCACCCAGGGCGGCTGCGCCTGCCGGCCCGGCATGGCCTACACGGCCATCGCGGCCCGGAAGCTGGACCGGACCCATTACAATTTCGGCTTTTCCGGCAACGGCCGCATGGAGCCGGCGCTCGCCGAGCTGCTGGCCGGGCTGGATCCCGCCGCGTATGTCCTGGATGCGTTCCCGAACATGGACGACACGCTGATCCGCGAGCGGCTGGCCCCGTTTGTGCGCATTCTGCGCAAGGCGCATCCCGCGACGCCCATCGTCGTGGTGGAAAACATCCACTACTGCGGCCACACGCTGGTGACGGCGCGGCGCCAGGCGTTCGAGCGGAAGAACCAGGCCTGCCGCGACGTGTGCGCGACGCTGCACAATGAGGGCGTCACCCGGCTGACGCTCGTGCCGGGCGACGTCCTGCTGGGCGACGATCTCGAGGGCACGGTGGACGGCACGCATCCCACCGACCTGGGCTTCATGCGCATGGCCGACGCCCTCGTCCCGTTCCTCCGGCCGCTGGTCTGATCGAAAGGTGTAGGGGCTCCGCTTGCGGAGCCCGCGCCGGATGTGCGCTGGACATGACGGGCGGCGCAAGCACCGCCCCTACATCGTGAACAGGAGCGTATATGAATTTAAAACAGGAACACATCTGGACGTCCGGCCGGGACGGCTACCACACCTACCGCATCCCGGCGCTGGCGGTCACCTGCGCCGGCACGGTGCTGGCCTTCTGCGAGGGGCGCGCCGACGGCATGGGCGACACCGGCCGCATCGACATGCTGCTCAAGCGCTCGACCGACGGCGGCCGCACGTGGAGCCCCGCCGCGACCGTATGGAGCGACGGCCACACCTGCGGCAACCCATGTCCCGTCGTGGATCGTAAAACGGGAACAATCTGGCTGCTCATGACCTGGAACCGCCACGACGATCCGCAGCGGGCGATCGAGGCGGGGACCAGCAAGGACACCCGCCGGGCGTATGTGACGTCCTCGCGCGACGACGGGCTGACCTGGGACAAGCCGCGGGAGATTACCGCCGACGTGAAGCCGGCGGAGTGGACCTGGTATGCCACGGGGCCGGGCGCGGGGATCCAGCTGACGCGGGGCGCGCACGCGGGGCGGCTGGTGGCGCCGTGCGATCACCGGCGCGCGCCGGGCGATCCGTGGATGGGCGCGCACATCGTGTACAGCGACGACGGCGGCGCGAGCTGGCGGCTGGGCGGGATCACGCCCGGCGGCGGCGTCAACGAGTGCGAGGCGGTGGAGCTGGCGGACGGGTCGGTGATGCTCAACATGCGCAACTACACGCGGACCACGGCGGCGCGCCAGGTATCCGTGAGCACGGATGGCGGGCTGACGTGGGGCCCCCAGCGGTTCGATGCGGCGCTGCCCGAGCCGGTCTGCCAGGCGGCGATCCACCGGCATACGTGGCCGGCGGGGGGCACGCCCGGCGTGATCCTGTTTTCGAATCCGGCCAGCGGCACGGACCGGGTGAACATGACGGTGCGGGCCAGCCTGGACGAGGGGGCCACCTGGGCGGCGGCGAAGGTGCTGGAGCCCGGCTTCAGCGCCTATTCCGACCTGGCGGTGCTGCCCGACGGCACGATCCTGTGCCTGTATGAGTCCGGCGCCGAGCGCAAATATGGCGCCCTCACGTTGGCGCGGTTT
>CAYZVY010000005.1:41715-47352 GCA_964481675.1 uncultured Verrucomicrobiota bacterium
GGCGCGGCCCGCAAATCGCGCTGCGTCCTCGGGGTCTTTCCGGGCACGGGCATCGGCGGCGCCTGCGTCTACGAAGGCCGGCTGATCCGGGGCAAGACCGGCTCCGCCATGGAAATCGGCCATCTGCCCGTGGACCCCGACGGCATGTTCTGCGGCTGCGGCAAACGAGGCTGCCTGGAAAGTGTCGCCAGCCGCCTCGCCATCGCGGGCCAGGCCGCGCAGGCCGCCGTGCGCGGCGAGGCGCCCGCCCTGCTGGCGCTCACCGGCGGCGACCTGACCAAGATCCGCAGCGGCGAGCTGGCCGAGTCGATCCGCAAGGGCGACAAGATCGTCGAGAAGATCGTGCGCCGCGCGGCCCGCTGGCTGGGCTACGGCATCACGGGCGCGCTGCACCTGATGGCGCCCGACACCATCCTGCTGGGCGGCGGCCTGGCCGAGGAGTTTCCCGGCCTGTATGCCGAGGAGGTCACCGCCGCCATCCGCGACCGGGGCCTGGCGATCTTCACGGACGGGCTTCGCGTGACGGTGGCCTCCCTCGGCGGGGATGCGACCGCCATGGGCGCGGCCGCCATGGCGGCGGAGGCCGTATGAAATCCGCCTCCCGGCGGCTCGCGGCGGCCATCGACGTGGGCGCCTCCGCCATCCGCATGGACATTGGCGAGCTGGGGCAGGACGGCGCCGTGCGGGTGCTCGATTCGTTCTACCGCGCCGTCTCCCTGGGCGCCGACACCTTCACCACCGGCCGGATCGCCCCCGAAACCACCGCGGCCTGCGTGCAGATACTCCGCGACTTCCGCCACTCGGCGGAGGAATACGCCGGCGACTCCGGCAAGGCGGTCGTCATCCGCGCCGTGGGCACCAGCGCCCTGCGCGAGGCTGAAAACCGCGAAGCCTTTCTCGACCGCGTCTACATCGCCACCGGCATCGCCCTTGAGCCGATCGAGGAGTCCGAGGTGCACCGGCTCACCTACATGGCGCTGTACCGGCTGCTGGGCGCGGAGCCCTTCATGCGGCGGGGCGACGTGCTGGTGGCCGAGGTCGGGGGCGGCGGCACCAAGCTGCTCCTGATCCAGGACGGCTTCGTGACCTGTTCCGAGACGTTTCATCTTGGCTCCCTGCGCGTGCGCGAGGCGCTGGAAACCGACGACGAGTCCGACGCCCACACGGACGAGGCGCTCACCCGGCAGATCGGCCGCACGCTGAACCAGATCCGCCAGATCGTGCCGGTGAAGCGCGTTCCCCACCTGGTGGCGGTGATGGGCGACCTGCCCGCCGCGCTGATCGGCGCCCTGCTGCCCGGCAAGACGGGAGAAAAGCAGTTCAAGCATACCATGGACGTGGCGGACTTCGGGAAGGCCCGCGCCGTTGCCGGCCTGTCCGAGAGCCGGCTGATGCGCGATTACGGGCTGTCCACCCAGGAAGCGACGGCCGCGGGCCCGGCCCTGACCACCTATCTCTCGCTGGCCAAGGCGTTCCGCGTCAAAACCGTCACCCTCGCCCGCATCGACCTGCGGCTGGGGCTTCTGTTCAACGAGGTGTCGCTGGGCGCGTGGTCGCCCCATTTCACGGAGCAGGTGCTGCGGTCCGCCCTGCTGCTCGGCGCGAAGTATGCCTTTGACCGCGAGCATGCCCTGCACGTGGCCGACCTGGCCGTCCGGATTTTCCGCGAGCTGGTGGACGATTTCCGCCTCGAGGCGCGGCACGAGGTGCTGCTGCGCACGGCCGCGATCCTGCACGACATCGGCACGTTCGTCAGCAGCCGCAGCCATCACAAGCATTCGGCGTACCTGATCGCCAGCAGCGAGCTGTTCGGGCTGACGACCCGGGAGACGGCCCTGATCGCGCTGATCGCCCGCTACCACCGGCGGTCGCCGCCCGCGGCGTCGCATCCCGAGTTTGCGCGTATGGACCGGCCGCAGCGCGCCCTCGTGCTGCAGCTGGCCGCCATCCTGCGGGCGGCCGACGCGCTGGACCGGAGCCACTCGCAGCGGATCCGGATTGCGGGGTTCATCAAGTCGGCGGACGAGCTGGCGATGGGCGTGGAGGATGTGGGCGACCTGTCGCTGGAGCGGGTGGCGCTGGAGGCGAAGGGCGACCTGTTCGCCACCGTGTTCGGCCTGCGCGTCACGCTGCGTCCCACGGTCATGCCCGGGGTCCGCTAGGGAGGAAGCATGGGGCGGTCATTGTTCCTGAATCGTGAGTTGAGCTGGCTGGCTTTCAACCGCCGCGTGCTGGAGGAGGCGCGCGACGCCTCCGTGCCGCTGCTGGACCGGCTGAAATTCCTGGCCATTACGGCGACGAACCTCGACGAGTTCTACCAGGTCCGCGTGGGCGGCCTGCTGCAGCTGCTGGCGGACGGGATGGCGGGGAAGGATCCGGCGGGGCTGACGCCGGCCGCCCAGCTGCAGGCCGTTTCGCGCGAGGTGCGGCGCATGACGGCGGAGACCGGGCTGTGCCTGCGCGAGCTGGAGAAGAAGCTGCGGCCCGAGGGGCTGCGGCGGCTGGCGATGGAGGAGCTGTCCGAGGAGCAGCTGGCGCATCTCGCGCGCGTGTTCGACCGCGACATTTTTCCCGTGCTCAGCCCGCAGGCGGTCGGGAGCTTTGACGCGTTCCCGCTGCTGCCGGGGCTGTCGACGGCGGTGGCCGTGCGGCTGGGGGGCCGGCATCCGGCCCGGCGCGACCGCTTTGCCGTGGTGGCGCTGCCGCGGAACCTGCCGCGGCTGGTGGCCGTGCCGGTGGAGCGGGGCTATTCCGGCGTGCTGCTGGAGGACCTGGTGGCGTCGCGGCTGGAGTGGCTGTTCCCGGGCGAGGCGATCGGCGAGCACGCGGTGTTCCGCCTCACGCGCAACGCCGACATGAGCGTGCAGGAGGACCAGGCCGGGGATCTGCTGGCGCAGATGCGCGAGGTGCTGACCGAGCGCAAGCAGAGCGCGTGCGTGCGGCTCCAGGTGGAGGCGTCGGCCTCGGTGCTGATGGTCCGGCTGCTGCGCAAGGCGGTGGGGGTGGCGGAGCGCGAGCTGTTCAAGGCGCCGGCGCCGCTGGACCTGTCGCTGTACATGACGCTTGCCGCGATGCCGGGCTACGACGGCCTGCGCGAGGCGCCGTGGAAGCCGGTGGCGCCGGCGGCGTTCCCCAAGACCGGGTCCATTTTCGCGACGCTGGAGAAGCAGGACGTGCTGATGGTGCATCCGTACGAGTCGTTTGACGCCGTGGTGCGGCTGGTGGAGGAGGCGGCGGACGATCCGGACGTGCTGGCGATCAAGCAGATCCTGTACCGGACGAGCCGGGAGAGCCCGATCATCGCGGCGCTGGCGCGGGCGGCGGGCAAGGGCAAGCATGTGACGGTGCTGGTGGAGCTGAAGGCGCGGTTCGACGAGGCGCGCAACATCGGGTGGGCGCAGGCGCTGGAGACGGCCGGGGTGCAGGTGATTTACGGCGTGAAGAACCTGAAGACGCACGCCAAGGTGTGCATCGTGGTGCGGCGCGAGGCGGCGGGGGTGCGGCGGTATCTGCATTTCGGCACCGGGAATTACAACGAGATCACGGCGCGGACGTATGCCGACGTGAGCCTGATGACCTGCCACGAGGCGTTCGGGCGCGACGCCTCGCGCTTTTTCAACGCCATCACGGGCTATTCGCGGTCGGTGCCCTACGAGCACCTGGCGGCGGCGCCGATGGGGCTGCGGGCGCGGCTGCTGGACCTGATCGAGGCGGAGAAGGCCAGCGCCGCGCGCGGGGACCCGGCGGGTATCACGGTGAAGGTGAACGCGCTGCAGGATCCGGGGATGATCCGGGCGCTGGCCGATGCGGCGAAGGAGGGGGTGAAGGTGCGGCTGAACGTGCGGGGCGTGTGCTGCCTGCGGCCCGGGGGGAAGGGCGAGGAGATCGAGGTGGTGAGCGTGGTGGACCGGTATCTGGAGCATGCGCGGATCATGGCGTTCCAGAACGCCGGGCGGCCGCGGGTGTTCGTATCGAGCGCCGACTGGATGACGCGGAACCTGGACAAGCGGATCGAGCTGCTGGTGCCGGTGGAGGATCCGGCCTGCCGCGGGCGGCTGATGGCGTATCTCGAGACGTTTTTCAAGGATACGGCCAAGGCGCGGCGGCTGCAGTCGGACGGCACCTGGGAGCGGGCGCGGGCGGCGAAGGGCAAGGAGGCGTTCCGCGCGCAGGAGGCCTGGTACCGCACGGTGGCGGCGGAGGCGAAAACCGCGCGGGCGGAGGAGCCGCTCTTCGAACCCCACAGGCCTTCCCGACGCCGATAGGGCTTGAGTAGCCGCGCCGGATACGGCGTGGACATTGCGCCTGGTGGTGAAGGATTGCCCAGCGGGGGTGCGGCGTTCCGGCCGGAATCTGGCGGCCGCTTTTGCGCGCTAAGGGCTTCAGGCTGGAGGCGTCGGACCCGGAAGGTCACGCCGCCTCGCCTTCAGCCCTTATCATCGCAAAATCGCCGCGCCATATTCCGGCTGCGGAACGTCGCACCCGACTTGCCATCGCGCGCCCGCTCGCTGTCGCTCGCATGGGCGGCGCGCGATTTTGGTTCCCGTGAAGAGCCCGATGCGGGCGTCTCTGTGCCTGTTTCAGGCAGGGTGCCCACGAACGGCTTCCCGGCGCATGTTTCGCCGTGGTAATGTTTTATCTTCCATGTTAAAGTCGGGCCAGAAGGAGCGACCATCATGAACGTGATACGAAAGTTGCGCGTGAAGCCCGGGCGGACATTCAAGCTGCGGTCCCTGCCGACCGGCGCGACGCCCGGCTGTTCCTCGAAGGAGAAGGCGGAGGACGAGCTGCCCGCGATGCTGGAGGAGCTGCGCAAGCTGCAGTACCGGCTGTTCGCGGAGAACCGGCGGTCGGTGCTGGTGGTGCTGCAGGCCATGGACGCGGCGGGCAAGGACGGCCTGGTGCGGGGCGTGTTTTCGGGGCTCAATCCGCAGGCCTGCCGGGTGACGCCGTTCAAGGCCCCCACGGCCGATGAGCTGGCGCACGACTACCTGTGGCGCATCCATAAGCAGGTGCCGCCCCGCGGCGAGATCGGCGTGTTCAACCGCTCGCATTACGAGGATGTGCTGATCGTGCGGGTGCACAACCTGGTGGACCAGGCGGTGTGGAAGGCGCGGTACGACCAGATCCGCGCGTTCGAGAAGCTGCTGGGCGACAATGGCGTGACGATCCTGAAGTTTTATCTGCACATCGGCCGGAAGGAGCAGAAGGCGCGGCTGATGGAGCGGCTGGAGAATCCGGAGCGGAACTGGAAGTTCAGCGAGGCGGACGTGGCCGAGCGGCGGTACTGGGACGACTACCAGCGCGCGTACGAGGAGGCCCTGGCGCGGTGCGCGACGCCGGAGGCGCCCTGGTACGTCATTCCGGCGGATCGCAAGTGGTACCGCAACTGGGCCGTGGCCCACATCCTGCTCAAGACCATGCGGGACATGGATCTCAAGTTCCCCGCGCCCCGGGCGGACGTGAAGGCGCTCCGGCGGCAGTTGAGCAAATTGCCATAGGGCGTACTATTCTTCTTGGGAATCGAAGCTCCCTCGAAAACGCTGGATTGGCGGGTGTCTTCCCGCAAAACAGAGCGCCAGCCCGGGGTTTTTCTAAGATAAGGATTGTGGCTGATCAATGTCTTCACGTAGGAGA
>CAYZVY010000006.1:0-44591 GCA_964481675.1 uncultured Verrucomicrobiota bacterium
CAACGATCGGCTTATTCCACCGACCGCAGGTACGACACGGCCTTGCGGATGGCCTCATACGGATCGGCCGGCCCCTCGTATTCGATGTTGATGCAGCCGGCATAATGGGCTGCCTGCATGGCTTTCAGGACGGCCTTGTGATTCAGCACGCCTTCGCCGATCAGGGCCGGCTTGAACCGCATGCCGCACAGCATCTCGTTGCCGCCTTCTTCCTTGGACGTCAGGACCGTCCAGTCCTTGAAATGCGCATGCACGGCCGCCGACGCGCACTTCGTGAACGACTCGGCCGGCTCCTCACCGCTGGCGGCGTTGCCGCTGTCGAACGTCAGACCGAGCCCGGGCAGGACGGCCGCAGCGTCCTGGAAGTCGGCCGCCGTCACGAACGGGCTGTGCTTGCCGGGGAAGTTTTCAAACGTGATCTTCACGTTCGCCTTCCGACCGAGCGGCATCAGGCTTTTCATGGCTTCCACGTAGCGGCGACGGGTTTCGGCCCGGGGCGTATCCGGCCGGCCCGGCGTCACCACCATGATGCAGGGTGCGCCCAGCGTGACGGCGTATTCGAGCGCCTGCTTCACGTCGTCCTGGGCCTTGGTCACCTCTGCCGGATTCGGCGAGCACAGGTTGGAACCGGGCACCGTGTAGCATACCACCGGGATGCCCTTGTCGTCGCACCGCTTGCGCAGATCCGACGCCGGCTGCCCGTACAGGGTCACCCAGTCGATCCCCGCCATCCCGATATCCTTCGTCAGGTTGAGCATCTTTTCGATGTCAAACACAGTGGGCCCCTGGCGGGCGATCGTATAGCTCATCATGGAATAGTTCATGAACGCGTCCTTTCGGTTAAAACCACTGATTGATCAGGCGAAGCGATTCCTCGACGATTTTCGTGCCGGCCGCATCCGACGCCGGCGCGCTGGCAAACCAGGAGCCGTAGCCGCCGCCGGCCACGGAGCGCGCCGTGGGCAGGTAGCCGCCCTCCCCCGCCAGCTGCACGACGAACGTCTGCAGCGCGGGAGAACGCGCCTTGATCCGCTGGCCGAAATCCAGGTAATACTCGAACCGGTTCGTGCACATGGCCACGTCCCCGATCCGCATCGCATGCACCGTGACGGGCATTTCCACATTGCCGGCCTTCTGCATGGCGTGACGCTCCAGCGCCTTGACATAATAATGGCGCTGGGCATAGGCCCAGGTGAATCCGTGTGAAAACGGATCTGTACCGGCCGGCAACGCCGCCAGTTTCTGGTTCATCTCCGTGATGATCCGGTTCGCCTCGTTCGTCTCCCACGGCGTCAGAAGCCTGCGCGGCACTGGGAACTCCAGGCGCTGATGAACCAGTTCCACCTCGGTCCGGATATCCCGGGAAACGGCCGGCAGCGCCTCGGTCACGGCCTGCGCGATGCGCTTGGCGATCGCGCGGCGGCACCCGAAGTCATAGGGTTCGCCTTCGGCCTGTAGCCCCATCAGGCGCAGCATCCGCTCGTCGGCTTTCTTGGTCATCGTCAGGTGCGGCGACTGGTCGCCGGCCGCGCTGCATTGCGGCAGGATGAACAGCCCCTTCCCCAGGCGGCCGTGCAATTCCACGCGCACGTCATGCCAGTAGTCGGCCGAAATTTCGTTCAGGTTTTCCGTGCACTGGGACGGGCACGGCACGTTGATCAGCACACCCGTGGGCTTGCGCTCCGCGTCAAAGGTGAACAGCATGTCCACGCCGTGGTCGCAGTTGCCTTCGACATGCGAGAACATGGGATCGGCCGTGGTTCCATACATCACAGTCTGGTTCGTCAGGTAGACGGTCCGCCGGTTGAACCCGACGCTGGCATAGCCCGTTCCCCAGGCGATGCCCCCCGCCTTCCGGCTGTTCCATGCCTGCGCGGCAATGGTGGCCAGTTTCGCGGCCATGAAATCGCCATACACCTCGGGCCGCTTGAAGGAAGCCGGCATCTCCGGATACCAGGCGGCTTCGGCATTCTGCTGCGGCGCCGTGTGCGTGTGCGTGGCGTGCATGGCGACGCGGGCGGGATCAAAGCCGGGCAGCACCTTGGCCAGCTGCTCTGCGAATTGCTTCTGGACGTAGGCCGACAAGCCGACCGCATCCACCGAAATCAGGATGAAACCCGCGTCGCCCGAATCGCTTTCCAGCGCCAGCGCGGTGGCGGTGAGGGGATCGAGAACCTTGGTCGCGATCCGCATGTGGAACTGCCCCTGCAGGTTCACGGGCCAGTCGGGCGTGATGTCCGTCGATCCCCATCCGATTTTGATCGGTTGCGCTGTCAGTTTCATCGGCGTCTTCCCCTCGTGTAACGATCCGCGTGCAATGGGTGGATAATAGGGCACGGCCCGCCAACACAACAGTAAAAAGTGCGTTTTTCTGGGCGCATCAACGATTACAAGGGACACGCCTCGAATGTCGCTTACTCAAGCAACCGCATGCAACAGGGATCTGGGTACAGCGGGACCTACGGGACCGCTGCAGGCGGCTCGCAGCGGTCCCGTAGGTCCCGCTGTACCCAACCCGCCATTAAGCCGGATCGCCCCCTTCCTGCCGTAAGTAAGTGCCATTCTGGCGCAGGCCTTCCCCTTTACTATTCCACGGCCCTTCGGATATACTCACCGGACATTGACGCGAAAGGATCCCGATGGAACCCGAAGTCATTCACGGGGCCACCCCCCTCGAAACCACGCTGTCCGATGTCCATCCCCGTCTATTCCTCACCCGCGAGCAGGCCCGGAACCTGGCTTCCAAGTTGAAACGCGAACCATACGCGTCTCTTCTGGCCCGCCTTCTGCCCGTCGCCGACGCAGCCGCCGCCCGCACGGCGGCCACGATGGGCGGCGACTGCCGCGGTCACGGTTGCGCCACCGCCAACCTGGCCATGGCGTGGCGCATGACAGCCAATGCACGCTACTATGACGCCACCCTCCGGCACATGGAGACCATGACCGCCTACGAGAACTGGGGAACCAACCTTGTGTTCGGCCACCTGGCGTCGGGCTTCGCCATCGCCTTCGACTGGCTTTACCACACCTTCGACGACGCCACCCGCCAGCGATATGCCGCCTGCCTCCATGACCGGGCAACCCGCGCCTTCGAAGCCCTGCGCAGCTATTCCGATTACCACTCCTTCGGCTACACCTGCAACACGCTGCCCGTCACCCTGGCCGGCCTGGCCGCGGCTGGCGGCGCGCTCTACGGCATCCTCCCCGGCACCGCGCCCTGGCTGCGCCTGTGCCTGGACAAGGGCCATCTCATGGCCGACTCGCTCGGGCCGGATGGCGTATCGCCCGAAGGCGTGGCCTATGGCCAGTATTATGCCGAATTCACCGCCAAGTTCTTCACGCTCGTGCGCGACCTGCTGGGATCCGACCTGTTTGCCCAGTCGCCGTGGTTCAAGGCGTTCGGCACGGCGCTGACCTACCACGCCTTTCCCCGGAAATGCTGGCGGAAGGACGCGATGTTCTTCCAGTTCGGCGACTCCGACCGATCCCACTGGTACGGCCCGGACTCCCACCTGCGCCGCTTCGCCTCGGCCACCCGCGACGGCCGCGCCCAGTGGTTGGCAGACGCAATAAACCAGACTGGCGTCGGCATCAACTCCAACGCCGGGCTCAATCTGGCCTGGCACGACGGTACCGTCAAGCCGCAGCCGCCCCGCGACCTCCCCACCCTCGGCTATTTCGAGGATATGGGTGTGGTGGTGATGCGGAGCGACTGGAGCGGCAGGGAATCCGTTTTGGTGCTGAAATGCGGGCCCGCCGCGGGCCACCATGGCCACCGCCGCACCAACCATACGCCGTGCGGCGGCCACATGTATCCGAACAACGGGGGCATCCTGCTCTTCGCCCACGGGGACCTGCTGCTCACCGAGCCCGGCTACCTCCGCAAGATGAGCGCCTACCACAACGTGGCGCTGGTCAACGGCCGGGGCCAGCTGGGGGAAGGCGGCGACTGGTTCGAGGACATCGATTACCGGAAGGGCCATCCTGTCCCCAAAATCATATCCGTCAAAACGACGAAAGACCGGGATGACGTGGTGGCGGATCTGGTCGACGCCTATCCCGAGGCCGCGGGGCTCACGCGCTACCGCCGGCATGTGGTCTTCCTCAAACCCTCCACCTGGATTGTCCTGGACGAGTTCGAGACCGGCGCGCCGGCCACGTTCGACATCCTGTTCCACGGGCCTGCCCCGTTCGCCATCCTGCCGTCCGGCGCGGCCACAACCGAAGGCGCCACGGGCGCCTTGGCCGTCACCCGCCTTGACCCGGAGCAGTTCCTGCTCCTCAGCGAGGAACAGCCGGCCTCGGCGCAGGGCACCGGTCATCCCGACAAGACACTTCACCTGCTTCGCGCTCCCTCCCGGACGGAAGGCGGACGCCATCTCAGCGTGATCGCCTTGCAGGCGTATCCGAAGGGAAGGAAAGCCCCTCCCGCTCCGCGGTGGAAACCCTCGAAAACGGGCGGCGTGATCGTGCTGGGCGGAAAGCGTATGGTCATCCGCCTGCCCGCCCGGTAGACGGGGCCGTTACCGGATGAGAAGCAGCGTCCCCGTGATTCCGCGGGTCTTGGAGGCCACTTCGGTATTTCCGTAAGCGCCCAGATTCACCCGGTTGCCGTTCGGCGCCGGCTCCAGGCCGAACCCGCTGGCCGGATCGCCCGCGTCGATGCACGGGCTTCCGGCGGACGCCACGCTCCAGCTTCCGCCGCTGAAAGTCCCACCCGTGTAATAGCCGGCGCGGGATTGCAGGTGATAGTAGTTCGTGTCCGCAAAGAGCGGGTCGGCGGCAAAACACCCCTGCGTATTGATGTTGTCCCCATCTTCGATGCACGTATAAAAGACGTTCGAAACGGTCGGCGTGGCCGCCTTGTCGTTCGGCCAGTTCGTCATGTCGTCCAGGTGGCCCCATACGATTGAATTGGTCATGCCGATCGTACCGCTGACGTAACGGATGCCGGTTCCGAGCGTGTTGCCGTTGTGGGCGATGGTGCAGTTGGAAATCGACAGGTTTCCGGAGGACAGGATGCCGTCGCTCAGGTGCAGGCTGTCGGTGTTGTGGTCGATCAGGCAATTTTCCAGAGCCAGCCGGCCGGCATTGTTGATGCCACCGCCGCCCAGGATGGCGGCATGCCCGATGGCGGCGGTATTGCGTGAAATCACCGATTGACGGACGATGGCTGTCGCCCCCGCCTTCACGAAGAGGCCGCCGCCATACCCGTCATAATACCCATTTCCCGAGGCATAGTTCTTCAGGATCAGACTGCGGGCGATGAGGACCGTCCCGCCATTGATGTAAAGGCCTCCGCCATAGCCGTAGGCGTTCGGAATGCCATTCAGGGAATTGGAGCTGATCGACGAATTGGTAATGGTCAGCGTGCCGGAGGCCACGTAAAGACCGGCGCCGAGCGAGGTGCCGGTTGCCGCGATGATGTTGGAAATAATGGCGCATGACTCTAGCGTCAGGTTCGAACAACCCACGACATACAGGCCGGCGCCCGCTTGCACCGAATTGAAAAAGCCATTCCGCACGGTCACGTCGCGAAGCACACAATTCGTCAGTCCGGAGGCCATCAGGATGCGCGAATACCCGCCTCCCCGGGTCAGCACCGTCGGCCACTGGGCCGAATCCCGGCTGCCTGGCAGGACGGCGTCGTCCGCAGCCGCATATCCTCCGACCACGGTGACCTGGCTGTCGTTCTGCCAGGTCAGCAGCGTGTCCTGTTCGAATCCCGGCGACGACGCAAAGACATGGCCGGCGAGGTAAAGCGTGTCGTCCGGTTCCAGGAGGTCCAGCGCGGCCTGGAGATTGGTGTAACCCGAGGACCAGTTCGTGCCGGCCGTGTTGCTGCCATTGGTCGCCGCGTAGAACACATCGGGTACCGGGTGCGTCGAAAACGATTTGACGCCCGACCAGTCCATGCCGGCTGAATTGCTGGCAAAGGCTGCAAACGCGTACGCGCTTCCGGGCGTCAGCCCGCCCACCTTCAATTCGAATTGGTCCGCCTGGATGCCGGCCGACACGATCGAAGTCGGCCCGGCCCCGATCCAGTAGGCAAAGCCGCAAACAGGACTCTGGCCGCCCGTCTCCGTGACTTTCGCGACGAGCTGAACAGTCCGATGCCCCGCCATCATGAACCCGAGGTTGGTGATGGCGGGCGGCGTGAATGCCGTGGTCACGTCCGACAGTGAGGCAACTTCCGTATTCCCGTAAGCCCCCATGTTGATCCGGCCGCCGTTCGGGACCGGCTCAAGACCGGCGTCCAAAGCCGGATCGCCCGCATCGATGCAGGGGCTGTTGGACGGCGACGTTGTCCACGACCCGCCGCTGAAATAGCCGTCGGTATATACGCCCTGCTTCGACTGCAGGTGGTAGTCATTCGTGTTCGCGAAGTGCGGGTTGATGGAGACGCAGCCCTGGCGCCCGAGATTGTCCCCGTTTCCAATGCAACTGAAGGAGACGCCCGGCAAGGTGGGCGGAACCTGCCCGTCCGTGGGAAACGCCTTGAGGTCGTCGCTGTGCCCCCAGATGATCGATTGGGCGATTTCCACAGCGCCGGCGACGTACAGAATGCCCACGCCGGGATTGTCGGCCACGGTGCAGTTCGCCACCGTCACAGCGGCGCCCGCCCCGCCCAGGCACAGCCCGTCGCCATCGTCGGCCCCCGAATTGTTCTGGACCACCAGGCTGTTGCGCAGGTCCATCCGGCCGGTGTTATAGATGCCGCCCCCGTAATTGGGGCAGGAATTGCGGTCGATGACCGAGCGCACGATGAAGGAGGACGCGGCGGTGCCCAGGAAAAGTCCGCCGCCGTTCGGAATACCGCTGCCTTGGCCAGCCCCGTATGCACTGTTCTGGGAGACCCGGCACATCGTCATGGTCATGACCCCCGAGCCCACGTAAAGGCCGCCGCAATGGCCGTAGTTGTTGCCGCCGCCCGTGGCGCGATTTTTGGCGATCAAGCAATTGGTCAGGGTGAAAACGCTCGAGGCGGCATACATGCCGCCGCCGGCTCCGCCCGTCCACAGATCGTTCGCCACGTTATTGGTGATGACGCAGCGGTCCAGCGTCAGACCGCTGCACTGCGTCAGGTTGACGCCGGCGCCCGATCCCGCGAGGCCGCCCACGGTCGTGATGCCGTTCCGGATGATCAGATCGCGGATCACGCAGTTGGTCAGGCCGTACAGGGACAGGATGCGCGTGACGCCCGCCGACCGCTGCACGGCGGTGGGCCAGACCGCGGCGTCGCAGGGCCCCGGCAGGGTGAGGTCGCTAGTCCCCTCATAGCCGCCCAGGATCGAAAGCCCCACCCGCGACGCCACATTGAGCTGGTTCGTGATGTCGAACGTCTGGCCGGCCACATAGAGCGTGTCGTAATTCTGGGCTTGCATGAGGGCATTCGACAAGGTGGTATAGGCGGTGGACCAGTTCGTGCCGGCGCTGTTGTCGCCGCCGGAGGACACATAGATGAACGGACTGGTCCGCTGATAGACATAGCGGATGTCCGTTGACGTCACCTCCAGGGTCCAATTGCTTCCGATCAGGAACCGGGAGGCGTCGACATCGATGTTGGAGGCCATGACCGATCCGGCCGCAAACTCGACAAGCGGGATATACCAGGTGATGGCGGGATTGAACCCGCCGTCCGTTTCCCCGAGGGAATCCAGCTTGATTTTCAGCTTCGACCCGGCGGGAACAACGGACAGCGTCCCGAACACGCGAACCTGGTCCCAGCCGACGCCTGCGACGCCCGCCACATTGGTCACATTCAGTTCGAGCGCGACTCCTCCATACCAGGTGGAATCACCCAGTTGAAGGGCCCCGATGCTGTTCGTGGCTTTTCCTGTCTGACCCGGGATCAGCGCCGCTCCGTTCTCGAGGACCAGACCGGTTGACCCCCCGGTCAGCCGGCCGTTCCCGGCCACAACGCCCTGGGTGTGCACCAGGATGCCCGCGCTGTTGGTCACGGTGCCGCCCCAGAGATTCAGTGTCGCCGGCTGAACCCCGTCGCCAACCATGAAAAGGGATCCCTTCGTGCTCGTCATGTTGGAAACCGTGAGCGTGCCGCCCTGCAGGAGAAGATCGTTGGTCGGATAGAGGGTGGCCGTTCCCACGCCGAGAACCGCCCCTCCCTGGTCGATGGTCAGGACATTGCTGACCCCGTAATACGCGGCCGCCCCGATGCTCAGCGTGGAACCGCCCAGATCCCAGACGGAATTCGAACCCGAAACCGAGGCCCAGCTGTTGGAAATGAGGCCGAGCCGGACGGCGCCGCGGCTGTACAGTCCGCCCCCGTTCGTCACGGTGATTCCGTTGTTATAGACGGAATTCAAGGCTCCGCCGCTGCCGATGCTGACGGTGATGGCGGCCACGTTGGTGACCGTCCCGCCGTCGATCCACAGCTCGTTTTCGCGGACATAATAGGCACCACCGCCGCTAGTCAGCGATCCGATCGTGATATTGGTGCCCTTCATGTCAAGCAGCGATCCCGCATCCCGGACGACCAGGCGGTTGCCCCGATGATTGCCTTGGTACGTGGAGGTTTTACCGATATACAACTGGCCGGACGAATAGACCCGGCCGCCTCCGGCAATTTCCAGCCGATTGCTGAACGAATCGTAATAATTGGCGGGAGTATGCCCGCCGATGATGTGGTCGCTGGAACCGAGGTACAGCATCCCACCTCCGGTCACCAGAAGGCTATTGTTCATCGTCGCGCTGCCCGAAGCCCCATCCACGCCCACAAGAAGCTGGCTGATATTGGTCAGAATGGCGCTGCCCGCCGAAGCATACCCGTTGATCTCGACCGTGTTGCTGCGGGCGTTATTTCCATAGCCAATAAAAAATGATCTGTTTCCGTTATCCCAAATGGAGGCGGGCCCGCTTCCGCCTGAAATGTCGAGGCGGTTGCTGGAAGACACGGAGCCCAGGATGACACCACCAAGCGTGTTCGTCAGCTGCCCCCCATTCGTCACGATCAGGCTGTACCCGCTTCCGTTGACCACAACACCGGTGGTTGCGACACCACCGATCAGGGTAATGCTGGAGGCAAAGCCGGTGGCCGAGAAGTTGGCTTTGTTGTTATTGGTCCAGACCGCCAGGGGCGAGATCCCGTTCACCGTCCACCCGGGGACGGCGGTGCTCCACGTGCCGTTGCCGTGCTGATATCCAGCATTCGTGGCCGAATCCCAATATTGATTGGCCGCCCCGGCTCCCTGAACAAGCGTCATGAAAACGAACAAAAACGACAACAGACGGAATTGACCGACCTTACATTTTAGCACAGGACCCTCCCTTTAAAGCAAAAAGACAGTCTGCTAGAAAAACGGTATGTAATCATATCATTTTATTCTCATTATGAGACAAGTCAAATTCGTACTCCCTCATTGACAATGGGACAGCTCCTCCCGACAATGACCCGCTATGGGAAAGAGCCTCGTTTTCACAGGCTGGGAGCGCCCGGTGATTCATGCGATCGCCGACTGGCTGCTGCCCGCCATTCCGGACGATCCGCCCGATTTTTCCCGTACGCTGATCCTGGTTCCCACGCGCCAGGCCGGCCGCCGGCTGCGCCAGGAGCTCGCCCGCCGCTGTTCCGAAGGCAACACTGGCCTGCTGGGCCTGCACGTCGCAACCCCCGCCGCCCTGTTGGAAGGCGGCGGCGCCCTGCCGGACGCCTCGCCGATGCTGATACAGGCCATCTGGATGCTGGTCCTGAAAGCCGCCGCCATCGATGCCTTCCCCGCCCTGCTCCCGGTGAAACTGTCGGATCGCTCGACCCGCTGGGCGCTCCAGACCGGCGCCCTGCTCCAGCGTCTCCGTGAACAGCTAGCCGAAAGCGGGCTGGGCATTGCCGACGTTCCCGCCAAGGCGGGCGACCGGCTGGCCGAACCGGAGCGCTGGCTCGACCTGTCCCGTCTCGAAGCCGGCTACCTGGCCGCGCTGACGACCACCGGCTTCGGCGATCCCTGCGTCCGCAAACGCGGACTTCCGGCGGCGGCCATCCCACCGCCCGGCATCGATACCCTCGTGCTGGCCGGAGTCCCGGATCCCCCCGACTTGGTTGTTGATCTGCTGGAGCGCCTGAAGGACCATCTGGAAATCAAGGTTCTCGTCCATGCCCCCGCCTCCGAGGCCGTCCTCTTCGACGACTGGGGCCGCCCCTCATCCGAGGCCTGGTCTTCCCGGATCGTGACCATACCCGACGAAACGCAAACGCTGCTGCTGGCGGCCGACCCCGATGATCAGGCCCGGCGCGTTCTGGCCGAACTGGACGCCGCCTCGGGCGCCTATGGCGCGTCCGACATCGCCATCGGCGTTCCGGATGCCGAAGTAGCCGCCGCCCTCTCCCAGGACCTTTCGGAACGGGGCGTCAAGGCCTTTGATCCTGCCGAGCCCCCCCTGTCGCGCCATCCCGTTGCCCGGCTCATGGTCCTCCTCCAGGCCCTCGCCACCGCGCCGGTTTACCGGGTCGTGGCCGACCTTCTCCGCCACGAGGATGTGCTGCGCGTCATGGCGGACCGCCACCGGCTCCCCCCTTCTTCCCTGTTGACCGAATTGGACATCTACCAGAACGGCTTCATGCCGCGCGATCTGAATGATTTCATTGACGCGCGGCTCAACGGAACGGATTCCATCCCCGATCGGCATCGCGAGGTGTTTCCCCATCTCCTGCAGGCCATCAAGCTGGTGCGTAACTGGCGCGCGCTCCTGACGGATACGCCCTCGCCCGCGGAGGGCATGCGCCTGGCGCTTCAGGCCATTTACAACCGCCGCATGCTGTCCGATGATCGGCCCCAGGATCGCGAATTCACCGCCGCAGCGACGAAAATCAACGACGCCCTGTCGCAGTTGGAAGAGGTCCTGTCGCAAACCGGCCGCCTTCAGCGGGACGAAGCGCTGGAACTGCTGACCCTCAGCCTCTCCACCCTGATGCTGGCCATCGAACGCGAAACGGCCGACATGGATCTGGAAGGCTGGCTGGAGCTGCCCTGGAATCCCGCGCCCTTCCTGCTGGTCACCGGCCTCAACGAAGGCCGCGTGCCCGACAGCCGCATGGGCGACGTGTTCCTGCCCGACTCCCTGCGCGCCAGCCTGGGCCTTAGGCACGACAGCCGCCGGTTTGCCCGCGACCTTTTCCTGCTCCAGACCCTCATCGAATCGCGAAGGCAAAAGGGGGCGATCCGCCTCCTGTGTGGCAAGACCAGCTCGGCCGGCGATCCGCTCAAGCCCTCCCGCCTCCTGTTCCAGTGCGCCGACGACGATCTTCCGGCCCGGGCCGCGCGCCTCTTCGAGGAACTGCCCAATACGGCCACCATGGAGCCGGCGTCCATCAGCTTCAAGCTGGACCCCGCCGTGCCCGGCCTGCCGGCCCGCTGGCGGCCGGACAAGACCATCAGCGTAACCGCCTTTCGCAACTACCTGGAGTGCCCGTTCCGCTTTTACCTCCGCCACCTGCTGGATATGGAGGCGATGGACGATCTCAAGACCGAAACCGACAGCATGGAGTTCGGCCAATTGGTGCATTTTGCGCTCCAGCAGCTTTACCAGAATGAAGCGTTGCGAGCCTGCGCCGATGAAAACCGGCTGAGAAAGGCGCTCGTGGATGCGGCCGACCAGTGGATGCGCGGCCGCTATGGTGGCGTCTGGTCCCTTCCCCAGCGCATCGTCTTCGAGGCGGCCTGCAACCGGCTGGCGGCGGCGGCGAAGCGGCAGGCGGCCGAGGCGGCCAACGGCTGGACCGTGCTGGCCGCGGAAATCACCGGTAAGATCAAGCTGGGCGGACTCACGATCAAGGGCAAGATCGACCGGGTCGACTATCACCCCGGCACCGACACCATCCGCATTCTCGACTACAAGACATCCGCCCGCGGAAAAACCTGCCAGGAAACACACCTGGCGGCCGCCCGCGAAACCTCGCCCGCGACGACCTGCCTTGAGGTCGAGGGCAAGCGGCGCCAGTGGATCGACCTCCAGCTTCCGCTCTATGCCCTCATGTGGCAGGCGGAACCGCTGAAGCCGGCCGCCAAACTCCAGCTCGGGTATTTCCTGCTTCCCCCTGCTCTGGACGATACCCGCGTCCAGGTCTGGGACGACCTGACCGCCGACATGCTCGACTCGGCCCGCCGCTGCGCTGAAGGCGTCTGCCAATCCGTCGTCAGAGGTGATTTCTGGCCGCCCGCGAGCCGCGTGAATTTCGACGATTTCCGCGTTGCCCTGGGCGGCGATCTCCTCGACATCTTCAATCCGCTTGCTCCGGGAGGCGCGTCATGACCATGCGCCCCACCGGCCCCCTGACCCACCTGGCCATCCTGGCATCCGCCGGAACCGGCAAGACCCATGCCCTGGCCCACCGCTACATCGGGCTGCTCGGCCGCGGCGTCGATGCCGACCGCATCTGCGCCCTGACCTTTTCCCGCAAGGCCGCCACGGAAATATTCGACAGCATCGTGGCCGCCCTGGTGAAGGCCGCCCAGTCCCCCCGGAACGCCCGCAACACCGGCACGCAGGCGGGTCTGGAGGGCATGAGTCAGGCCGACACGATCGGCCTGCTGCGGAATCTCGTCTCGCGGCTCCATCGCGTGCAGATCGGGACGCTCGACAGCTTCATCGTCAGCGTCTTGCGCGCCTTCTCGGCCGAGCTGGGCGTGCCGTCCGATTTCGCGCTGCTGAACGGCGGCAGCGTGGAGGCCCGCCAGCTGACCCAGGAGTCGCTCGCGTTCCTGCTGGCGCCGTCCCGCACACACGCGGAGCACCGGGAGACGTTTTTCAACGCATTCAAGAAGGCCACCTATGGCCGCGAGGAAAAGGGGTTCAGCGACACCTTTTTCGACACGCTCGAATCGTGCCTGGGGCTGTACCGGCGCCATCCCGATCCGGCCATCTGGGGAGCGCCCGAACGGATCTGGAAGCGCGGCGGCTGGCTGGCGGAAAAGCAGGATCTGGCGAAGGCGCTTCAGCGCGTCCGCGACTTCACCTGCAAGCCCGACGATGTTCGGGCCACGCTCATCGAGTGCATGGAGACCGCGGCGATCTTCCAGCCGTTCAATGCCTGGAACACCAAAAGCTTCGATTCCACGATCATGAAGCGGTTGTTCGATCAGATGGCCGAGTTGGATGGCGGCTGCCAGTTCAAATACGGATCCAAACTCATCGACATCGACCCGGAAACCGGCAAGGCCATCCACCTGATCCTGAGCCACCTGGTCCGCCAGGAGATTATCCGGGCACTCCAGCAGACCCAGGGGCTCGGCAGCATGCTGCACCAGTTCCATGCCCTTTACGACGAGACCATCCGCCGCCGCGGGGCGTTCACGTTCAACGACGCGCAGTACCTGCTCACCCCCCGCAATCCCCTGAGCGCCGGGCCGATCAGCCGGCTGTCCGGGGAAGCCGATCGCCTGTATATCGACTTCCGGCTCGATTCGCGGCTCGATCACTGGCTGCTCGACGAGTTCCAGGACACGAGCGACCTGCAGTGGGAAACGCTCGACAACCTGGCCGACGAGATCATCCAGGACGCCGGCGGCGACCGGTCCTTTTTCCTGGTCGGTGACGTCAAGCAGGCCATCCACGGCTGGCGTGGTGGCAACGCCAAGCTGTTTACCGACCTGCTGACCCGGTACGGCGCCGGGATCAAGCAGGAAACGCTCAGCGAGTCGTATCGCTCCACCAAGCCGGTACTGTCATTCGTCAACCGCCTCTTCTCGGACCTCGACGGGATGGATATCCCGAAAGACGCCGTGACGAACTGGAAGAAGCTCTGGCAGCCGCACGTCAGCCGCGTGGACAAACCGGGCTGCGCCGCCTGGGTGGAGCCGATGGGTGAACCCGGCGAAGGGCTCGAGGACGACTCCGTTTACACGGCCGCAGCCGCCCTGATCCGGGAGCTGAATCCCGTGGCGCGCGGGCTGACCACCGCGGTCCTGCTCCCGACCAATGCGGAGTGCACCAAGGCGGCCGATGCGTTACGCCACGCGTTGGCGGACGATCATATTCCGGTGGTTAACGAAGGCGCCGCCGGTCTGGCGGACAACCCGGTCGTGGCGCTGATGCAGTCGCTGCTGAAAACAGCCAGCCACCCGGGCGATACGCTGGCCTCCATCCATCTGCGGATGAGTCCGCTGAGGAAACAGATCGATGAAGCGGGCGACCGCCTGCCCCTGCTCCTCCTGGAACAGATCCAGAACGAGGGCTTTGCCGCGCTGATCCGCGCCTGGGCGGAACGGCTGGAAGCGGCCGCCGGCCCGCTGGATGCCTTCGGCGCGAAGCGGCTGCGCGATCTGCTGAGCCTGGCGGCGACGGCCGATGCGGCCGGCATCCGCGATCCGGACGAATTGATCGCGCAGATCGAAACCGAGGAACTGCGCGAGCAGACCGCGGGCGGCGCGGTCCGGATCATGACCATCCACCAGTCCAAGGGGCTGGGCTTCGATGCCGTCCTGGTGCCGCTGCTGCAGGACAAGGATCTTCGGGGCGTCGGCCAGCTTGACCTGGTTTCCGGGGTGACGGACGACCAGGACTGGATACTGAAAATGCCCCGGCAGGTCATCTGCAAAGCCGACCCCGTGCTGAGCAAGCGGTTCGATCAGGCGGCGTCGGAAAACACCTTCGCCAACCTGTGCGTGCTGTATGTGGCCATGACCCGCGCCAAGCAGGGCCTCTACGCCATCACCGGCTACGGCCGCAAAAAGCGGGCGGCGGGCCGGAGCCTGTCCGGCGGCATCTTCCTGTCCCGGCGGCTGCTGGATACGGACAAGCCCGAGGGCGTGGAAGGCGACAGGCGCATGGCCGGCGGCGTTTCCCTGCGCGTACTGGTCGAGGAAGGCGACTGGGACTGGCCGGCTTCCGTTCCGGCTGCCGACCCACCCAAAGAGACGGCTCGGCCGGAGAAGGCCTTCCCGGCCCGCCCCGGCGCGCTGCCCCGCCTGTCGCGGGTCGAGCCGTCGCGCGGCGGCGAGGAAGCCCGCCAGGCCGACTGGCTGTTCAAGCCGGAGTCGCGCGGCGTGCTCGATTTCGGCTCGCTCATCCACGGCTACCTGGCGGCCGTGGAGTGGGCCGGGGAGGCCGATGTGGACGCCATTCTCCGGACCGTCAAGCCCGACCATCCCGTGGATGAGTCAGTCCGCGCCGACGTGGAAGCGCAGTTCCGGCGGATGATGGCGGCGCCGGAGGTGCGGAGGGTCCTGGCCCGGCCCGCGGGCGCGGTCAAACTGTGGCGGGAAATGCGGTTCGAGCTGGTCGACGGGACCGCCTGGATCAGTGGCGCCTTCGACCGCGTAACGGTGTTCCTCGATGCCGCGGGCAAGCCGGCCCGCGCCCACCTGATGGATTTCAAGAGCAGCCGCATCAAGACCGACGCCGACATGGCCGAAACGGCCGAAAACTACCGTCACCAGCTGGCGCTCTACCGCCGCGCCCTGTCCCGGATTTTGAAAATCGGCGAAGCCGCCATCGACATGCAGATCCTCTTCACGCGCGTGGCGAAAATTTTCGTGCTTCCCCAATAGTTCCGCGCGTCCCTAGCGCTCCCTCTATTGAGTCGCCAGCCATTTCCCCAGGAAGGCAAAAATCTCGGCCCTCATCTCCGCGGTTTCAAAGTGGCCGATTTCATAGCGGCGAAGCTGCCAGGCGTCAGGCCGGCCGGCTGCGTGATAGGCGGACGAAAGTGCGGCGTCGATGCGGTCCAGCCCGTGCGGCGGGGTAAGGCGGTCGTAGTTGCCGGCCAGGCTGAGGTGCGCCCGGGGCACGATCAGGCTGTTGATCTGGGCCGTCGAAAAGTGCTTCAGGAGCGCCGGTACATAGTAGTAAAGCCCATGGCCGTCGAGCCCCCGCGACTCGATGAGGGCCTGGAAATCCGTCAAACAGCAGATGTCGACGCAGGCCCTGATCCGCGTGTCCAGCGCCGCCACCCACCAGGCCATGGTGCTGCCCATGGAGATACCCATGGTGCCGATCCGGGTGGCGTCGACGTCCGGCCGGGAGATCAGGTAATCAACAGCCCGGATGCTGTCGTAAACCATCATGCCCCACATCACGCGGCCATGCCAGAGCATATGCTTGAAGATTTCAGACTCAGAGCGCCCGCGCCGTTCCCCGAACGCCCACGTGTCGATGCAGAGCGCCGCGAAGCCGGCGTCCGCAAGCGCCTTGGCGTAAGGCGGTTCCTGCAGGGCACCGCGACCGCGAACGAATTCTTCCTTGCCCAGCTCGTAGTTACCGCCGTGCGCATGGTTGTACAGCATGCAGGGAAACGGCCCGCTCCCCGCGGGATGTGCGAAGTAGGCCGGCACCCCCTCGATCCCGTTAAGGTCAAGTATCAGGCTTTCCAGCACGTAGCCGTCCCGCTCCGCCTGTTTGACACGCGTCGCCGATATCGGCCGATGCCGGTCGGGAAGATCACCGAGCAGGCCATATAGCTGCTGCCGCCTGGTTTCCGCATCCATGGGACCGATCCCCTTCCGCCTGAATCCGTGGTTCGCTTACCCGGCTTCCTGCGCCACCCGCATGGCCACCTTCTCCCACTCCCACAACCGCTTCGGCTGGTTGCGCAGGGTGGTGATGTCCTTGAGGATGATCTCGATCCCGCAGCCCTTGGCCTTGGCCAGCGCGTCCCCGATCACCTTGGCCTCGAACACGGGATCCCAGTGTTCCTGGGCCAGGTAGGACGGGTTGGGCTTGATCGAGAGCGCGTATTTCGTCCCCAGCTGTTCCGCGGCCGACCGGATATCCGCCCAGGGGCTGATGGAAATCTTACGCAAATTCTTAACCGTTTTCAGAATGCCGATCTTGGTGTGCAGCGGCTCGCAGCAGCCGTAATAGCTCAGGCCGAACCGCTCCATATAGGACTTCTCGTACTGCAGGCAGAATTCCCAATGCATGTCGGGCGACACGTCGGAGAAAATCTGGCCCGTCGAACAGCCCCACTGGTCGATCGGCCTGATATGGTCAGGATTCACATCCGGCTGCGGCAGTTCGTCCGTGCAGCCCAGCCCGCCCGACCCCACCCGCCAGTTCCCGTTGCCGGTGGCCAGCAGGTTCAGCTTCTCCTGCTGGTCCAAGACCGCATTGACCGCCTTCCAGAAGCGGGTCAGCAGGCGGTGCACCAACTCGGGCCGGTCCGTCATGTCCAGGAACAGCCGCTCGATGCCGTACCAGTGAATCATCTGATCCCAGGCCGCCGCCCACTGCGTCACAATGCCGCGCGTGCGGCACGGGATGATGCCCTTGCACAGGTCCTGCAGCGTGGCCAGGTCCCGATGGGTCGCGTCCCAGTCGACCTTGACCTCGGGCGTGCGCAGCTTGTCCACGTCCGCTTCGGTATTGATGATCGGATTGAACATGGACGTGGCATGCGCGTCGCTGGTGCGGGTTTCATCGGCCTTGATCCCGTAATCGGCGTAGGTTGACGTGGGCGAACAGTGGATGGCGGTGGTCAGTTCCGGATCGAGGAACATATCGCCGGGAAAATGGCGCCACTGGTAGAGCGTCATCCGGAGGCGATCCTCCAATCCCCTGCTCCACTTGTCCGTTGTCTGGAGCGCCAACTCGGGCTCACTCTTGAATTCCCACCAGGGGATCTCGTTGATCCAGACCAGCGGGCGCACGGGCTTCAGTCCGTTCAACTTGCGCCACAGCGCCTGCTTTTCGGCATGGATGGGCTTGGCGGCCTCGGCGGCATAGTCGCCGATCAGACGACGGAGGATGTCGCGGTCGGAAGAAGGAAGGGCGTGATCTTTCATCGTGCTCCTGCAGTTACATCCGGCTCCGAATACTTGTTTTGCGTGAAACCGGTAGGGCGCTCAGTCCCTTGAGCGCCGCCTCGCCCTACCCGCTTCGCATCACACCCAGGACGCGCCCTTCGCGTCTTCGGTGCAGAACGCGGAGAGCACCTTGTTGACGGCGGCTGCGAAGGCCTTGCAGTCGGCGGCGTTGAAGTGCATGTTGATGCCCAGCGACACCTCCCGCTCGTACAGGCTGATCGACACCGGGTTCTCCAGCGGATCATAGGAGCGTGACTTCCCCTTGATCTGGTTGCGCGGGTCGTCATAAACGGAGCCGCCGGGAATGGAGCCGCACTTGAGCGTGACCGGGAACATGTCGCGCGACAGGTGGAAGTCGGGTTTGCAGTTGCGGCCGCGGCAGTTGCCGCCAACCCCTTCCGCCCGCAGGGCCGTGGCGATCTGGACGCCCAGCTCCGGCGTGGCGGGGAAGAACCGCAGCATGTAGCCGATGTAGCCGGCCTTGTCATTGATCACCTGGGGCCGGATCTCCTTGAAGCGCTTCAGGCGGCTGCGCACGGCCAGGCTGGCCTTGCGATACAGGCGGCAATACTCTTTCATCTTGCGAAGCTGGACCAGGTTGATGGCGGATTCCATTTCGCTGAGCCGGTAGTTGGTTCCGGGGAACAGCTCCCCTTCATAACGAGGCAAGGCGCAGCGCGACGGACGCCACAGCCCCCCGCCTTCGGCGAGTTGACGGCAGCGATCGTACAGGCGCTCATCCCTGGTCAGGATCAGGCCGGACTCGCCGCCGCCGATGATCTTGTAGGCCGAGATGCTGAAGCAGCCGATGTCGCCGATGGTGCCGATGTAGCGGCCCTTGTAGGTCGCCCCCGGCCCCTGGGCGCAATCCTCGATCACCTTCAGCTTATGCTTCTTCGCGATGGCCATGATGGGGTCCATGTCGGCCACGTTGCCCCAGTGGTGTGTCGGCGCCAGCGCCACGGTGCGCTTGGTGATCTTGGCGGCGATCTTGGTCGGATCCATCTGCAGCGACTCGTCGACATCCGAATAGACCGGAACGCCGCCGGCCAGGCAGACGGCCATGCTGGTGGCCAGGAACCCCATGGCGGGGCAGATCACTTCCGTGCCCGGCCCCACCCCGGCGGCCACAAAGGCGGCGTGCAGGGCTCCGGTGCCGGACGAAACGGGATAGGCGTAGGGAACGCCGAAAATCTCCTTCGCCAGGGCGATATACTGGTCCGCCGCGGCCGGCTTCGGAAAGGCGCTGTAGAACCAGGCCAGGTTCGGCCCGTCGCCCAGGAAGTCGTTGTTGGTGACCGCCTTCTGGATCCGGGCCAGCGCTTCGGGTTTGAACCCGAAACGGGTGGCAATCGCCATGAACTCTTCGACGCCAAGCTTGGGTTCCGACTTGCCGGCCATGCCGGAAAAAGCCTTGGTCCCGCCGTTAACCGCCAACTTCTTGGAATCCGTCTTCATTTTATTGCACTCCGATGTAGATGCCCCACGCCCGACCGTTATTACTGGACAGCGCGAAGAGGATCGCGTTCTTGCCCTTCTTCCAGTTGACCGCCGCCTTGAAGTTACCCTTGACGGCGGGGTTGGACGCTTTCGGTTCGGACGCGACTTCGCGGCCGTTGACCCAGACCTTGACCGGCCCGTCGGAGCCGAACCGCAGTTCACCCTTGAACGGCTTGCCGGACTTGTACGACGTGGCGATGTAGAGGATGCCGTCCTTGTTACCGTGAACGCCGCGGATGTCGATGAAGCCGTCGGGCATCACATTGACGCGGCCCTCGATGTCCTCGCGGCACAGGCTGTCCGACGGCAGCGAAAGCTTGCGGATATCCTTGACCTGCTCCTGGAGGTTGCTCACGGCCACCTTGGTGAGGGTCACGCGCGCCCAGGCCTTTTTCGTCACCGTGCCGGGCTTCACGCGGATTCCCTTCCAGGTGGACGTTCCGCGATAATCGCCTTTGCGTTTGGCGTCCGCCAGCCGCTGTTTGGCCGCGGGAATCGCCTTCTTGTATTGGGGCAGCCATTCGGCCTGGGCCACGAGCATCTCGTCCGTCATCTGGGAGATGGCTACCGGATCGCACACCGCGCCGGTCAGCGGATCCATCATCATGGCCTGCTTGAGCAGCGCCACGTCGCCATGGACAGCCGCCTCGACGGCGAGGCGCTGGACCGAAATGGACACGTTGCAAACCGCGGCGCAACCGAGCGGCAGGGGGCCGACCTTCGGGATGTTGACGCCGTTGCGGTCCACATACCCCGGCAGTTCGACGATGGAGTCGTCCGGAAGGTTGGTGATGGCGCCGTTGTTGACGACGTTGAAGTGGCCGCGATACAGGCGGCCGGTCTCCAGTCCCTCGATGATGTAGCTGCCGTGCTCATGGCCGCGGTTTTGAGGCGTGATCGGGCGTTCCGAGGCCTTCATCCACTTCGGGAATTCCGTGTTGAACCACTGGCGGCCTTCGCGGCAGACGCGGAGGTAGCCGCCCGTTTCGCCGTTGATCCAGGACGACAGGTTGATCCACTTCCCGATTTCCTTGACGTGCTTGCGGTACCACGGCACGTATTCCGACAGGTGGCCGTTGCTCTCGGTCGAGTAGTAGCCGAAGCGGCGGAGCATGTCGATGCGGACCTTCTCGGTGTCCTTGTAAACCGGGTGCTGCTCGAAGCCTTCGAGCAGGCGGCCGGTCCAATCCTTGCCCTTGTAGAGAACCTGCGTGTACCACGTCTGGTGATTGATGCCCGCGCAGATGATATCGACATCCTTCGGCGTCACCGGCACGTAGCCGCGGTCGGACGGCGCCTTCTTGCCGTTCACAAGCAGCTTGATGACTTCGGCGATCTGGTGATGGCCGCCCATGACGCCGTGGCAGAGGCCGATCGTGTTGACCTTGCCGAAATGGTTGGCCGCCCAGGTGTTCATGGCGTTCGGATTGGCGTAGTTCAGCAGGAGCGGCTTGGCGGCCGACACCGCGCGGATGTCGCGGCAGAAGTCGAGGATGGCGTTCACGTTCCGCTGGCCGTACATGATGCCGCCGGCGCACAGGGTGTCGGCCACGCACTGGTCAACGCCGTATTTAAGCGGAATCTCGATGTCGGTCTCAAACCCGGACAGCCCGCCGATGCGGACGCAGCTGATGACGTAGTTGGCACCCTCCAGGGCGCGCTTGCGGTTGGTGGTGGCCTGGATCGTGGCGGCCAGCTTGTTCTCCCGGATATCCTTGAGGCACAGCTGCGTCACCATATCGAGGTTGCGGGGGTTGATATCGGTGAAGGCGAAGCGCGTATCCCTGAATTCGGGAACGCACAGCAGATCGCGGAACAGGCCGCGCGTGAACCCGATGCTGCCCGCTCCGATGAACGCCACTTTGATTGACATGACCCGAACCTCCTTGAACGCGTTAAATAGATTAAATTACTGGGATAGGACGCGGGAAACAAGGAGAAAAGGGTTCTTATCCTAATCGTACAAGAGCTTCCCCAGGGTCAGCCGAAGGGTGATGATTTCAAAGGGCTTGAAGGACAGGCTCATCGCGCCCTTGCGCACGGCCAGCGGACGGGAAGGCGCCTCCTCCAGCATGTTCGTCCGGACCGCCCGCGCCACGGACAGCGCCGTCATCAGGACGCACTCCGTCTGCGCGTGCTTGGACTCGTAAAGGCGCACGATGCAGTCGCCGCTGCCGTCCTCGGCCGGCTTCACGGCCTCGATGACGACATTCGGCGCGTCCACCTGGAAGAGCGACGTCTCCACCGCCGTTCCCGGCTGGAAGCCAGCCGGCACGTTGAGGTCGTAGGCTTCCCGCACCACGCCCGACTGGAAGAACGGGCCGTTCCAGGCATAGAAGGAATACGTGAACTCCTGCAGTCCCATATCGGCGGTGGCGTCCGGTTGCTTCGGCGAGCGCAGCAGGGTCAGCTGGATCGCGCCGCCGATCACGTTCACGCCATACTTGCAGTCGTTCAGGACGGCGGCTCCGCGATTCCCCTCCTCCACCGCGGTCCACTTCTGGTTGCACACCTCGAAGCGGTCGGCGTCGAAGGGCAGCGAACGGTGGCCCGGCCGGGCGAGATGGCCGAACTGGATGTCGTGCAGGGCGTCCTGCGCGTGCAGTCCGGTGGGAAACGCCACCTTGAGCAGGCGGTGCTTTTCCTGCCAGTCCACGACCGTCTTGAAATCGAGCCGCCGGCTGCCGCGGCGCAGCCAGACTTCCTGGGTCAGGCGCGAGCGGCTGATCTTGCGGGTGATCCGCAGCACCGCGGCGAGCGGGCCCTCGGTCACCACCTCGATGGCCGCCTTGCCGGTCAGGGGAACCTCGAAGAGCTCGTAGTTGGAATCGATGTCCCAGGCGTCATAGGCGCGAGGCACATCCTTGAAGAGGCGGAACCGGTTCATCGGGGCGGCGGCCAGCTCGGCGCCCGTCTCCTTGTCCAGCAGGCTGACGATCTCGCCCTGCTCATTGAACGCGGCGCGGATGAACTCGTTTTCCAGCGAGCGGGCCGTGGCCCTGGGTCCGGCTACCGGCGCGGCGGCCGCGGGCGCGGCCCGAAGGCTGGTCCAGCCGCAAGCCGGAACCGTGACCTCGGCAAAATGGTCACGCCCGATGGTCTGCACGGTCAGCGGGCGGCCGCCGGCTTCCGCGCCCTCCACGCCCTTGGGCAGCGGCACCAGCACCGGCCGGGGCCACGACAGGGAATTGAAGACGGTCACGGCTCCGGGCCCGGGTTTCGTCAGCGCCTGGCGGGACGACTCGGACTCCTGGTCGGCATCGCGGAGCACCTGCTGGTGAAGCGCCTCGGCCTCCTCGTAAACGCGGTGGATGGACGAGCCCGGCAGGATGTCATGGAACTGGTTCAGCAGGACGCCTTTCCAGAGCTCGTCGGCCTTCTCCAGGGGATAGGCCTTGCCCGCCAGGGCCGAGGCGGCCACGCCCCACAGCTCCATCTCGCGCAGGGCCAGCTCGCACTTGCGGTTGCCCCGCTTGACGCGCGCCTGTGAGGTATACGTGCCGCGATGGGCCTGGAAATAGAGCTCGCCCACGAAAACCGGAAGCGTGCGCGGCTTCTTCAGCTCGTCCTTGCAGAAGTCCACGGGACCCGCGATGCGGCAGCGCGGGGCCCCTTCCAGGTCCTTCTGGCGCCGGAGGAATTCCAGGTGCTGGCGGGTCGGCCCGCCGCCGCCGTCGCCCCAGCCGAACGGAATCATGCGGGCGTCGATGCCGTCCTTCTGGAACCGCTCGCTCCAGCGCTTGATCAGGCGGGCGGGCGTGGTCGGCGAGTTGTAATCCTGGTGCAGGTGCGTGAACACGCGGGTGCCGTCGATCCCCTCCCACCAGAAGGTCTGGACCTTCATCGGCAGCTCGCTGTTGTAGTTCCAGGAGATCTTCTGCGTGGAGAAATACTTGATCCCGCAGCCCGCCATGATCTGCGGCAGCGCGCCGGAATAGCCGAACACGTCGGGCAGCCACATGAGCTCGCTGGCGACGCCGAACTCGTCCTTGAAAAAGCGCTTGCCGTGGATGAACTGGCGGATCATCGCCTCGCCGCCCGCCACGTTCGTGTCGCATTCCACCCACATGCCGCCCTCGGCCTGCCAGCGTCCGTCCCGGACAGCCTTCTGGATGCGGCCGTACAGCTCGGGATACAGCCGCTTGGTCATGCGATACAGGTGCGGCTGGCTCTGGAAGAAGACGAATTCGGGATACTGGTCGATCAGCGCCAGCTGCGCGCCGAAGGTGCGGGCGCACTTGCGCTCCGTCTCCGCCAGGGGCCAGAGCCACGCCACATCGATGTGCGAGTGGCCGAAGCAGTAGAACTCGGGCGCGGTGCTGCCGTTCCGGCAGTCCAGCGCCGGCGCGAGCACGGCCCGCGCCTCCCGGAGCGCGCCGATCCGATCGGCGGCCGGCAGTTCGGGGTCGAACGCCACGCAGAAATCGCGCAGCGCATCATCGATTTTGGAAACACGCAGGCTGTCCGGGTCGAGACAATCGCGAACGTCCAGCAGCGTCTGGAGATCCACCCAGGCCTGGAACGCCTCCTCTTCCCAGATTCCAAACGAAACCGCCGGAATCGTTTTCTGATGCTCGGGCGGCTCGGGAACGCCGGACTCCTCGTCCAGCACGGGACCGGATCCGCACGGCGTGGGACCGTGCCCGGCGTACAGCTCGATCAGCACGTCGTAGCATTTGCCGGCGGCCCCTTTTGGAGTCAGCAGCACCTCGGGGTGCGCCCAGTCGCACGCGCCGGCGTCGCGGCCGTTGACGATGAAGCGGCCTTCGCCGCCGGGATTGACGGTGAAGGAGCCGCTCTCCCCGCAGCGGAACACGATCTTCTTCCCCCGGGCCCGGGGAGGCAGTTCCACGCGGGCGCGCAGCCAGGCGTATTCCCACTTGGCGCCCCACGGCTTCCCCGCCGGCATCCGGGCAAAGGTTTGCGCCGTGGCCTCCTCGATGGGCAGCTGCCGGAACGTTTTAAAGCCGGTCAGCGGGACGTCCGCCAGCTTGACGTAAATCATGCGGCCGATCGCATCGCGCCACTGTTCAATCTTTGCCCGCCATTCCGCATTTAAGGCCATGCCGTAATCTCCTTCGAATAAAGGTCGCATGATGGCAAGGCAGGTCTCAATATGCAACGCCTTTTTAGTGGCAACCGCACCTGATCCTGCTAAACTAACCGCTCAAAGGGAACCATTATGCTGAATGGGCTGGATTGCGATTTCGGAATCGGGTTGAACGGCATCGGGCTTCTTGCTACGCCGGAACCCGCCGATGCGCTTGCCGTTCTGGACCGCTACGGCCTCCGCGAAGCCCTCGTCTACGATCGCGGGGCGTTCGAAGCGGGGTCCCTGGACACGGTCGACCGCCTCCTCGGCTACTGCGGCCGGTCCGGCGGCCGGCTGCATCCCACCCTTCATGTGGTGCCGCCCGCGACGGGCGAACAGCCGCCGCCCGAGACCCTGATCGGCCGCTGCCTGGAAGGCGGCATCCGGGCGCTCCGCGTGGCGCCCACCTATCACCGCTATCTGTGCGATTCCCGCTCCATGGGCCCCCTCCTCCGCCTGATGGAACAGCACGCCATGCCGCTGCTGCATTCCAACATGATGGTGCAGGATCATCCCTGGGATCACGCCCCCGCCTGGCGCGATATCCGGGACATTGCCCGGGCTTTCCCGAAGCTGCCCGTCGTGGTGTTGTATACGGGCATGCTCCAGGGCCGCTCCCTCTTCCCGCTGCTGGCCGAATGCCCGAATGTGCTGGCCGACCTGACCTGTTTTTCCTTCCGGTATATCGAGGATGTCACGGCCCGCTTCGGCTCCGACCGGCTGGTGCTGGCCTCCCATTTCCCCTGCGAGGATCCGGGCGGTTACGCGGCCTGGGTCGCCTATGCCGGCATTTCCGAGGCCGACCGCGCCCGGATCGCCGGCGACACGATGCGGCGCCTTCTCGGGGAGGTGCGATGAAAACCATCCGCCAATGCGTGGCCGCGGGCAGCCCCATCGAGGCGCCCTTCATCGATGCCCACGGCCATTTCGGGCCCTGGCCCGAGACCGTGATCCCGGACGCCCTGGATTATGAAAAGAATATCGCCGAAATGGACCGGTTCGGCTGCGACATGGTGTGGATGAGCACGTCCAATCCAGGATATGCGGACGACCTGAGCCGGAAGAACGACACGGTGCTCGCTTTCGCCGCGCGTTATCCGGAGCGGATCATTCCCTACTGCACGCTGTCCGCCTTCGAGCCGGAACGGAACGTGGCCGAGCTGAAACGCTGCCTGGCCAGCGGACCCTGCATCGGCGTCAAGATGCACCGCTACCGCCAGCCGGGCTATACCATGAAAAGCGATTTTCTGCAGCCGGTCCTGGAACTGCTGCAGGAACACCGGCTGCTTTACATGAACCATGCGTTCCCGAACATCCCGGACCTGGAATGGGCCTGCGGCCGCTATCCGGACGTGACCTTCATGGAAGGCCATTTCGCGGCATCATATGCCGATCTCACCCTGAAGGTGCCGAATTTCGTCGACTGCACCTGTGCGGCCCTGCATGTCCGGGAGGTGGAAAACCAGGTCGTCAGGACGGGCCGCGCCGACACGCTGCTGGTCGGCAGCGATTTTTCCCTTTTTTCGCTGGCCTTCGGCATCGGGCAGATTGCATACTCGGCGATGTCCGAGGACGATCAGCGGGCGATCCTGGGGATGAACGCCATCCGCATCATGGAGCGCACCAGCTGGTTTAAACGGGACATGATCGCGAAATTGAACGGCGGGCAAACAACAACAAGGAGATAGTCATGGAACTCAAGGGCTCGAAGACGGAAAAGAATCTGAAGGAAGCGTTCGCGGGCGAATCGCAGGCCCGGAACAAATACACCTACTTTGCTTCCACGGCGAAGAAAGAGGGCTTCGAACAGATCGCCGAGATTTTCCTGAAGACGGCCGAGGAAGAGAAGACGCATGCGAAGCTTCACTTCAAGGCCCTGGGCGGCATCGGCGACACCCTTGCCAACCTGAAGGCGGCGGCGGCGGGAGAAGGCGGGGAATGGACCGACATGTATCCCCGAATGGCCAAGGAAGCGCGCGAAGAGGGTTTTGAGGACATCGCCCGCATCTTTGAGGGCATCGGCAAGATCGAGAAGACCCACCAGGAGCGGTACCAGACTCTGCTCAAGAGCATGGAAGACGGCACCCTGTTCCAGAAACCGGCGAAGGTCGCGTGGCACTGCCGGGAATGCGGCCTCATTTACGAAGGCGCCAAGGCGCTTGAGAAGTGCCCGATCTGCGGCCATCCGAAGGCCTTTTTCGAAGTCAATCCGACAGTCGGGTAACGGCCTGCTGACGCGCCTTCTCGAACTCCGGGCTGGCCAGCCAGCCCGGAGTCGGGATCCACACGCTGCGGAATCCCAGGTGGAAGTAGGTGCTGTCGTTTTCGAATCCCATCCGCTTGCAGGCGTAACCGCTTTTGGCCCCGTGGTAGAACGATCCGCCCCGGACGCAGCGGTTGCTCGCGCTGTTATACCCCGCCATGCGGCCCGCCTCCGGATTACCCGGATAGGGCGTCACGCGACCATCCGTCCATTCATACTGGTTGCCGATCATGTCCAGGCAGCCATAAGGCGACGCCCCTTTCGGATGGCTGCCGACCTTATCATACGAGTGGTCCCGTGTGTGGGGCCCCAGGTTTGCCAGTTCGGGCGTCGGCGGCGTGTTGCCCCAGGGCCAGAAGCGGCCGTCGGTTCCCCGGCACGCCTTTTCCCACTGCGCGTCGCTGGGCAGCGCCTTGCCTGCCCAGGCGGCATAGGCTTTGGCCGCCTCCTGGCTGACCTCGCCCACGGGAAACGACGCGTCATTGGTTTTGCCGAAATGCCCTGACACTTCCCGGGGCGTACCGGTGAATCCGGTGGACTGGACAAACCGCTCCCACTGTCCCACCGTCGTTTCCGTGCGGTCGATGAAATAGCCGGGCAGCTCCACGGTCCGCTTCGGATAGCACTCCCACATCCACAGCTGGGCGGCGTCCCTGGCACCCAGCGCCCGGGCCACCGTATCGGCCTCGGCGGGGTCGAGTCCCATGATGAACGGGCCGGCCGGCACGTAGACCATGACGGCACCGTCGACCGGATGCACGATGGCGGTTCCCGCGGGCGGCTCGGCGGCCTTTAGCAGAACGGGAATAACGGCCGCCACGATAAGAGCTGAAAGAATGCGCATAACAGTCCTCCTCCGGTACATCTTCGCATCGTACTGGATTTGTTGCGGAAATGGAACACCTGTGTCACATGAATGTGGGAGCGCGGGAATGTGGGAGCGCGGCACCGCCCGCGCGATGAGGCGCAAGTCTGCGCTTCTCGCGCCAACGGGGTGGCGCTCCCACATCCCGAGATTATGCAAATTCTTCTTGCACGCCCGCTGTATTGCACTACAATCTCTACTAAATCGATAGGAATTAAGATGCTCACACGTTCCGCCAAATATGCGATCAAGGCGCTGGCCTACCTGGCCCGGAAGCCCGAGGGAGGCGACCCTGTCCGGATCGGCGACATCGCCCGCGACGAAATGATCCCGCGCAAGTTCCTCGAGCGAATCCTGCTCCAGCTCAACCGGGACGGCCTTCTCTACAGCCGCCGCGGCCCCGACGGGGGCTACGGCCTCGCCCGCCCCGCCCACAGCATCATGCTGGGCGACCTGATCCGCCGCATCGACGGCCCGCTCGCGCCCATCCCCTGCGTCAGCGTCACCGCCTACCGGCCCTGTACCGACTGCTCCGACGAGGCCACCTGCGGCATCCGCCTGGTCATGAAACAGGTGCGCGATGCCATCGCGAGCATCCTCGACCACACCAGCCTGGCCGACATGCAGTCACTCTCCGACACCGTGAAGGACGCGCTGGCCGAATCGCGCGCCGCAGCCGCGAAGCCAGCGCGCTCCAAGAAAAGCAAAGGATAAGCCCCATGAAATCCATTCTCGTCGCCTGCCTCGTCGCCGGCGCCTCGCTGGTGCGGGCCGAAGACTCCATCACCCTTCTGAATGTTTCCTACGATCCCACGCGCGAATTCTACAAGGCCGTCAACGCCGCGTTCGCCGAGTCGTGGAAAAAGGAAACCGGACAGGCGGTCAAAATCGAACAGTCGCACGGCGGATCCGGCAAGCAGGCGCGCGCCGTCCTGGACGGTCTGCAGGCGGATGTCGTGACGCTGGCCCTGTCATACGACATCGACGCGCTCGCGATCCACGGCAACCTGCTTCCCTCCAACTGGCAAACCCGGCTACCCAAAAACAGCGCGCCCTACACCTCCACCATCGTGTTCCTGGTCCGGGCCGGCAATCCCCTGAAAATCAAGGACTGGGGCGACCTGCTGAACCCGGGCGTCAGCGTCGTGACGCCAAACCCGAAAACCTCCGGCGGCGCCCGCTGGAATTATCTCGCCGCCTGGGCCTGGGCGGCCCGCAACCGGGGCGGCCCCGGCGGCGCACAGGCGTATCTGCGTGACCTTTTCAAGCGCGTCGCCTCGCTCGACTCCGGCGCGCGAGGATCCACCACCACGTTCTGCCAGCGCGGCATGGGAGACGTGTTCCTGGCGTGGGAAAACGAGGCCTTCCTGGCGCAGAAGGAATTCCCGGACAAGCATTTTGAAATCGTCACGCCCTCCCTCAGCATTCTTGCCGAACCGCCGGTGGCCGTCGTGGACGCCGTGGCGGACAAACACGGCACCCGCAAGGCGGCTGAAGCCTACTTGAAATTCCTCTACTCGGCCGAAGGCCAGAAACTGGCCGCCCGCCATTTCTTCCGCCCCTCCGCGCCTGAACTGGCTGACCCGGCCGAACTGGCCCGCTTCAAGCCCCTGCAGATGGTGACCATCGACCAGGAATTCGGCGGCTGGACCAAGGCCCAGAAGGAGCATTTCGAAGAAGGCGGCACATTTGACCGGATCATGCAGCCGTGATGCGCGTGTCCGCCATACCGGGAAAGCCCGGCCTCATCCTGGGCCTCACCCTGACTTACCTCGGGCTCCTGGTCCTCCTGCCCATCTCGGCCGCCGTCTTCAAGAGCGCCACCCTCGACGGGCAAACCTTCTGGTCGGTGGTCGCCTCCCCCCGCGCCCTCGCCGCCTACCGGCTGACATTCGGCTCCGCCTTCTTCGCGGCGCTGCTGAACACGGGCGCCGGCCTGCTGGTGGCCTGGGTCCTGGTGCGCATCCCCTTCCCGGGCCGGCGGCTGGTCGACTCCCTGGTGGACCTTCCCTTCGCTCTTCCCACTGCCGTGGCCGGCATTGCCCTGGCGGGACTCTATGCGCCCGACGGCTGGATCGGACGCTTGCTGACCCCCTTCGGAATCAAAGTGGCCTATCAGCCCATCGGGGTGTTCATCGCCCTCGTCTTCATCGGCCTGCCGTTCGTCGTCCGCACGCTCCAGCCCGTGCTGGAGGAACTGGATCCGGCTGTGGAGGAATCCGCCGCCTGCCTGGGCGCCTCGCGCGGCGTCACATTCATCAAGGTGATCCTGCCCGCCATCGCCCCCGCACTGCTGACCGGTTTCGCCATGGCGTTTGCCCGGGGCATCGGGGAATACGGCTCGGTCATCTTCATCGCCGGCAACCTGCCGATGAAATCGGAAATCGCCTCGCTGCTGATCGTGACGCGGCTGGAGCAATACGACTATGCCGGCGCCGCCGCCCTGGCCGTCACGCTGCTGATGGCCTCGTTCGTCCTGCTGGTGCTCATCAACACCCTGCAATCCTGGAGCCGGAGCCGCCATGCGCACCGCTGAAACGCACCGCCTTCCGGCCCTGGCCGAACCCGCGCCCATCCGCTTCCTGATGCTGGGCGGGGCGCTGCTGTTCCTCGGGGCCTTCATCCTGCTGCCCCTGATCCAGGTGATGGCCATGGCCCTCTCCAAGGGCTGGCGCGCCTATGCCGCCGCCTTGAGCGACCCGGATGCCCTCGCCTCCATCCGCCTCACGCTGGCCGTGGCCGCCGTGGTGGTGCCGCTCAACACGGTCTTCGGCACGGCGCTGGCCTGGGCCATCGTCAAGAACCCGGTCCGGGGCCGCCGGCTGATCGCCTCGATCGTCGACCTGCCCTTCTCCATCTCGCCCGTCATCGCGGGCCTCCTGTTCGTGCTGCTCTTCGGCCGGCAGGGCTGGTTCCACCCGTGGCTGGAAGCACGCGGCCTTCAGGTCATCTTCGCCTTCCCGGGCCTGGTGCTGGCCACCCTCTTCGTCACGCTGCCGTTCGTGGCACGCGAGTTGATCCCCCTGATGGAATCGCAGGGACCCGAGGAAGAGGACGCCGCCCGCCTCCTGGGCGCCTCGGCCTGGAAAACCTTCTGGTCAGTCACCCTCCCCAACATCAAGTGGGGCCTGCTCTACGGGGTCATCCTCTGCAACGCCCGCGCCATGGGCGAGTTCGGCGCCGTGTCCGTCGTTTCCGGCCACATCCGGGGCCGCACCAACACGCTACCCCTGCACGTGGAGGCGCTGTTCAACGAATACAACTTCACGGCCGCCTATGCCGTGGCATCGCTGCTGGCCGGCCTCGCCCTGGTCACCCTCGTGGTGAAGTCGGCGGCCGAATGGCAGGTCAGGCGCCAGCGGGCGGCCGCCGAAAGGATGCGCGATGAGCATTGAAATCCGGAACGTGTCCAAGCATTACGGCCGGTTCCACGTCCTGCACGACGTCAACCTGGATGTGAAAACCGGCGAACTGGTGGCCCTCCTGGGCCCGTCGGGCTGCGGCAAAACAACCCTGCTCCGCATCATCGCGGGACTTGAGGTTCCGGACACCGGCAGCATCCGCACCCATGGCGAGGAGACGGCCGACCGCCCGGTCCGCGAGAGGCGGGTGGGCTTCGTCTTCCAGCACTACGCCCTGTTCCGCCACATGACGGTCTTCGAGAATATCGCCTTCGGCCTCCGCGCACGGCCTCGCCGTGACCGGCCGTCCGACGAGGAAATCACCCGGCGGGTCAAGGCGCTGCTGGACCTGATCCAGCTCGACTGGCTGGCCGCCCACTACCCGGACCAGCTGTCCGGCGGGCAGCGCCAGCGGGTGGCCCTGGCCCGCGCGCTCGCCATCGAGCCGCGCGTGCTGCTGCTGGACGAGCCTTTCGGCGCGCTCGACACGCGCGTGCGCACGGAACTGCGGCGCTGGCTGCGCCGGCGCCACGCCGACCTGGGCGTGACCAGCCTGTTCGTGACGCACGACCAGGAGGAAGCCATCGAGGTGGCCGACCGCATCGTGGTGATGAACGCCGGACGGATCGAGCAGGAAGGCTCGCCCGCCGATGTCTATGAAAACCCGGCCTCCGCCTTTGTATGCCGGTTCCTGGGGAATGTGAACACCTGGCCGGATACGCCGCCGTCCAGCCAGGTCCGGCTGGTCCGCCCGCATGAGTGCGATCTGTTCCGCGCCGATCCGGGCGCCGACGCCCTGCCCGTCGTGGTCAAGGCGATCCGCCAGGCGGGCCCCCTGGTACGGATCGATCTGCAGCGAGCGGGGACGGCGGAATTCCTGGAGGCAGACCTGGCGCGCGATGCGGCCTCCGCCTTACGCCCGATTCCCGGGGAACAGCTGTTTGCCAGGCCGCGCCGGATCCGGGCGTATGCGCGGTAAAGTACAATGGACAAGTTCAGCAATTGAAGGTGGGAGCGCCACACCGTTGGCGCGAGATGCGCAGGATTTGTGCATGATCGCGCGGACGGTGCCCTTCGACTTCGCTCAGGGCAGGCCGCGCTCCCACATCCAGTGGCAGACGAGTTCCTTACTTATCAATCAAAATCCCGCCCGCCCAGCCCTGAACCCGCTGCTGGCCGTTGGATAATCCGCACGCCCATTTGTCGTTTCCGCCCATATCGTAGGTGAGAGCGAAATTGCTGCAGTTGGAGACCGCCACATGATACTCCGACACCGGCGAGGCCATGCCCGCCTGCCGGGGTTCATACTGGTCGTCTCCCGCCCCGTCGGCCAGGATGGAAAAACTCGTCTGGCTCGCGAATCCGCCGTTTCCGCCCACATACCGGTCATTCCCCCCGGCATCGAATAGCGCGCCAAGCGCGATATCCCAGCCAAAGCCATTTCCTGCCGTGGTGCCGGTATACAGGTCGTTGCCGGCATCGTCGAACAGGAACCCGAGGGCAAAATGACAGCCATAGGCGGGCCCCCAGCGGACAAACGGCTTTTCCTTCCGCGGCGTGCCGTCCCAGCATGTCCGCGTGGAGCCAAGCCGCGAATCGTTCCCCCCGAAATCACGCGCGATGCCCACCGCAAACCAGTAGCCCCCGCCGTGCGAGAAATAGTCGTATTCATATGAGTCATCCCCGCCGCCGTCAAGCAGGACGCCGACGCCTCCGTTGGCCGAACCGCGCGGACCCGCGCCGACACCCTGCGACCAGCCGGCGTAGCCGGGTGAATCGTCGTAGCCGCCCGGATACTTGCCGCCCGCATAATACGTGTCGTTCCCGGCCAGATCCTCCAGCAGGCCGAACCCCAGCGGACCGCCGAAGCCCTGCGCCCAGGCGGCCGCATGATAGGTGTCGCTTCCACCACCATCCCACAGCAGGCCGAGGCCGCCAACCGCCGACCCCTGGGCGCGTTTGTCCCCTAAATAGGAATCATCGCCGGACAGGTCGGCCAGCAGCCCGACCCCGGCCAGGCAGGAGCCCTGGGCCAGGTCGACGGCCGTGTAGCGGTCGTTCCCGGCGCCGTCCAGCAGGATCGAAATCCCGCCGACCGCGCCGCCCTGGATGCCCGTCTTGCGTCCGCTGTAGACGTCGTCCCCCCGGCGGTCCAGCAGGACCAGGACCGGGCGTGCGTCGCAGACGGTGCCCTCCTCGTAACGGTCGTTCCCGCCCAGATCCAATACGGCCTTAATGTCGAAATTGTTGTCGAGGTGATACACATTCGACTCGACCCCGCCGACGACAATCAACCCCTCCGATGTCTTCCATACGGCTGCGAGCGTGCCCTCCACTCCGGCGGCGGTGACGGTTGTGCTCTGCATGGACAGGGTGTTCAGCCAGGCGTCAAATCCGCCTGCCCGCCACTGATCGCCCAGCCGGGCCGCTTCCATGGCGCCGAGCGCTAGAGCCTTGCGATCCACTTTTTCAAGGATATCGCAGACCCTTCGGCCTTCATGGTCGTCAGCGAAGGCATGACCAGAAAAATTAGAGCTCAAGGCCTGGGCCACCAGTGAAGCGAAAAACCGTTCACGGTTTTCGATCGGCGCAAAAGCCTTTGCACGGGCTAGCTGCATGAGCGTCAGGCTAGTGGTGAACGAATCCAGGCCGACATCGTGAGCGCGCTGGCCGCCGGGAAGATCAACCGGAATGTCGGTCTTTTCAAAACCTTGCCGGGTCAGGTCCGCAAACGCACCGGTCTCGCGTAGAGCCGCCTGATGCAATTCCCGCGAAAACCGTTCGGCTTCGGGCGCGGCCGTCCGCTGATTACGCAACAGGCGGTCGAACCACGCCAGCCGGCAGTTGCCGGTCTTGTCGCGGTAGGAGTTCGTGACCGCCGAATCGTTCAGCAGTTTCGCGGCATACGCCTGGTAGCGGGCAAACCAGGAATCAAGCCCCTTATCGCGCCATTCCTTGTCCATCCGCTCCTGGGAGGCGGCGACCGTCTTCTCCATCGGGCCGGCTTTACGCGAGGCCATGCCGAGGCCGAGCAAGGCGGCCGTGAGCATCAAGGCAAAACCGCAAGTTATTTTCTTCAAGCGTAATCCTCCTGTACACATTGCTGGCGTCTGGATGTGGGAGCGCGGCCTGCCCTGAGCGAAGTCGAAGGGCACCGTCCGCGCGATCATACGCAAGTCTTTCGCCTATCGCGCCAACGGTGTGGCGCTCCCACATCCGGTTTCGGGCCTTTCACAAAGCAGTGCTTGCGCAGCCCTCACCTCCACCCCGCCTCCTGCAACACCCGCTGGGCATTGTCATGGAAGACTGCCTCAACCTCGGCCCGACTCAGTTTCATCCGCTCGGAGGCCCGGCGGAACGCGTCGATCTCCTCATACATGAAAAAGGTGTAGCGGTCGCTTTCGGGCGGCGGGATCTCCCGCATGTTCTTGTCGCCCGACACGTCGCCGTACAACCCGGTCGGCACCAGGTTCACGTACTGCCCCTTCTCGCAGATCCGCTTCATGCGCATCCGCAGGATGGGCAGGTCGGACCCGAACAGGATGCGCTGCGCCCCCACGGCCTTGATCAACTGCTCGAACACCCAGTCGTTCGTGTTGGCGCTGATGTCGAACAGCATCCGTTTCGTGGCCGCCAGCGTGTCAAAGGCCGTCCCCACATCCTCCGGGCAATAGGCCCGCCCCACGTGCGCCACGATCACCTGCAGCTGCGTGTACCTTTTTTCAATCTCCAGCATCTGGGCCAGGTTGACCGGGTCCTTGAGCCGGCCGGGCCGCGGGATATGCAGCATCATGATCCAGCCGTGACGGTCCAGAACCTCCATCTGGTGCGGCGGAAAGAAGTCGAAGATCCGCACCTCGTTGCCGGGAACATAGGCCGGCGCCAGGCTCAGGTACGATTTGGCCCCATGGAACCCGCCCTTCTCGATGCGCGCTTCCAACTCGGCAGCCGACCAGTTGGGGTCGGAAAAGATGAGCGCGGGATACTGGGCCTGCCAGGAACACGCGCTGACGTAGTCGTTCTGCTTGTCGCCGTCCGCATCGAGCGTGCCGAACATCAGCGGCGTGACCGCCTTGCCGGGAAACATCAGCCGGTAGGTCTCCGTCAGATCCTCGACGGAGTTGTCCTTCGCCACGCGGCCGGGCCAGGTGACGGTGCGGCCGTCGGACGGCGAGTGCCTGATGAAGCGGTCGAGCCACACATGGGTGTGGATGTCGATCATCTTCGCCGGCAGGAAGTCCTTGAGGCGGTCGTTATAGAACGCGGCGTCCACCGGCTTGATTTCGAATAATAGGCTCATCACGTCTCCTGTTCATACGCCGCCCAGCCCAGCTGCGCCGGGGGCGTCATGTCCATCAGCCGCTCCATGCAGTCCCGGAACCGGCCCAGCACCTCGCCGCAGGACGGATCGTCCGCCCGATTGGTTTGCTCGCCCGGATCCGCCTTGAGATTGTACAGCCATTCGCGCGCGGGCGCCCCCTGGGGAGTCGCCAGGTAGCGAATGTATTTCCATTCCGCCGATTGCAGCATGCGCCAGAGATTGTTGCACTCCGAGAAGGCCATGTCCCGCACATTCCGGGCATCCCCGCGCACGATCGGCATCAGCGAGCGGCAGGGCACGCGGTCGTGGAAAGCCGGCCAGGGCTTGGAAAGCGCCGCCACCGGATCGATCCCCGCCGCATCCAGGATGGTCGCGGTCAGGTCCGTGATTTCAATCGGGGATTCGCATACCTTGCCGGCCAGGTAATCGGGATGGCGGATGGCGGTGGGTACCGTCACCGACTGCCGCCAGGGCTGCTGCTTGGACATGCGCGTGCGGTCGCCCAGCATTTCGCCATGATCGCTGGTCAGCAGGATGAGCGTGTTCTCCAGAAGCCCGTCCCGCTCCAGCCGGTCAAAGAGGAGGCCGACCTGCCGGTCGATGCAGCCGATCATAGCCTTGTAGGCGCGGCGGAGGCGGCGCAGCCGTTCGCAGGCCTCCGCGGACAGGGTCGGCCCGCCCGGCAGGAACGGATCGTCCTGCTCCTCCGGCACCTGATCCAGGTCCGATTTGGGGGGATCATAGGGCTTGTGGGGGCCGCAGAAGGAGACAAACAGGAAAAACGGCTTGTCCTTCGGCCGGATGTCGAGGGCCTTAAGCGCCTCGCGCCCCGTCACGCAATCGACATAATCCTCTTCGTCAAAGGGCCAGGGTGAACCCGAAAAAAGTACTTTTTCGGGATCCTGCTGGTTCGGCCCCTCGGCCTCGATGTGATCGCGAAACGCCTCGATCAACCCCTTGTCCTTCAAATAGGCCATGTAATCGCAATAATTCCGGAACGCCAGCTGCTTGCCCGAGCTCTCCCAGACGTGGTCCATCCCGAACTTCTTAATCTCCTCACGCAGTCCCACCAGGTTGTGCCCCTGCCCCCGCGGGTGGCCCCACGGCCAGTTCTGCAACCAGTGGAACTTGCCGATGCCGGCCGTCCAGTAGCCGGCCTGCTGAAGCGCCCGCATATAGGTCGGATGCTGGAGGCTGAGGTCGCCCGACATGGCCAGCATGCCGATCTGGTGCGCATACTTGCCCGTGAGCAGGCACGACCGGGCGGGTGTGCAGATGGGGTTGGTGGTGACCGCATTGGAAAAGGCGACGCCTTCGGCCACGCGGTCCAGATTGGGCGTGGCCAGCCTGCTGCCTGGCAGGAAACCCACATGATCGGCCCGGTGCTGGTCCGTCATCAGGAACAGGATGTTCAGCGGTTGCTTTCGCATCAGATGCTTCCGGCCCGGTTGCCGACGAACCGGTCATCGATCAGCCCGCGCTCGTCGAGTTCCTTGAGGACATGCAGTCGCCGGATGGGATGACCGCCCCGGCGCAGCAGCATGGGCACCGCCGCCTGGACAGTTTTCAAGACGCCGTCCATGTCGTTCGTCAAACGTCCCAGGATCCAGGCCGCGAAGAAGTCCATGCCCCGGACATCGTTCAGGCTGAAGCCGCCCGGCGTGACCGCCGTCTTCAGCAGGCGCACGGCCAGGTTCTTGAACTCCGCCTTCCCGGTCACCTCGAACAGCCGGTACAATCCGGAGAAGCTCGACCAGTCGCCATAGCCCGTGATCAGCTTGTGCGGATGCTTCGCCGTGCCCTGCGGATACGGATACTTGAACTCGCCGTACGCCTTGATCCAGCGGAGATAGAAATTCTTGATGATGTGGCGGGCGGCTTCGATGTAGCGCTCGTCGCGGGTCAGCCGGTAAGCGGCCGCCAGGTTGACCAGCGGCATGCCGGCCTCGCGGCCGTCGCAGCATACGCAGTCGATCTTGTTGAACGCCCAGTAGACTTGGTTGTCGCCCACCGCGATGACCGCCTTCCGCGCGCGCTCGTCGCCGCTCAGGTAGTAATAGGCCAGCAGCCCCTCGGCCCACTGGTGGCTGGGATAGACGTTGCCGACGTAGTGGTGGCCGGTGTGCGGAATCAGCCCGCCCTTCTGCCGCGGATCCGTGCTCCACTCGCAGAAGTCGATCTCCATGTAATGGCGCGCCGCCTCCTTGCCGTAGTCCCAGGCATACGCGTGCCCCGTGCGGATGTAGTGCTGCAGCGGGAACAGGACCGAAATGTCGTCCTCGTTGTTGGAGCAGCTTGTGGCGTCGGCGTTGACATTGCAGCCGAAATGGAACATCCCCGTCGCGGGCTGGCGGTCGTAGGTGTAGCGGGCCGGATTGCCGGCGGCCGGAGCCACCTCGATCAGGTTTTCCAGCATCGGATACTTATCGGGCTGGTAGGCCAGGAACTGGTGCGCCTCCAGCGCCTCGCACGCCCGGAACCAGGCCGGATCGACCGTGATTTCGACCGGCTCCGTGTACCCGTATTCCCAGCGCCCCAGGACGTCCAGCACGCCGTCCATGTCAAGGGCCTCGCGGTCGCCCCGCAGCCACAGGATGTGCGACTTGCTGACCCCCTGCACGAGTTGCATGGGCGTGGCCCATTCGGGCCAGATGTTGTAGGTCAGCGTCTGCTCGTCGACGACGATCGACTTGGGATGAAGCTGGCGGAAATGCTCGAACGCGGTGGTCAGGGTGTAGGCGTCGGACACCCACCCGAAGATGGGCGCCATGGTCCGGATGTGCGAGAAGTCGTTGAACGCCCGGAAGCCCGACTGCTGCCCCGGCCGCATGTGGAACGGATACGCGCCCCAGTTTTCCTTGAGGCTCCCCTCGTTGCGCAGGAAAATCTGCCCGCCCGCCGTGGCGTGGGCCGTCACCCCGTCCTTGTAGCTGGCGGCATAGGTGTCCAGGTTGCCCGTGCTGCTGGCCACCAGTTCGATGTTTTCCTTCAGAGCCAGGTCGCGGTGGAACCAGTCGTGCCCGTGGTGCAGCTGGCGCATGACCTTGGCGCCGTCGGGCTTCAGCGTGGTCGGCAGGACCAGGCGGACCGCCTTGATCGCGATCTTGCCTTCCCGCGGCTCGCGGCAATAGAACGTGTGCTCGATTTTCAGGTCCGGATTGTTCGCCTTCAGCTCGAAGCGCAGCGCGAAATCCAGCAGCGTGCTGCCGTCCCGCGACGCATGCCTGCCTTCGACCGTCACTTCCGTCCGAAGCGGATTGGCGTGGGTCACGGTCAGCTTGTAGGCGCCGGCCAGGCTGGCCCGGTACAGCTTGCCGCCGGGCTCCATCACCTGCAGGTCGGCCGTCATGCCGCGCTCCAGGATCGTCCGCCCGCTCAGCACCAGCTTGCGGATCAGGCTGCCGCCCTCGGACGACAGTTCCACGCGGCTCAGGCCGTTGTCCAGGACAAGGCTTTTTCCCTGCTTCTTCACCATCACGGGATGAACCACCCGCGCCGGCTTGCGGCCTGTGGGCTGCACCGCGATGGACGTCGTCTCCTGCCCCTCCAGGTTCACCTGGATATCCAGCAGCGCCCACTCGATGGAGCCGTCGGGCCGCCGCTGCAGCACACGGGCGTCAACCGGCAGCGGCCGCCCCTTCGCGTCGAACGCGCCGATCGAAGCCGGATTCTTCACGGCGCCCGGCGGCATGGGAACGCCGCGGGTCACCAGATACGGCTTCAAGGCTGCCAGCGTTTCGTTGTGCAGATGGATGTGGCCTTGCATCATAGCGGAGTTCCTTCCGTTTGCGGTTGCGGTAAAACAGGTGCCGGTTCATGGACCACGCGCGGCTGCGCCGCCCATGTTTCCGGAATGCGGCTCATGCAGATCCAGGAAAAGACGGCGATTCCGCCCATGACAATGAAGAGCGTCAGATAGGCTTCCATCGGGTAGAGGCGGCCGTCCGGCGTCAGGGTTGACCGGTCGGCAAACCGGTCCAGGATCCGGCCGGAGACATAGGACAGCACGGAAACGCCCACATACGAGGACGCGTTCAGCACCGCCACGCTCTGGGCCACGCAATCGGGCCGGTTCAGCTCCTTGATGACCGCGGAGGCGGCCGCCCCGCTCCCCACGCTGGCGGCCAGCAGGATGTAGCCGGCCAGGTAAAGGGACGCCGGCGCCCGGAACGCGGCGGCGGCGATCAGCACGCCGACGCCCAGGACCAAAATGAAGCCGAAGATCAGCAGGACCGGCCGGCGGCGCTGGCCGGACCACTTCAGCCACAGCCCGCACAGGAAGGCCGACCCCGCGCTGATGGCCGCCATGATCAGGACAAAGGTGGCGGCCCGGTTGGAGCCCAGGCCAAGCGTGTCCTGGAGCAGCTTCTTGCCCACCACGTTCTGCACCACGAACAGCACCGCGAAATTGGACATGCAGGCCAGCATCAGGGGAAGCGAGCGGCGGGACAGCAGCACGTCCAGGACCGGCCGGAAGGAAATGCGGACCGCCGTCCGCGGCGACGGCGGAAGCGTCCGCAGGGTCAGCCACGCGCCCAGGATCGACAGCACCGTCAGCAGGGCGACGGCGAACAGCGACTCGCGCCACCCGAGCCAGGCCGTCAGCGCCGCGAAGGGCAGCGTTCCGCTCATGCCCCCGGCATACCCCATGAACAGGACCATACCGAGCACGGTGGGAAACCGGCGCGGGCCGAACAGCGCCTCGATTTCATGCACGATGCTCAGGAACATGAAGCTGGCGCCGAATCCCGTCAGCGCCCGCGCCAGGTACAACTCGACCACCGTTCGCGACGAGGGGAACCACAGGCTGCCCGCGGCCATCAGCAGCCCGCCGGCCAGCAGCATCCGGCGGCCGCCGTAGCGGTCCACCGCCATCCCGATGAACAGCTGGGTGACCGCGTAGATGCCCAGGAACAGCGCGCCGAGCCCGGCCACCGCCGTGGCCGTCAGGTGCAGGTCCATCTGGATTTCGTTGAAAATCGTGCCCGGAACCGCGGCGCGGTGGAAATAGGAAAAGAAATAGACCGGAGCCATGGCCGCCAGGGCGATCCAGGCCGAGCGCATGCCGCTGAAAAGCCGCGGATTAGACATGGGCCCCCAGCCCGAACAGCGTTGCGGGGTTGTCCACCAGCAGCCAGCGCGCGATCTCCTTCGCGCGGTCGAGATCGAAGCTGCCGTCCTCGACCTTCACCGCGAGCGACGAGGCAATGTTCCGCCGGGCCAGGTACTGGTGGCCATACACGCCTTCAGGGAAGCAATAGTCGCCCCCGAATCCCATGATCTTGTTCGCCGGCACGGCGTCAAGCCATTCGGTCAGCGTCCGGCGGCTGGCTTCCGGGCTGATGATATGCGCCCAGCACATGTCCAGGAAAACGTTCCGGCAATTCTTGGCCAGCGCGCCCGCCTCCATCGTGTAGGGATAGCTGATATGGAAAAGGTCGAACTTGACGTTTTCATACGCCAGGAACAGGTTGCTCAGCAGCGTCGGGTTGGAATGGCTCAGGATGTTGCCGTTGCCCTCCTGCAGCCCCGTGTGGATCTGGTAAACCAGGCCGTGCTCGTCGGCAATCCGGCAAACCACGTGCTGCATGTAATCCTGCAGCGCCTTGGGCGTGGAGAGCGGAGGCCGCCAGGCCGGGTTGTGGTCGTCGCCGAAGAACTGGTTGAACCCCTGCTCCGCCTCCGCGCGGGTCGCCTTTTCGAACCGCAATTCCCGCATATACGCCAGGCCGCATTTCAGGCAGACCACGCGGCCGGGCTCCGCCAGGTATGTCTCGATCGTCCGGCGGACGGACTCCTCCCAATCCTCCAGCGCGTTGACCGTGACGCCAACGCGCTGCCCGATTTCGCGCATCTGGGTGCGGTGGGTCGGCATGATGAACGGATCCGTGCGGAGCGTGAAGACGAACGGGTCGGGCGCATTCAGGGTGTCCGGCACAGCGGGATCAAAGGAATCGCGGATGCTGACGGCGATACCCGACTTCTGCCCCAGCACCCAGCGGTAGTAATCCTTGCGCGCCCGCGCCGCCAGGAATCGGCTGTTGAGCTCGAGAATCGTGTCGGCGCCAATGCGGGGAATGTCGAACAAATCCCGCGCCGCCAACGCGAGCGCCCGGCCGTAACCCGTGTTCTCGGCGGCCCGCCAGAACGGCTCCGCCTTTTTCCAGCGTGCCAGCAGATCGCCGCCCGGCTTGCGCACCTCATCCAGCTCTTTCGGGGTCAGGCCGGCGGAGACCAGGTCGCAGCTGAAATAATGGATCAGCCAGGAGGCCAGCACGTCCGTATTCTGGCGCGGCAGGTCGCGCTCGAGCGGCAGGTGCTCGTGGGTGTCCACGATCTTCAGGGGCAGGATGCATTCCAGCAGCGATTCCCGGGCGTTCATGCGCTACTCCATGGCCAGGGGTTTCAGGCGGATCAGCAGCGTGGCGATGGTGTGCCCGCGCATCGGAAGCAGCGCGGAGCGCCCCTTCCAGGTCGCCGCGCCGGCGACAGGCCGCTCCATCATGTCGAGCGTCTCGACCCCGGTCACGCGTTTGGCCAGGGCGGCGGGCAGAGCCAGCCGGGATACGGCGGCCCGGTTGCCCGGGTTGAAGAGGCGGACCGCCAGCCCGTCCCCGTTTTCGGAACGCTTGACGCCGCTCACCAGGATGGACGGCTCCTCCTGGCGCAGCCAGGAGGCCGAGGCCGACCAGGCCCCCTTGTGGATCCCCGTCCCCACCGTCTTCAGCGGGCGGTTGAAATCCTGGCCCGCGCGGATGGCGTCGGCCACCGGCAGGCCGATGCCGAACGGCTCGATCGCCAGGTTGATCTCGTGCTGCCCGATCTCAGGCAGGTTGTCGGGCTCGTAGCTGCTCCGGATCAGCGTCAGCCGAAGCGTGCTGCCGGTCAGCGAATGGCCGTGCTTGGAGTCGTTAATCAGCAGGACACCCGCCTTGACCGCCTTCCGGGCCGCGCCATGCACCTGCGCCCACTGCAGCGCGGGCACCTCCTCGCCTGCGTTCTGCGTCCGGTCCACGGCCCCGAACGCGATCTCGTAGCGCGCGGCCGCTCCGGTCAGCGCCAGCGGCAGCGCGAAAGTCAGCGCCGGCACCCCGATTTCGCGCGAGCCGCGCTGGAACCAGACGGCCGCGATCTTCACATACAGCCGCGGATCGCCGGCCCGCAGCTCGTAGGTCAGCGTCAGGTCCGACTCCTCGATGCGCAGCGTCGCCTCGACCGACGCCTTGAGCGGTCCGGTCAGTTTCTTTTTCAGCTCGCGCAGCACCGGCGCGCGAGGAGGCTCGCCCGGGTGCTGGATCTGCCAGGCCGACATGCCGTGCGGCCGTTCGACCGTATACTCCAGCGAAGGCGCATGCTGCTCGGGCGTGACCAGGTCCACCCCGGTGCGCTTGTCGGTCAGCCGCAGGATGCCCCCCGTCACGGGGTCGAGCGCCACGCACAGGTACTCGTTTTCCAGGCCGGACCGGGCGCGCTCGTGCGCGGCGTAGGAGCAGTGGTGAACGGGCTCGATCGGAACCGCCTGTTCCTGTTTCGATAAACCCGGACGGGCGGCCGGATCGGCTTCCTCGCGAACCACGTACCGGGAGTAGCCGCCGGCAGGCACTTCGGCGCGGAAGGCGACGGTCACGTAATCGTGCCGCCAGAAATTGCCCGAATTGACGATCTGCGCGACGGCCGTCTTGCCGTCGGGCCCCACGGCCACATACGTCTTCTGCTTCAAAGGCGACGTCGCGGCCACCGGAGCGTTGTCCCAGAGCGTGACCTCGATGATCTCGTCGCGGTCGTGCAGCAGCGGATTGAAGACGACGAACGGGCGCGCGCCGCGGCCGCCCGACTGCTCCGAGGCCACCAGCCCGCCGTTTACGCTCTGGAAGCCCACGCCGCCCCCCAGCCCGTCGCAGAGGGCCGAGGGCGCGATATCGGGCCCGGCAAATGGCCCGGCCGAGGAGGTGTCCACGCGGTTGGCCAGTTCGCGCAGGGCGAAGGTCTCGATCTGCGCCGTGGCGGCCATGGTCTTCTGGAACAGCCCGTGCGTGTAGGTGCGCGTGTCGTGGACACCCGAGCCGGGCAGGATGTCGTGGAAGTGGCTGAAGAGCGTGTCGCGCCAGCCCTCTTCGAACTGCTTTGCCGGATACGGCATGCCCAGCGCGCCCCACCCGATCGAGGCGGCCATCTCGGCATCCACCAGCCGGTTTTCCCCAAGGCGGTTCGCCTTTTTGATGAGGGTCTGCGTGGTGTAGCAGCCGGCGAACTCGCAGTTCAACTCGCGTTTGATTTCAGGAACACCCGTTGCCTGCGGATCGATCGTCTTCATGTAGCCCGAAGCCGTGCCGAAAACCAGGCGCGGGAACACGGGCCAGTCGCGAAGCTCAAGGGCCATCAGGATGTCGCGCCGGGTCGGGCCGCCGCCGTGGTCGCCCACCCCGAAAACGAACAGGTGATCCTTCAGCCCGGTCTGCTTGAAGAAGGCGGCGCTTTCCTTGGCCAGCAGGTCGCCGCGGATCTCGCCGTTGTAACCGCAGGAGGATGGGGTGTCGTTCCGCACCAGGACGGAGGAGCCGTCGCGCCCGAACCAGCGGAAGAGCCAGAGCTTGGCCGCCTCGGCGTCGCCCGGCCGGTGCATATACAGGTATTTCACGCCGCCCTGCGCCAGGTAGGTCGGCACACTGGCGGCATGCCCGAAGGTGTCGGGCGACCAGTCGATCGGCACATCCTCGGGCTCCAGCCCGAACAGGGTCTTCATGTATGTGCGCGTATAGAGCAGGTGCCGGCAGAGCGCCTCGGCGCCGGCCAGGTTCTTGTCGCCCTCCACCCAGTGGCTGGCGGTGACCTCCCAGCGGCCTTCCTTCACGCGGGCCGCGATGCGGGCCAGCAGGTCAGGCCGGTGCTGCTCCAGGATGGCATAGACGCTGGCCTGGCTCTGTGAAAAGGTGAACTCGGGATACTCGTCCATCAGCTTGAGAACGGTGCTGAACGTGTCAACCGTGAGCGACACGGTTTCCGGCCACGACCACATCCAGTTCATGTCGATGTGGGCATGCCCGGCGCAGTGGATGGTGTAGGTGCGCGCCACCTTGGCGAGCGGGGCGAGGAGCGCTTCGGCCTGGCGGACCGCCTGGCGGAGCGCGCTGGTGTCGCCCGTACCGGCCGCCTGCTCCACGAGGGCCTGGGCCTTGTCCAGAAGCGCCCCCCACTCCTTGGCCTTGGCCGGATGCAGGTCGCACAGGGAGGCGGCAAACTGCCGTTGGGATTCGAAGCGCTTGACTGCGTGATCGAAGGACGCGCGGGCCAGTTGAGCCTGACGTGGAAGATCGGACTGTTTCACAGGAACCCCCTTCAGTCGGATAATCAGATGAAATTCATATCTTGCCCGTTCATGCGCCCCTTTTCAAG